>CAYMFD010000007.1:0-62677 GCA_964389475.1 uncultured Saprospiraceae bacterium
TTCTGGACAATGGTGTAGGCCTTCATATCGGCGTCAATCCGTCTGTACGACTTACTAGCAGGATATCCGCAGAAGGGCAGCTTTCTTATATCTACAGTCGGGTCAATTCTGCCTTCCTGACAGGTGAAACGAATACTACAAATGCGATCAATGCGCTACTTGGTGCAAGACTTTACCTTAATGGAGAAGACAAGCGCAACCGCTTATTCGTCAATTTTCTTTTGGGAGTTAATTACGTTACTGAATCAATGGATGGGTCTCAGGTCGATAAAGTTCTCGGCCGAGGAGTTTCTACGGGTCTATTCTTAAGCTGTGCCCGTTTTACTGTTGGCTTGACGATTGATACACCTGCTCATTTTGTTTTGAAAGCCGGTTACAGTTTCTAGGATGCCTAATGCCTTAGTTTTCTGACAAAGACAATGTGGGAGTGCTAACTACTAGAGGACTGTAGTGGCTGATCCTTATAGTTTTTCAATTCGATTACGTCTCCTGGCATGTTAAAGGCATTATCAGTAAGTATTTGCAACACATTGTTCATGGCTTGCGAATGCACTTCTGCACTGCCGTAGGTTCTGTCGAAGGTGTTGATCCAAAACTGTACTGTAATCGTTATCGAACTCGCCGCAAAAGCGGATACCATACAAAAGGGTTTCTTCGTCGTGGTCAGTACGCCTGGCGTACCTGTCAGGGCCTCTAAGATGAGCTTGCGGGCTCGCTCTACATCACTGCCGTAGTCTAGACCTACTGTAAAGGACCGCCGCATAAACCCATCTATCGTGTAGTTGTATAGCGGGTTTTTGAGTATCTGACCATTAGGGACGTAGACGTCCTTCCCATCAAAGGTCTTGATATGGGTTTCCCGTAGATTCATCTCTATGATGGAGCCTTCTACATCCTGTGACTTAACGGTATCACCTACTCTAAATGGGCGGTCAAAGGCCATGATGATCCCGGCTAGGAAGTTTTCGCCAAGGTCCCTAAAGGCAAAACCTATCACGAAGGCAGACACACCTGCTGCACCTAGGATACTGCTCGCCACGGCTATCTGGCCGATCACATATAGAAAGAGGATAGTACCAAGAAAGATATTGACGATCTTAAATATGTCGCTCATAAAGCTGGGGAGCAGAGTGTCATCTGCCCTACTCTTGAGATATTTAGTGACCTTGCGCCTTATCCACCCCATAATCGTCAAGAAGACGGTCGTGAGGATGATAGCTACGAGGAGCTTGGGGATGATAGCGATGAGGCTATCGTAGTAACTGAGTACTTGGTTTTTTAGGTCGGTGATTATTTCCATGATTTTGCTTTTGTGTTGAGAGGTGGTGACGCCAATCACCTATGTATACTACTGTTACATGGGTGGAGATGTTCAGCCAGAGGTAACAATGATTGTGCTTTATGTGCCTATGGGTTATCGTAGGAACAATTGACATCTCTTACTTTGTGAATGTGTATATCGCTCGGTTTTTACTCTTAAGCTAGTGCCATCATTCACATCTATCATACTCATTCTGACGATGGTTGTAGTCGCTGTTCTCATACATCCACAACTCGTTGCCTGATACCTAGAAGTTCTCCTTGTAGTCGTCCCAGTCTTTAACCTTGGGTGCATGCAACTTGCCCACACTATTGCCCACTAGCATGGCTACAGTAGCATCGCCTGTGACATTGACGGTCGTACGTAGCATATCGAGCGGTCTATCTACTGCGAAAATTAGTGCCAGACCCACGGCAAGCTTGTCAGCAGGGAGGCCTACCGACTCTAGGACGATGACTAGCATGACCATACCAGCCCCCGGTACCGCGGCCGAACCAATAGATGCCATGAGTGCGGTAAGAATGATGCTCAGCTGCTGACCCATCGTTAAGTCGAAGTCTAAGGCCTGACATATAAACACTGCCGCCACCGCCTGGTAGAGGCTGGTACCATCCATATTGATCGTTGCCCCCACAGGACAGACGAAGGACGTCACTTCTTTCTCCACGCCTAGGTGCTCCTCTACTCGCTCCATCGTTACGGGTAGAGTGGCGGCACTACTGCTCGTGCTAAAGGCTAGTAACTGCGCAGGTGAGATACCCTTTAGGAATGATCCTGGTGACCGGCCCGTAAATACTTTGACGGCTATCAAGTAGACACCGATCATGAGCAAGAGCCCGATCGTCACGGCCATGGCGTAGTAGCCTAGAGCGACGAATAGGTCAGGATTAGTCGTCTCGGCAACGAGTGCCGCCAGCAGTGCAAATACGGCGTATGGGGCCATTAGCATGATGAGGTCTACCATCTTGAGAACCACCTCATTGAGACTGTCGAAGAACTCCTTGAGTGGTCTCGCCTGCTCACTAGGCACGAGCAGTAGACTGATACCTAAGAAGATGACAAAGAATATGACCTGGAGCATATTGCCATTGCTAGATGCAGCGGCGAATATATTTTGAGGCACAATATCTACGACAAACTGCAGTGGCCCCTTGCTCTTCTGTGCTGTGGCAGACGACACCTTGCCAGAGGCATCGGCCGTGTAGGTAGAGGTAAGCTCCGCTACGGTCTCGGCACTGAGACTATTGCCAGGCTGTAGGATGTTGACCACCGCGAGACCTATAGATATCGCTATGACCGTCGTCATGACGTAGATGACGATCGTACGTAGGCCTATCGTAGAGAACTTACTAATGTCTTGTAGGTCGCTGATCCCTTTAACGAGGCTAGCGATGATGAGCGGTATGGCGAGGAGCTTGAGGAGATTGATAAATATAGTACCTATCGGTTTGATCCAGTCACTCACGAAGGTTGTCGTACCCATCGATGACATGATCAGTCCGAATATCACGCCAGCCACCATACCTATGAGTATCTGCCAGTGTAGTGCGAGTTTGCGCTTTGCCATTTGAGATTGCTTTGGCTGCCAAAATAGGGCAATTTGTCGGAGTAGCTAGGGTTTTGCTAGCTATTGCAGGTAGCGGTAGGGAGTGACGAGGTGACCGATGTGCTGCGCAGTCTTACACCTTATCTAACAAAAGCTTGTGGTAGCTCCGCTCGGATTAGCTATCTTAACCCTATCCTAAACGACATTGCCATGGAGACGATCACGACATATTTTAGCGACATGCCTACACTGCACCGTACCCTTCTACTGGTCGGTGGTTTGACGTTCTTCTTTTTGATAGAGCAGGCGGTACCCTTGTTTGAGATAGCCTACAACCGTAAGCGGCATACCCTTCAAAATGTGTTCTTTACATTGACGACCATCGTTGTCAATTTTGCCTTGGCCTTTATACTGGTGGGGGCAGCCTCGTGGGTATATAAGGCGGAGTTCGGTGTACTGCACTGGTTAGATCTTCCACTGTGGGCAGCACTTATCGTCGGTTTACTGGTGATGGATTTTATCAGTAGTTGGCTGGTACATTGGGTCGAGCACCATGTGCCGTGGATGTGGCAGTTTCACCTGATACACCATACCGACCAGCATGTCGATACGACCACGGCTAATCGGCATCACCCGGGCGAGAGCATCATACGGGTAGCATTTACCACCCTAGGCGTTGTGATTGCAGGAGCTCCCATTTGGTTGATTTTCGTCTACCAGAGTGCCAGTGTCGTAATGACACAGTGGAATCATAGCAATATGAAAATGCCAACAGCAGTCGATCGAGCCCTATCGTGGGTCTTGTGTACACCTAATATGCATAGAGTGCATCACCACTATCGCCAGCCGTATAGTGATATGAACTACGGTAATATTTTCTCCATATGGGACAGGCTATTTGGCACCTACATTGAGGTCGATAATGCTAAGCTCCGTTACGGCGTTGATACCCATATGGAGCCACAGGAGGCAGGTCGTATCGCTAGCCTTCTACGTATTCCTTTTAAGAAGTACCGCGGCCATATCAAGTATGAGCGAGAGGAGGTGCTGTGACGGGTGCTCGACTATCTCAGATTAAACAAATTGCCTACACCGAGATCTCTATTAGTCACAAAGGCCTCCGCATAAGTCGCCCCAATATCGCGTCCGTAAGCCCTGTTTTTAGCGTACATGTAGGCCATGAAGTCACTCCCCGATATTGGTGTGCTAGGCCCGTCTCCTTCTTTGGCATCAAACTGTGAGCTGTAGGCTTTAATCGACCGCATCTTATGCTCCATGTGCTCTGTGATATCTACCACGAAGTCGTAGTCAATATTACGATCTTGTACGTAGTGATAGACGGCCTCTGGTCGGTATTTGGTCTGGGCCAGCCCTTTGTAGGTGGTCTCGATCTTGAGGAGCCCGCTGTAAAAGGCAGCCTCGGCAACGAGTTTAGCCGCTCGTCCATGGTCGGGATGGCGGTCTAGTGGAGCATTAGCTAGTATGATCTTTGGTTGAGCGGCTCTGATCACTTCGATTACCTTGCGAGTATGATTCTGATCTATAGTGAAGAACCCATCGGCCATACCTAGGTTGACTCGCCATTCGCCGCCTAGTATGATGCGTGCTCGTTCGGCCTCCTGCAGTCGCAGCTCGGCGCTACCCCTACTACCGAGTTCTCCTTGAGTAAGGTCACAGATGCCCACACTGTATCCCAGTGCTTTATGCTTGAGTAGTGTGCCGCTACAGCTCAACTCTATGTCATCTGGATGTACGCCTATGGCGAGTATGTCTACTGGTGTGATCATAAGACGTAAAGGTACGTGTCCCAGTATGGTTTGGGGTAAGTAGTTAATGCTTGCTTTTGCTGTGCTCAACTACAGACGCATAGTCACTCCAGCATTGAGCCCCACAGATCGTAATCGTAAGTGGGCATCCTCGATGGCTGTTGCATTGGTAATACCAACGCCGGAGTTGACGCCGAGGTATAGGGCATACCGCTTTGTCATGTTGTACTCTACAGCTAGGCTCGGGATGATTTCAGAAGACCACCTTGTATAAAGTGGCCTTTGCTGACCTGCGAATCGATACTCTCGAGCATCATCTATATAGTAGCCTGACTGACTAATAGTACGGCTGACCTGCATACCTAGACCTAAGTGGGCTTGCCACTTTCTAGTCAGGCTGACGGTATAGCCGAGGCTGGCACGTAGGTGCAGTCGCTGCGCAGTATTGGTATAGTTGAGTCCTCGACTGCGAGAAACCTGCATGGTAGTGTCTACAGATCTCTGTGCGATCGTCTGGCCTGTGAGGCTATTGACAGAGGTGATCATCATCGAGGTGTCGATCATGATCTTATCTATGCCCTCATGCTGCACTCGCTGGTTGTACTGACCCACTAGGATACCTACTTCGAGATACAAAGGACCTTTGCCTATAGGTCGGGCGGCTACTATACCCGCTTGCTGTCCCCAGAGTCCTGACGTCGTACTCTGCATGCTAGAGTAGTTGCTGTAGCGGTCTGAGCTATAGTTACTACCCGTTACAGCACTTATACGCCAGAGGGTATTAGCTGCTTTATTGGGTGTTATCCATCTCTCATAGTTAGGAAGATCCGCAACTAGGAGTCGTGGCGATTGAGTTACTGGTGCTTCAAGACCCCTAGACAACAGTGCCGTTGTACCTGTTGACGTACTTTTGGGTACTAACCTTTGTACTTTCTCTGTTTTGTCATAGGTCGTGGTGGCAAGACTCTCACTTGTGCTTTGTGCAGTACGAGATGGCATAGCAGATGTGCTAACTCTCTCACTTAATGTCTCAGATGTATTGTATGCAGTGGCCGTTTTTATGCTGCTAGCTGCGCTTGATGGTGCCTTAGTGGCTGTCGTCGATGTTGTTGATCTCGCTTCACTTGGGCTTATGTTGAGTGCGGGCCTATTTTTTGTCCTCGCAGATACTGAAGGGCTTGCCGTCAATGCACTGGTGAAGCTTGCGTTGCTTTGCTTATTCTGTGTAGTGTTGACACTGCTCACCGCTGGAGGAGATGTACTATAATTAGCAGCTAGCTCAGGGGTAGTAGAGCCGCCTAGGTAGAATAGACCAGATAAGGCGAGGCCTATCGATATGCCCAGTATTGTCCAGAGAACAGGGCTGATTCTTCGCTTGCGGCCAGGCATGCGATCATAGATGCCTGACTGCATCTTGTCCCATGATAGATGATCTGGTACAGCACCATCTACGTCATTATATAGATCTTTGATATGTTTATCAGTACTGTCCATACTCAGTGATAATTGGGTGGGAGACTAGGTGCTTACGCATCCATCGTTTGGCTCTGCTCAGCTGCGATCTGCTGGTGTCTGGTGAGATGCCGATCTGCTGGCCTATCTCGCTGTGACTATATCCGTCGATCACGTAGAGCATAAATACGACACGATAACCACTTGGCATGACCTGTAGCAATCGATCCACGTCACTTCTGGTGAGGTGCTCTAGCGGCTCTTCTATGTCGTCAGGTCTGTCTATGGGCTGATCGAGAGGTACTAGTCGTGACAGTTTTTTACTTCGCCGCAGGTGCATGAGACACTCATTAACCACGATCTGACCTAACCATCCATTAAATGAACCTCGCTCGCTATCATACATGTGCATTTTACCAAAAACCTTGGCATAAGCCTCCTGTATAGCATCGGCTTGATCCGCATCACTGGGTAGGTAGCGTCTGGCGATACTATAACTCAAAGCGACCGTCGCCTCATAGATCGTCTTATGAGCACGGCGATTGCCATCGAGGCAGGATTGTATGTCAGATTGTTTTACCACTTACAGTTGTAACAGGATCATGATGAAATAGTTATTTATTGGCAGGTAACCATGTAGTGTAGTAAGTCGCTATAGCTACTGAGAATTACCTCATCCGCATTATGCACTATGCTGAACGGGTAGTTGCAGTCGTGGTATGGTGCTGTGCTGGTCCACGCATCCACTACCGCTCGCACGTCATTAGCGTCATAGAGGTAGTCGACCTCGCCATCTTGTTGTCTCAGCGTTACCGGATAGATCAGCTTGTGACAACCACTAGTGGCGTCGTAGTCAGAGCTTCTTCGTAGTAATTGGTAGATATAGTCGCCGTCGAGACCTGACTTACAGGCGGCTTTGATACCTGGCCACGCTACACTGTGGGCTACGGCTATCTCTCGGGAGGCGTCATCTGTCAGATTAAAAGGGTAGGTCCATGTGACTAGGTCTCCCTTGATCGAGCCGGCGCAGTACATGTCTTGGTCATTAACAGTGTGCTCAGCACCATCAGCACCGACAAAAGCCTGAGGATATACGATATCATAGCAGGCCGTGGGGCGGTAGATGTCAACATTAGAAAGATCAGGGCTACTTACGCTGTGGCAGGCATTTAAGGCCGTAAAGAGCTCGTCCGTATTGTGAATAAGACCACGCTGGCCATCAGCATTCTCTAAGCCCAGTGGAAATGTGAAATAGTACGTTGACTCCGTAAGGGCGATAATAACATCTGTGTGTGTATCAAAGGTCTTACTGCCTGTACTCGCTTGTAGGGTCACGGGTAAGGTGAGTTCTAGACAGCTGGTCGTATTGTCGATGTCGAAGTAGGGTAGATCACCAGAGGCCCACCCCTTAGAAGGTAGGCAGTCAGCATACCTATCTGCTAGGTCTAGTGGGCTAGTGACGACCTCTTCATCTGTGGTTACAATGGGATATTCGAAATCTAGCCCCGTTGTGTAGTCGTTTTGAGCAGCGATGAACTCATCCATATTATTGACCAAAGTGATGCTGCCATCTATCTTCATCATAAAGGGATAGGCAAGTTCTACGCAATTGATATTTACGGTGGCATCATTGGCTACACCCACGGCAGCGAGAGGGTGGTGAGGGATCTCAACCTCCGTCTCTGCGTCGATTTCTATCTCGACTATGTTGTCCGTGCCGCAACCTATCCAACATAGTATCGCCACCATCATTAGGGCATATTGCTTCTTCATATCCATTGCTCTCGTCGTCATTTATATGCGATGATAGGTATTCTTGATGCATCAATTTCACTCTTTGGGATAAAAAGGAACAACATATTATTGATTGAAGTAATGTGTTTGTGTATTTTTGGAGCCAGACACAACATTAGAACCCATGCAATCTGTCATTTACACCCACTTTGAGAAAGTATACACCACCCTCAAAGACCAAGGAAAGATTAAATCAGTACGACAGTTTGCTATATCGCTAGACATAGCACCTCAGTCAATGGATCTCATCGTCAAGGGTAAGCGTAATGTGACGCTAGACCTCGTACGTAAGCTCGCCTCTCGCTATCAGGTCAATGCAAACTACCTGTGCCTAGGTCAGGGTTCCATGTTCATCGACCAAGAGGTTGATACGGAGGATGTCGAGGATTGCGGACGCATCACTTATGTGCCCGTAAGTGCAGCAGCAGGATATGGCGATCAGTTTAGAGATCCTGTATACCTGCAAGAGCTACCCACTTTTTCGCTACCAGAGGCAAAGTATAAGCACGGTGTCCACCGCTGCTTTGATGTGTCTGGCGATAGTATGGAGCCCACACTTTATACGGGTGAGAAGGTCGTATGTAGCCAGATGGAGCAGCAGTACTGGAAGACATCGATGAGGGATGGCGAGGTTTATGTCGTCATCGTCCAGGGTGATGTATTGGTCAAGCGTGTGATCAATCGTATCGTCGAGGACAGGACGCTACACCTTCATAGTGATAATGATTTCTACCCCGCCCGCGTCGTAGATATCAACGAGGTCAGTGAGATCTGGCATGTCAACGTTAAGATCAGCAGCTTCTCTTCATCACCATCTAGTCAGCGAGATTCGCTGTACGACGAGATCGCCCAGGTGCGAGCCGAGCTGCAGTCGCTCAGAGAGGGTAACTTATCTATCAATCGTAATATCGAGCGAGTACTCAAGCACGAGAGATCTAAATCTTACGCCTAATGCAGATCATAGGCAAGGTAAAGTATATAGCCCTCGAAGGCGGATTCTACGGCATCATCGCAGAGGATGGCCAGCAATACTATCCAGTCAACATGCCTCAGCAGTACAAGGCTGACGGTACTTCGGTCCGGTGTATCGTAACAATCTTAAAGGATGCGGCAACACTAGCCATGTGGGGTGTACCTGTGCGGATTACCTCTTTTCATACCTAGGAGACCAGACTCCTGATATAGCCCGTAAGCATGGCTATGGCAGCATCAAAGTTGTGATTATTATTGATGACGATATCAACCGTATCGGCATGCGGTGCTATGTAAGCATTGTAGCTAGGCAGCACATGATGTTCATATCTATATAATACGTCATCGAGCGGGTAGTTGCGTTCCTTGTTGTCACGCTTGACCCTTCTGATCAGCTTTTTGACATTATCTGCGTGGATGAGTAGTTTGAGGTTTAGTAGGTCCGATATCTTATCAAAGTGAAATAGAAAGAGACCTTCTACAATGATCACCTTGGCAGGGTAGTAGTGTATCGTTGCTGGCTCGGCAGCAGCATTGTTAAAAGTGTACTCTAGTCTGTCAAAACCCTCGCCACCGATCAGCCGCTTTAGATCATGGTACAGTGCTTCGCTATCGATGCTCTCTGGCCTATCAAAGTTACGTATGCCGTTTTCGTCGATCTCCTGCTCTTCGCGTGGATGATAGTAGTTATCCATGCTTACTATGCAGACTTCTTGGTCCGTAAAGTCTTTTTTTAATCTTTCGATGAATGTGGTTTTTCCAGATCCACTGCCACCAGAGATGCCTACTACGTAAGGGTATTTCATGCCGCCAAGATAGTAGGACTATCGGAGTAATTAACAAGAGAAGGAGGTATTGAATGCGGTATTTTATGTGACCTACTAATGCAATTACCTATTTTGCGGGCTACTACCTCGCCTATGGACTTTTTGATCGACCTTATTAGAGCTGCATTTGGGATAGCCGTTATGTTGTTTGTGTGCTACCTGCTCAGCAGTGATCGCAAAGGTATTAAGTGGCGTCAAGTCTTTTACGGCCTTGGCTTGCAGGTCGTTTTGGCGATCCTTCTCCTTAAGGTTCCTTTTATTAATAGTCTCTTTGACTACACGGCCAAGGGTTTTGAGCGGATACTCCGATTCGCTGGTAGTGGCGCAGAGTTCCTCTTCGGTGGGCTGGTGGTAGACATGGATAGTTTTGGGTACATCTTTGCTTTCCAGGTACTACCGACGATTGTGTTTTTCTCGGCTTTGTCTGCCATTCTATACTATTACGGTATACTACAAAAGGTCGTTTATGGTATGGCGTGGGTCATGAGCAAGACGCTGGGTCTATCGGGTCCGGAGAGCCTCGCCGCCGCAGCTAATGTATTTATAGGCCAGACAGAAGCACCTCTGGTGGTTAAGCCTTACCTAGAGAAAATGACCAAGTCAGAGATCATGTGTCTGATGACGGGGGGCATGGCGACGATCGCAGGAGGGGTCTTTGCCGCATATATCGGGTTTCTAGGTGGTGACGATCCAGTGATGCGAGTTTACTTTGCTAAGCACCTACTGACTGCGTCTCTCATCTCTGCACCAGCTGCCATAGTAGCAGCCAAGATACTCGTGCCAGAGCGACGTGACAAAGAGCTAGACCGTCACCTCGAGATGACCGAGTCTACATCACACAACCTCCTAGACGCCATATCGATAGGTACGACAGATGGCCTCAAACTAGCTGTTAACGTAGGTGTCATGCTACTGGTATTCACATCGCTAGTAGCCCTTGCTAACTTTGCGCTTACAGAGACCGTAGGCCGGATAGGCGGGCTCAACGAGTGGGTAGCCGCATGGACAGATCAGCGGTTTCAAGGCTTTGACTTTACGTTTGTGCTAGGCGTACTCTTCTCTCCAGTGGCTTGGCTACTCGGGGTAGAGGTACAGGATATGCTCATCGTAGGCCAGCTGCTCGGGCAGAAGACCGTTATCAATGAGTTTATCGCCTATGCCGAGCTTCAGGCTCTTAAGGAGAGTGGCATCATATTACAGGACAAGTCGCTTATCATTGCAACCTATGCTCTTTGCGGATTTGCTAATCTTGCTAGTATAGGTATACAAGTGGGAGGCATCGGTGCCATCGCTCCGGGCCAGCGAAAGAATATCACAGAGCTAGGTGTCAAGGCACTGATAGCAGGTACGATCGCGAGTTTCTTTACGGCATGTATCGCAGGGGTGATTTACTAAAGTATCCTGATTTTCACAGAATTGTAGTAGTTATTGTCCGTTGAGGGCAAAACTTAAAATTTGTGTCGGCTGTTGTCTTTCAATAGCCTATTATTGCTATCCGAGAATAACTAACCAATCCATTTTACATGAGAGTTTTGCTACTTAGCTTTTTGTCCTTAGCCTTTTTTACGCTGTGTGCCCAGTCAGATTTTCAGTACACACCGAGTGAAGTAGTCGATGGACGTGTATATCAATTGCTCTCTTTTGATAGTAATTTGAGTGCTGCAGATCATAAGCGACTAGCTAGCGCAGATATAAGGTTGCTAGGTTACCGAGGCGATAAGACTTACCTCGCATCGCTACCAGCCGTATCAGACCTTTCTACACGATTTGTAGGTCTCGATGTACAAGATGTTGCAGCCCTAGAAGTATCTCAAAAAATGACGATTGACAAAGAGGCCATACCCGAATACGCCAGAGATGGTGCCGATATTCTAGTTGCTGTACATTATATCGAGGAGGTAGGTCACCAAAGGGTGATCCGTAAAGTGGAGAAAGCTGGTTACAAGGTGCTAGAGTCGCGAGAGGGATCACCGTTCCTGACACTGGCAATACCTCTTGGCGAACTCGATGCCCTGGCAGCAGCGCCGTACCTACTAGCCGTGGAGCTTGTACCGCCGCCACCCGTCAAGGAAGATCGCCTAGGTCGCAACCTACACCGTGTCAATAAGCTATCACCTGTCAATGGCCTGGGCCTTGATTTTAATGGCAGTGGGGTCAATCTCATGGTCAGAGATGATGGTGCGGTATTCGATCATATTGATTTTGCAGGACGGATGAATCAGGACTTCTCCGGTGGCTCGCGAGGCGATCATGGAGACGGTGTTGCCGGTATTATGACAGGAGCTGGTAACCTAGATCCTGAGTTTACAGGCATGGCTTACGGGTCTGACTTTTGGGTTATCGACTATGTTTCTTCGTTTATGGACGAGACGATGGAGCTCGTAGATGCGGATGATATTCGTGTTACCAACTCTAGCTACAGCGATGGCTGTAATAGAGGATACACGATCAATACTAGGACTGTAGACCAGCAGGTATACGATAATCCCCAATTGATGCACGTGTTCTCCGCTGGTAATGATGGTCGTAGTGACTGTGGTTACGGTGCAGGTGCTGGCTGGGGTAATATCACAGGTGGTCATAAGATAGGTAAGAATGTTATCGCTGTGGCTAACCTAGACCCTTTCGGTAACGTGGTAGGTAGTAGTAGTAGAGGGCCGACGCAGGATGGTCGACTTAAGCCAGATATCGCTGCTAATGGTTTTCAGCATGTAAGTACGGCGGAGGAGTTCGACTATATGGTATTCGGCGGTACTAGCGCTGCGGCTCCTGTAGTAGCCGGTGTGATGGGTATACTCCACCAGGTCTATGATGAGCAGTATGGCGAGGTAGGTGACGCAGCCTTATTAAAATCGATCATGCTCAATACGGCGAACGATGCTGGTGCACATGGTCCAGATTTCCTCTACGGATGGGGAGTAGCTAATGCCTACAGGGCAGTAAGAGCACTACAGGCTGAGCAATATGTGGAAATAGAGATCAGCCAAGATGATGAGATCGTAATCCCCATCGAGGTGCCAGACAATACTTATGCCGTCAAGGTAATGACCTACTGGCCTGATCCCGAATCATTCACTACTAGTAATGTCCTCATCAATGACCTTAATACGGAGCTTGTAGGGGCTAGTGAGACTTACATGCCATTCGTACTGGACTATACACCAGCGGTAAGTAATCTAGCTGCTGAGGCTACCAGAGGCGTTGACTCTGTCAATAATGTGGAGCAAATAGAGATTATCAACCCTGCGGCCGGCAGATACGACCTCAACATTACGGGCCACAGAGTACCCATGGAGTCTGCTAGAGCCTACGTCACTTGGGAGTTTATAAGCAATGACATCGAGATCTTATACCCAAGTGGTGGCGAGCACCTTACAGCTGGTGACGTATCATACATTACATGGGATGCAGGTGGTGATGACGAGCGATTTACAGTTGATCTCGTATTTAGCAATGACTCCGTAAGAACCTTGGGCTCTAGGAGTGGTAATACGCGTATGCTATCTTGGAATCCAGGTCGCGACTATGTGGACGACGCAAAGATCAGAATCACAAGAGGTAGCCAAGTAGTGGAGGGTGATTCGACGTTTGTAATCGCTGATAGAGTCGAAGACCTAAGCCTAAGCACCGACGGCAATACCCTTTTATGGGATGTAATAGAGGGTGCTACTACCTACAACGTCTATGCCCTCATCGATAAGTACATGGAGGTAGTGGCTACTGTAGATGCTGCCGTCTACGAGATACCAGTAGATGGAGTCGCTAGACGAAGGTGGGTTGCCGTCAGTCCAGTTTTTACCGATGGTCGAGAGGGCATGAGGTCTCGGGCGATCAATACTAGAGAGCCACTTGTACCTACATTTGTCAATGCCGATAATGATGAGCCGTGTGAGGGTGTACCCACTATATTCGAAGCCACTACGAACCTGCAAAATGTGGAGCATCGCTGGGCATTTGGCAATAGAGCCACACCATCTGAGGCGGTAGGCGCAGGCCCACATAGTGTAGTGTACTCACGAGATGGCCGTGCATCAGGCCGATACTTCCTCTCCGATGAGTTCGGTGAGGAGTCTATTCTGTTTAGAATGGAGGTCGGTGCTGTACCTGAGATCGACGATATAGAAGCCGACGAGGTAGAGCCTCAGCGATATGCCTTCACTGCCGATACGGATAATGCAGATAGCTTCTTATGGAACTTTGATGATGGTAGCACGAGCGAAGAGGAGGAGCCGATCCATACATTTACTGATCCCGGTACTTATGAAGTTACACTAACAGCTAGCTCTAAGTGTGGCGAGGTTACAGAGACGATCGATATTGAGGTGATCATTGTTAGTATTAACGAGACCGCACCACTTGACGAACTAGTACTGTCTCCCAATCCTACGGATGGCGCTTTTGATGTAGCACTGCCAGCAGGTATCACAGACGCTGTGGTAGAGTTGTATAGCCAGGACGGTAAGTTGATCACTACTCAAGCCTGTGGCCAGGCAGTTTGCAGATTAGTAGCACCACTAGCAGGTACTTATACTGTGCTTGTCCGTACCGGTGACGAGCGAGTGAGTAAGTCCATCCAGGTTATTCGATAGAGGTCAGATAGATACGTTTAGGCATACCCTAGTTAGACCACACTGCATAGCGCTGTCGGCGCAACTGCAGGGTGAGTTCTTTCTCTAGGGATAGGGCCTCAGCACGGGTCTTTGGCTCTAGGTGTCGGTATAGGCTAGGTCTCAGATAGAGGCCGTACTGCTGTACGATATTGGAGGATAGTTTATGTCCTTTCTTACTACGCTGACCCGTTAGATGCTGTTGTAGGCGTTGTTTATCCGTCTTACTAGTCATACCCACATAGAGACACTCTAGCACGCCATTGTACTGAGGATTAGCATTCCTAAACTTGTAGTTTTTGCTAAATACCTTCTTAGATAATTCGACGACGTATACGGTGTACTTTCTTGACATATTATTATAAATATTAATATGTATGTCAAAGATTACGCCAGCTTTACGGTCACTACAGTACGTGGTAGCGGACTCTTTGCTGGGGAGAGGACCTCATATTATTATCACGAGCTACAGCTGAGCATTGAGCATCCGACCTTGTGGCGAGCCCAGTCAGGTCGGCGTTGATACCACTTCTCATACTTCTCCTGATACGTGTAGGGCTGCTGGAGCATAGTGTAGAGGTCTGTAATCAGTGAGTAGTCGCCTTCGTTAGCTGCATCGATAGCTAGCTGTGCCATGTAGTTGCGCAGGACGTATCTAGGATTAGCAGCTTGCATAGTAGCACTCCGTGAGTCTACACTGTCGTGGTCGCTGCTTGATATTGATCGATATTTCTGGAGCCACTTGGTCCATTTGTCAAGGATAGTGGTGTCTATATCCTCTAGGTAGAACGCCTTGCTTACTCGCTCGAGAGCATCCTCATCATTCAAACTTAAAAAATCTGTATGACCGATCTCCTGATAGAAAATGGTCATGTCGGTCTCCGTGAGCATGAGCTGCTGATCCATGCCCTGTATCATAGAGACGGTGTCGTCTGTCATCTTGCCAAAGCCCAGCTTATCATGCATCATCCGTAGGTATCGCTGACCAAAACGCTGACCATAGTCCTGCAGTATAGCCTCGAAAGGTGCGGCTTCTCCTACTAAGGGGTATAGGGCATTAGCGAGTTGCACGAGGTTCCATGCGGCGATCTGCGGTTGGTGGCCAAAGCGGTATCGCCTGCCCTGTCGATCCGTCGTATTAGGTGTCCACTCCGTATCGTAGTCATCCAGCCACCCGTAGGGACCGTAGTCGATCGTCAGCCCTAGGATCGACATGTTATCCGTATTCATCACACCATGTACGAAGCCCACACGCTGCCAGTGGACGACCATGTCTATTGTACGATCGACTACCCAGTCAAAAAGCGCTAGGTAGCGATCCTTGCCACTTGCTTTTATGTCGGTATGGTGGTCTATCACGTAGTCCGCCAGCCGCTGAAGTAGGTCGTATTCCTTATTGGCCATATGATGCTGTAGGTTGCCAAACCTTATAAAGCTCGGTGCTACCCGGCATACAACGGCACCTTGCTCATAGGCAGCATTACCATCGTACATCATATCTCGCAGTACTTGATCACCGGTCAATGCCAGTGATAGAGATCGGGTAGTCGGTACGCCTAGGTGATACATCGCCTCGCTGCACAGGTGCTCCCGGATCGATGATCGCAGTACCGCTAGGCCATCTGCTGACCTGGAGTAGGGAGTGAGGCCGGCGCCTTTGAGTTGTAGTATCCACTCCAGATCTGTGCTGTCACGGACGGCACCTAGGTTGATGGCTCTACCATCGCCTAGCTGGCCCGCCCAGTGACCAAATTGGTGGCCACTGTAGACCATAGAGTAGGGTTGCGCTGGTGGTGGTATGTCGGCTCCACTCACAAGATTTAAGAAAGCCTCAGACTTTACTTGTGCCTCGTCGATTCCTAGCGTCTGTAGTAGGGCTTCGCTTACGTGTAGCAGTGACGGTGCGGTGGGTATACGCGGCTTGACATAGCTGTAACTCGCCTCGCGGACCTGCCTAGGACGGAGGATCGTATTCTTGTCAGGCTCTAACTCCTTTTGAAAAGTATCTAGGACTATACGCATAGGGTGGGTATCTGTGTATGTGCTATTGACAAAGCTACAGTCATTAGTCAGACTATCTGCTGGTATGCCTTGTAGCCTCTCTAACGGTTAAGCCGGTAAATTGATGATGTTACGTCTTAAAAATTGTCTGTCTCAGCATCGCAGTGATGCCAATCAGAGAGCTTAGCTAAACTACTTCACACCATAAGCGTTGCCTTCTTCGGACGAAACACCAACCAACGATTATGATCAGATCATACCTACTCGATCCTATTAAGGAGTTTGTCAAGATTGAGAGCTTTAGTGGCATCCTGCTTTTTGCCGCAACACTAGTTGCTATAGTATGGGCCAATAGTCCGTTTGGGGATAGCTATAACGCCATTTTCAACTATAAGCTAGGTGTCGATTCGTCTGGCTTTTCGCTGGTTAAGCCACTCATTTTATGGATTAACGATGGTTTGATGGCCATCTTTTTCTTCCTCATAGGCCTTGAGATTAAGAGAGAGATAACGCTAGGCGAGCTCAATAGTGTCAAGAAGGCCGCCTTTCCATTTTTAGCAGCTGTAGGAGGTATGTCTGTGCCTGCCCTCGTGTACGTATTACTCAATGATAATCCGGCTGCGGCCTCGGGCTGGGCTATTCCTATGGCAACTGATATTGCATTTTCTCTAGCCATACTCAAGTTGCTAGGTGACCGTGTGTCTTTGAGTATCAAGATATTCCTGACCGCCTTTGCCATAGTAGATGACCTGGGAGCGGTGATGATCATAGCGATCTTCTATAGCACAGGTATCAAGTGGTCGATGATCGTCGGTGCCTTGGTACTGGTGATCTTGCTAGGTCTCATTAGTGCAGCCGGTAAGTACAATAAGTACGTGATGCTGGTAGTGTCTATCGTTGTGTGGTACCTTTTTCTGAAGGCAGGCGTCCATCCCACAATCGCCGGAGTCTTAGTTGCATTCACGATACCTATACAGCGCAAGGTGGAGAGCACGGCCTTTGTCAAAGAATTGCAGCAAGTGGCCAGCGATTTTGTAGAGCAAGAGGATGCGGATACAGAGTTGCTTACCTACGAGCAGGTAGATCAGATAGACCACTTACAGACCTGGATAGATAAGATACAGTCTCCACTACAGACCATGGAGCATAGCTTGCACGGCTGGGTAGCTTATGTGATCATGCCCATTTTTGCCCTTGCTAATGCTGGTGTGACGGTAGGTGGCGGTGGCGAGCTACACACGGGTGTCATACTGGCACTGACCGCAGCTCTAGTCGTGGGCAATAGTGTAGGCGTATCTGTCTTAGCTAGCATAGGTGTCAAGTCGGGCCTCAGTGCCTTGCCAGTAGGTGTACGACCAGTACAAGTGCTAGGTGTAGCATTCCTCGCTGGGGTAGGTTTTACGATGTCAATATTTATTGCCAACCTCGCCTTCGCAGATGATCGCACCATGCTCGACTCTGCCAAGCTAGGTATCCTCATCGGCTCGTTGATCTCTGGGATCATAGGCTACCTCATACTTCGACTATCGAGCAAGCCTGCGTAGATTTTGCTGCCTTCGAGGCTTTGTTGGATTATACTAGGATCTATCGTCTTGGAGATGGTAATGTCTCTAGACGGCTGGCGCTTGCTTCGCATGACCAAATGACTTGAGTACAGACAAGTGAGACCTAACCGCTTGCAAGAATCGCTCATGCTCGTAGTAGGGTAGGTTGAATTCCGCAACCGTCTTTCTTACGATCTGCGATATCTCGGGGTAGTGTACGTGGCAGATGTTGGGAAATAGGTGGTGCTCTATCTGGTGGTTGAGTCCTCCGCTCATCCAAGTTACAAATTTGCTTCGCGTACTAAAGTTAGCCGTCGTAGAGATCTGATGTATGGCCCAGGTATTATCCATAGTGCCACTTGGGTGCATCTCTTTGTGATGGTGCTCGGGTCCTTCGACTACGTGGGCCAGTTGAAAGATCGTTGTTATGTACACTCCTGCAAAAAAGTGCATAAGCAGAAAGCCTAGCAGTACGATATACCATGGGGCACCCAACAAGATTGGCACTAGGATCAGGGCGACCACGTAAAGGGTCTTTTGGATGATCATTCGTACAGATTCCTTCGTGGGGTTGTAGCCTCCTTTTTGAGTTAGGCCTACACGGTTGTACTGTATGAGTTGCTTGAAGTCCTTGTACAAAATCCAGCTCACCGTTGCCAGTGAGTAGATCACTAGGGCATATAGGTGTTGAAATCTGTGATGACCCTTGAGCTTACCGTGCGGTGATAAGCGTAAGAAGGGCTTATCGTCTATGTCTTCGTCTATCTCGTATACATTGGTAAACGTGTGGTGCAGCAAATTATGCTGTATCTTCCAAGTGAAGGAGCTACCGCCCACCAGCGTGAGGGAGTGACTAAAGATCTTGTTGACCAGAGGATTAGTAGAATACGAGCCATGATTGGCGTCATGCATTATACACAGTCCTATTCCAGACATGCCTACACCCATTATTAAAAATGCCAATAGTATCCACCACCCACTTACCACCTGCGCATAGATCAGTAGTAGTGGTATGATATACATGGCTAGCATCGCCGCCGACTTGACGTACATCCTGCGATCACCTGTCCTCTTTATCTGATTGCTCTTAAAGTAGGTGTTTACTCTAGCGTTGAGGGTTCTAAAAAAACCATCAGGTAGGCTCCTCGTAAATTTTACGTCCATAGTGTGTGTTCATCTATATCGCCAGCAATTGACAGGCTAGGTAGTCACGATAACCTCCTCTTACATGAGGGTAGTGTCTATTGGCTATCACATATAACGACCGTTCTACAGAGATAATTACTCAGAGGACTACTCGCTATGGGCCCAAAATAGCAAGATATCGCTTGACCTACGAAAGGCATTGTGGATTTAGATGATATTGGGTAGCGGTAGGCTGTTAACAGAGTGCTTAATCACAAGTCTACTCTCATCTCATACTGATCATACTTTCGCACCATACCGCACGACGAGTATAGTGCAGCAAGCCCCGCTGCTCGCGTGTCGACATTACTTACATCGGTAATCTGAGTGACGTGGTCCTGTGTCCAGCGAAGTAGGCTAGTAGCGACGCCTTGGCGGCGTGCACCTGGTACGACATAGATCTGCTGTAGTCGTTCCCGGTCAGGGTTGACCACAGCGTATGCGCATAGGTTACCATGGCGGTAAGCACCTATGAGGACAGCGGACTTTAGCTTTTTGAGCGAGGCCGTAGCGTTTTGCCAGGATGGTAGCACATTCGCCTCACCTGCTATTGTGTCTAGGGTAGACCAGTCGATTCTCTCGATCGTCAGGTCGTTTGCTTTTGCCACTGGCAGTGTCATCGGGCCGGTGTAGCAGGCCAGTTCTCTTTGCGTGGCAAACCCCGTCTTACGATATGACTTGATAGCTGGCGTATTACTGGAAAGGACTTCTAGCGTGACAAAGTCAGCGCCGTGACCCTTTAGCTGTGGCAAGATGTAATCATACATCTTCACAGTAAGTCCCTGCCCCCGCTCGCCAGGTATCACACCCGTGCCCCCGTTGTAGATGATGTCGCCATCTGCACCAGGTCGACAGCCATGCAATATAAATGCTACCAGCGCCTTACCTCGAAATACCCCTACTGATAGCCTTGGCTCGATTGACTCGACAATAAACTTTGTCTCTAGCAGCTCCAGGCTATATCTAAACGAGATCTCGTAGTCGGCAAAGGCAGCATTGAGACTATCTCTTATCTGAGCGAGCGGAATCCCGTCTAGAGTGGTTAAGTGTAGATGGTCCATGATGGTATGTATTGAGGGTATGCGGTAGATGTACAGCCTTGAACATAGATACAGATAAAAGATCGCCCTCACAAGTGGAAATCTATATCCTCGTGGTCAACTAACAATGTAGGGAGCATCCTCGTTACGCCAGTGCAGTGCAACAGCAAATCGATCGGTAAACCACGCCTGTACGCTTGCCATAAACTGTAGGGGTATAGCCTGGTGATAATTGATCAAAATGGAAGGCTGCCAGAGTATAGAGCTGTACTCATCACCTATCACGATACCGACCTGACTCGCATCTTGATCCTTGGGTCATTTAATTGTGGTGGTCACTAATCACATTGTTGATCCAGGTCAATAACGCATGGCACTATAGTAGGAAGGTAGCTGCGGGCATCACTGCGATGCACCCAGCTAGCTTCAAGGTTTGTGGTCAGTTACGAGCCACCTAGTCGAGTATGTTAAACGATCCTGTATAGTTGCCTTTGACCTCCCCATCGATGCCAGGGCTGATACTATAGGTGGCGGCGATGGATCCGCTACCACCCAGATGATCTATCTCTAGGAAGGAGATAGACATTTCGGCGATGTCTTCATTGGTCAGTGGCAGGTAGTAGCCATTCAGTTCGCCATAGCTGATATTATCTTCCGAATAGTTGATATCTACATTACCGTCAACAACAACTGTTGAGCCAGCGGAGATTCTGAGATCTCCAGTACGAAAATCAATATCCTCGATCACATCTTTAACGAGACCATCTGTTATATCTCGAAAAGAAGCGGAGAAAACCTGCTGTGTACCAGTGCTGTAGACTATTCTGCCATCGGCATCCCTAGTAATGGCTCCGTCGGTAAATATAACTGTGACGTGGTCTCTATATTTGATAACGTCCATCTGCGTCTCAATATCATATTGCAAAACTGGACTATATACAAGGTATGCGTTGGGGGTCTCGTAGATGTTTCCTATTCTTTGAAAAGTGTTCGTCACATCTTGTCCCGATTCTTGACTTTCTTCACTATCGTCGTTACAAGACGCAAGGAGTGCTAGCCCTATCAAGGCAGTAAAAATTAGGGTAAATTTCTTCATGTGTTATTTAGTATTTTATAATTAAAATATTTCATCTCTAATTCAATTATCTGAGTGTTAATGCGATCTGAATACTAGTAGTACCAGCGCCGCATTTCTTTGTATTGACGTCGATCCTGGCCTACAATTCGATAACCCAGCATCACCTCTGGACTGCCACTGCTGTACTGCTGCAGATCGCTGGTGGTAAAGTCATAGGCGGTACTGATTTTCCATTGCTCGGCAAAGTGTAATTCTATGCTTAGCGCTAGAGCATCTTCGTTACGCCAGTGCAGCGCCACAGCAAATCGATCGGTAAACCAAGCCTGTACGCTTGCTGTAATCTGTAGGGGTACAGCCTGGTGATAATTAATCAAAATGGAAGGCTGCCAGAGTATAGAGCTGTACTCATCACCTATCACGAGACCAGCATTTAAGCATAAGTGATTGACCCTGCGAGGTACTAGATTTTGACTCCCGAATGTGGTGACTGTAGGCGACGAAACGCCTAGGTACATCACTTCGTCGTGGTAGTATATACCTAGCCCTACACCTACGTACGAGAATGACTCCAGTGCCTGTGTGTACAGTGGATCGCCTGGGTCACTTTGATTGAGGCTGGCAAAGTCTGATAACGTATTATGTAGAGCTGTCCGTATGCCCCCATTAAGGTGTCCGCCATTTTCAAACCTAATCTTGTACGAAGTACTGATGGCGAGTTCGCTATGAGCATTGATCCCTATCTGTTCTCTGCCGATGGTGACACCCAGGCCTAGCCGGTGCTGCTTGAGGCCGTATTCGGCACTGGCTATCATGGTAGTCGGTGCACCTTCTACACCCATCCATTGCCGTCGGTACTGCACTGTGCCTGTACCGACTCCATTGCCGTGGCTGCCGGCGTAGGCTGGGTTGAAAAACAGTGAGTTGAAGGTGTATTTCGTGAGTATAGTTTCTTGCTGACCAGAAAGGGTAGTCCACGTACCTGCCCATACCAGCATTAGTATTGTTATACTTTTCATAGTTGTACAATTTGCTTGAGTGATAGTCATGCTTTACTTTCTGATATCGATGTAGGTTTGTCGTGAGTCTACGGACTCCCCGCTACCGTCGGTCAGGTTGACGATAAGGAAGTACGTGCCTTCTGCCAGGTTATCTCCAGATAAGCTTGTGCCTTTCCAGTCGTTCTGGTAGTCATCACCCCGATAGACGAGCTGTCCCCACCTGTTGTATATAAGGATGTCCAGTTGACAGGTGCTGTTGCCATCGATGACGAGTACGTCATTGTAGCCATCATCATTAGGAGTCAGGGCATTGTATATGGTGAGATCATCCAGCTGGCATAGTCGTCCCATGCCACAGTCTTGTATCTCTATCTCGAGATTATCGCTGACCTCTGCACAGATTGCGCCTTCGTCATTAAAGTACTGGATAGTGATGTCGAGGTCATAGATCCCATCATTCATATAAGTATGCCTGACAGTATCGGTGCCTGTCGACTGCCACATATCCCCATCACCGAAGTCGATGGATAGTGTAGCGCATGTGTCTGGCAAAAATGGTAATGTCACCTCGCATTGGTCTATAATTATATCAGATCCTGTGGTTATCAAGCTATCTAGATAGCCTGAGCTCACATCACAGCAAGGGTCCGTATCGCAGGCGACTTCGAAGCAGTATGTCGTCTCATCACTACAGCAGAAAATGGGTTCTTGCCCGCTGGAGAGGTCCTGCTCGTGGCCGACAATATTATAGCAAACACTGTCTCCAGCACTAGCCCCAAGGTAGGTAAGGCATATCCATGATGATGTGTCTCCAGGTATGAGTGTAGGGATCCCTAGTGGGTCGGGTGACAGACTATGTCCGGCACTAAACCTGTGAAAGGCGATCGAATTGATATCAAAGAAGGTATTATTGGCCACTCTGATACAGTAAGTCTGCGTAGCACAGTCGATACTGTCTTCTACCACACTTATGCAGGTGCTAGAGACCACGGGACAATCTACCACGAAGCAGACAGGTGTGGTGTCTTGACAGCAGAAGATGGGGTCCTCGCCGATGGTGATGTCTTCTCTATGGCCTACTACATCAAAACATACAGTATCTCCCTGGAAAGCGCCGATGTAGGTGAGACAGATTTCCTCGCTGGAGACCCCAGGCGCTAGAGGTGCCTGTAGGCGGTAGGGGTCTGGGCTCAAAGCGATACTGGCTGTGAGTTCTATGAAAGCTAGAGACCACATCGTATCAGTTGTGTTATTGGTGATGCGGAAGCAGTAGGCGCCTTGGTCGCAGTCTAGGTTGCCGTCGATAACCGAGAGGCAGGAACTAGCTGATGGTGGACATGCAGTAATGATATCAAGTACTGCTGTCTTGCGGAGGCAGGTGTCTTGGTTACTGTCCAGACGGAAGTAGTCTACAGATACCGTATAGCTACCTGATGGCCCGGGATACGTGTAGCAAGGTGCCACTCCACCACCATTGAGGCTAACGACTGTGCCATCGCCATAGTTGATATTGAGGTACTCACAACTGTCTAGGACGAACGGCAGGCAGAGCTCACATCCATTGAGGCTGTAGTTGATGCCGACATCAAATTCATCGCAAAAATCCTCTTCTGTAACGTCGCAGCAAGGATCCGTCACGACTACTCCACAAGCAGTAAAAGAGATGTTGTCTATCGCTACATCTTGGAAGCCCGCAGAGCCTGCGGCAAGCTGGAGTTGCAGATTGGTGCTGGCGCTGATGGCAGTATAGTTGACCGTAATATTCTGCCATGCGTCTGGTAGTTGATTGACGAGTACTGTTGCTACCGTGCTACCGTCTATGATGACTTCTATGGATGCATTGCCAAAATCAAGGAGACGTGGCGCTACTAGGTGATCATAGAATAGGCATAGTGAATAGTCTTGACCTGGTATGGTGGTAACGGTGTTTTGCCAGAATGGTACACCGGGAATGCCGTCTACGGTCAAAAACTGGCCGGTACCAGTAGTATAATCAGTAGCTGCCCACGCAGCATTGGCTAGGGTCGTACTAGTCCGTACACTGTAGTCGCCTACACCAAGAGCTCCCGAACTCTGGTAAGTATACCCGTTGGTAAACCCTGTATTACCTGCCTCGAAGTCTCCATTGACCAGGAGGTTAGGCCCTTGTACCTGTCCATCAGGGCAAGCAGCACATACAGCGGGCTGCAGCGTATCACACTCAAACGTATAGCTTAGTACATCACTCCAGCAGGCATCATCGATATCGCCTTCCCATACGGGTAGGGTGATCACATAAGAGCCAGGTGTAGTGTAGGTGTACGACCAGCAGTTATTAGGCGGGTTACTCTGTAAGACGGTAGGTAAGATGATACTGCCATCGCCCCAGTCGGGACTCAGATTGGAGAAGTAGTGGCATGTGTCAAACTGATTGGCACATACTGTAATCGAGCAATCGTCTTGCGTTACCTGGAAGCCTTGATTGACGAGCATATCAAAGGTGTCTTGGCTAGCGCAGCAGTCGTCCATAGTGGGGCATGGTGGTACCACAAAGCACTGGACTAGTGTGTCCGTGCAGCAGATATTGGACTGGCCAGGCAAGACAGCGTTCTCGGCGGCTATGCTGTAGCAAACCGTATCGCCAACAGCGGAGCCTGTATAATTGACACATATCCAAGCACTGGTATCTCCGGATACGAGCGGACCATTGGGTATGGTGACAGAGGTGGGCGATAGTGTCCCGCCGTTGACGCCGTACAGTATTACGCTGGCGATATCAAATGACGGATTACTCGCATTCTTAATCTGGAAGCAATAGGTCTCCGTCTCGCACTGGATACTATCTTGAATAAACTCAAAGCACTTAATGCCATCGTCGTCACTGCATTCCATCGGCAGATCGCTGGGGCAAACCTCAACGCAGTCATTACCGACCTGCTGCAGCCAGTGTACAGTCACGTTATGGGGTCCTGCACCGTAGTCGGTGGTGCAAAGCGTAAAGATGTCTTGCTGGCCTAGCGGCATGCTACCCGATGGTATCAGTACTTCGGCTCTGAAGGGGGTCAGCTGATTGACAACATAACCATTAAGTCCACGTACTTGAGATATGCTGACTGGCGGCGTGGTACGAATGGCTACTCCTTTGTAGCGGTTATTGGGATCCATGTTGTCGATGGTAAACGTGCTACAACATACCGAGTCGACATTGGTCGATGGCCCATTAGTAACGATCAAGCTGTCGCACGGCAAGACACTAGGGGGACACTCAAACGTATAGCTTAGTACATCACTCCAGCAGGCATCATCGATATCGCCTTCCCATACGGGTAGGGTGATCACATAAGAGCCAGGTGTAGTGTAGGTGTACGACCAGCAGTTATTAGGCGGGTTACTCTGTAAGACGGTAGGTAAGATGATACTGCCATCGCCCCAGTCGGGACTCAGATTGGAGAAGTAGTGGCATGTGTCAAACTGATTGGCACATACGGTAATCGAGCAATCGTCTTGCGTTACCTGAAAGCCTTGATTGACGAGCATGTCAAAGGTGTCTTGGCTAGCGCAGCAGTCGTCGGTCATAGGACATTCGGGAATCACGACACAGACGGTATCTGACTCAAAACAGCACCAGCTGTCGGGGTTCTGGGTGTCTGCTAGTCGCACACCAAATTTTACGGTCGTGCCAGGTGTAATCGCTGACCCAAATAACTGGAATGTGACAGTACTTGTGTCACAGGGGATACTTCCAGTAGGTAGTAAGCTGATAGGGTTAGGCCAGTACGATACACCTGACGTGATGGGATAAATAATAAACTGGTCAGCAAAGTGCTGAGAAGAGTTTTTAAAGGTCAGACACACATCGACTGTGTTCTGTGATCCGCTACCGCTTGCACAGTCAGGGTCCAGTGGCGGTACGGTATCACCAGTCTGCCAGATAAGCATTTTACCTGTAATATCGGTAGACGGGTTTATTGATTGAGTGGGATTGCAAACTTCGCCAAACAGCGTTATCTCACATTTTTGAATGAGGGTTCCATTACATAGATATATGTCCGTATTACCGATATTGGCTGCGCCAGGCGGTGTAGGGTTGGTAGCCACAAAGACCACCTGACCATTCCATATTCCTTTTTCGACACTATTGTAACTCAAGATCTCTGGTAAGCCTACCTGGGCACCGATGGTGTCTCGTAGCCATTGTACACACCATGGTGTCTCGTAGCAGTCTAGGCTGTCACAAGGGCTGCTTTTGATGTCGGTGTCTATAACGGTAATGCAAGGATTATCAATCGGTGGTTCGCACTCAAATCGGATAGTATCAGAACACGCAATGTATGGTTCACCATTACCATCTAGGGCATACCAGTTGAGTACAACATCCTGAGGCGTCTCACCTGGGTCTATGTCGTCGAGGCAAAACTGTATGAGATCAGCAGTAGTCCCTGGTGGTATGTAGCCAGAGTTATGCGTCCATGCCACACAGTTAGGTGTCGAGTTACTCACTGACCAGTCTTGAGGCATGCTGCCACCTGTAGCGTGGCTACCTATATTCACACCAGGCGTGATACTCTTGAGCTCTAGGCTGGTAAAGAAGTCGGTAGGGCAATCATTAGTGATATCTATCTCATGGCAGCACTCTCCTAGGAGAGATGGCTCTGAGCAGTTGCTGTCATCGATGGTGAGGACAAGTTGCGGATGCAGCGCTGGGTTTGGGTGATCCTTGGAGGCGAAATGCAGTTCGATATTCTTGTCACTGCATTGTGGGATCATCGCGAATCCGAAGCCACCATTTGCGACGATGTCATTAGTAAGGATCGTGACGTCGAGATCATAGTTTTGATAAGGGCTAGTGGGGGAGTCTAAGAATGACACATTGATGCCTGATACGAATGGCAAAGTAGTAGACATACTACCCTCATCCCATGCAGAGAATCCACGTTGCAGCAGGATGCAGTTGTTGTCAACAGCTGAGGCACTATGTCCAGGCGTATTCGTATCTGCGAAGAGCTTGAGTCGTGCTTCTGTAATAGTAGCACCCTCGCAGATGTCTTGTAAGAAGTCGAAGTTGATAAAGGTTTGACTACTTGCTCCATCAGAAACTAGGGTATTGTCAAACGTGATGATAGATAGGGTAGGCCCGCTGACATCAGGGCCGCCACCCGCTTGCACAAATAGCCAATCGCCGTCGTCGCTTGCTCGATAGTTAA
Source organism: uncultured Saprospiraceae bacterium (assembly GCA_964389475.1). Taxonomy (GTDB): domain Bacteria; phylum Bacteroidota; class Bacteroidia; order Chitinophagales; family Saprospiraceae; genus CAYMFD01. Next base: position 27,315 of record CAYMFD010000007.1, read on the forward strand.
GCATCTGTCCAGATGGGGTGCCGCTTATGTCTGTGACATCGTAGTCTTTCATTTCACAAGGATCACAGCATACGTCTAGTTCTGTGCAGAAATAATCAGGTGCTGTACAGCACATACCATCGGTAAGTAGATGACCTTCTACACACCATTGGGTAGGAGAGGAGATCGCTGTCGTCGCTATTACTGTGGCCATCAATCTCGTAGCACTAGCACCAGAGGCAAGTCCTCCAGGTATAGTAATACTGATGGTCGGCTGCGGTAGAGCTCCAGCGGGAGCACCGATAGGCAAAAATCGAACATTAGGATCTTGGCTTGTGAGATTGAGTCGTCGAGCAACATTGGGTGTGAGGTTGGTGACGGAGACACTGAGAGCATAGCTATACGGATCGTCAGGATCGCACGATGCATCCAGCGTCAAGTCTAGGCACGAGTCTGGTTCAGTAGTGGGAGCAGGACAGCCAAACTTTAGCGTGTCACGGCATATCAGCTCTACATTATCGACTGGTCCCGGGCCATATGCACTAGCCACTACGCATTGTGGTGTCTGGCTTATACTGTCGACATTGGCAAAACAAAATTTCATAAAATCTAGACTACTTACAGGCAGGTTACCGCCAAAGCCTGGTGTCTTTCCTGTCACTCGCAGTTTGGTACCATTACTCAGTGTGTCAAGGTCGTAGATACTAGTATCTATCATCGCCGTATTAAAGATCACACCAGGCGTGGTGAGGTCGTAGTCGACATAGTACCACGATGTAGTGATATCCATGTCTAGCTCATAGCAGCACGACCCGCTCGATTGAGAGATGGTATCAGCAGATACCGTCAGGGCACACGGAGCGGGCTCTGCCGGACATGGCCCAGTACAGATGTTGTCAAAGCCGTACTCCTCTGTAGGACTACCAGTGAGGTCGAGACCAAACATGACGGTCTCTACATTGCACAATACATCATTGAAGTCGGTACAGTCTGACGATGCGCCAGTGATGTACTCCCATATCCCATCTTTTACAATAGGTGGACCACTACTCGCGTCACAGCTATCTACTGCGATACAAAACTGATTCCACCCTTCTCGTTCTGTCTTGGTCAACGTGGATCTCCATCGTATGGCATGTACAGGGTTAGTACCAAACATGATGGGCTGAGTACGGTCAAACGCTGAAGAGAGTATAAAGTAGGGTGCAGCATCACTTGGGATACCACTACTATCACCATCATCGATGACGTTGAAGTCAAAACAAAAGCAATTTTCAATAAACGCTTTCCAGCTGCCATCATAGTCTACTTCATTGACGAGCCATGTACTGCCCGGGTAGTCGTCCGCTTTCATGTAGATGTCAGTCGGCAATCCAGATGGACCTGACGACTGAAGAGCAATTGGCCTAGTACTCATTATATAACCAAGACTAGGATTACGTGGATCACGCAGTATCTTGTTGTATCGGTACCAGCCACCGCTATCCTCATCGTCGAAATGTGTACAGTCATATAGAGGCCTACAGCCTACAGTGATGTCATATGTGCAAGTGGTCGTATTACCACAAGCGTCTAGAAATATGGCGACAACTTGATGGACACCTGCATTGAGAAAAATCGAGTCGCCTTTGGGTACAAACGTGCCATTTACTCGTACGTCATAGGAGAATACACCACTATCATCTGACACATCAAACACTGGGGTGTACCAGGTGCTACAGTCAGGATCTTCAGTGCCAAATACCTGCGGGTCTACAGGGCAATCTTCGAGTGCGGGAGCTAGCGTGTCGATCGGGTCGATGGTGATCGTCTCTACAATAGATCGGTCAAACGTACCGTCAGCACAGGTGATACTTAGCTGTACCTGATAGGTGCCTGCCACAGGAAATTTTACGCATGCAGTGTCGTTAGCTACTGCACGAATACGAGCGGGGCCGAAAAATTCGAACTGCCAGGATACAGCATCAGTAGACGTACTATAGAACTTAAGGCTATCACAGGAGATGTTGAAGTAATCAAAGGTTGCCTCACAAGTCATGCTGGCTACCGAGCTTACGCAAATATCATCTACGTTGACAAATAGGTCCTGCATGGTACCTGTAGGTGTAGTCGCTAGCTCTATCATGAGATAGCGGTAGTCACGGGTAGGCTCAAAGGTCATTGCCAGCCAGTCAGAACACTGTCCCCCGGCTAATGCTTGAGTTTCTTCCTCCGAGAGTATTAGCTGACAGTCACCCATTTCACAAGGCGATAGTTGGTCAGTAAGAGATACGGAAATGGTGGTATTCGTAAAGTCCATTTCTATGTCACCTGTATTGATGGAGCTTAGCACTTTACTCAGGGAGTATTCATAAGTACGTCCCATCTTGTAGACGGGTTCGGTGTCATTATCACCGCCGGGTATTATTACTATTGCATCACCCGTTGTACTAGGTGTGGTAGCTCTTAGTCGAATACTTTTCATAGTCATGTCATCGGTGCAGTCGTCACCTATGGTCACTAGTGGCTGCCCGTAACCACGGTAGATGCCTTTCATGCTCATCATCGGGGGATCTGAGAGGTCGCCAGTATTGAGATCATTGGCATCGGAGCAGGATGATACAGGTGCTACACATAATTCATTGATGACTACCTGTACCTCGTCCGGACTGCCGAGTGGAGTGGTCTCTATGTAGATGGCCATGGCCTGGTAGTCTTGCGTGGGGGTAAATGTCATGCGACCCCATGGAGCACATGCACCAACGGCGAGCTCGGCTGTTATGGATTTGCTGGCCAAGGTGAGGCACCCAGGTTCGTTACAGTCTAGGCCGTTAGTCAGGGCTACGATCATACGGGTATCACCATAGTCGGTCTGTAGACTGCCCTCCGTCGTGCTACTTAGCATTTTCTCAAGGTTGTACTCGTACTGCTGTCCTGCTATGAAGATTGCTTCTCCACCATCTACGGGTGTGGGCTTGAGTAATACGACATCACCTGCCATAGCGGGTGTGCTGGCAGTGAGCTCTAGGCCTAGACCAGCGCTGGCTCCTGGGCAGTATTCATTGGTAATTTGGGGCAGACCTGTACCACTGTATAGGCCACTGCCACCGCCTATCGTGATCGGTGAGAGTGGCCCCACGCTATAGTCACCGGCATCGATACAAGTACCAAAGTTGAGACAAGTCACCTCCACCTGATAGGTGCACACTCGATTGTTGCCACAGGCATCTTCGATACTACAGCTCACGGTATGTAGGCCTACACTCAGCGGCACGCTAGCACCTGCAACCACTACACCATCGATCGTGCAGACTTCTGACACGATATCATTATCTGCATCGAATGGTAGTAGGTCGGGGAGTACAAAATCGACTATACATGGAGCGACGCTTGGCGCCTGAAGGATAATCGGGCTCGTGGGACAGGCTTGGAATACAGGTAGGTCCAGTCCCGTTACGGTAAACGACTCTGTCTGAAAGACGGTTAAGACGCCGTTGCAAAAACCCTCGAGGCTGATCGTATGACTGCCATTGACAGAGAAGGTAGTAGGGAAGGATAATGGACTAGGCACTACATACGATGGTATGCCAGGCTCAGTGATACGGTACTGGAGTCCGGTAACTCCTTGATTGTTTTCGGTGACGAATATGTCGCCACAGCCACTGTTTTCGAGTTGAAATGATGCGGTACATGTCGTCGCTTGCTCTATGCATAAATCATCGATCAGGATGTATAGACTAGCATTGCCACTAGCATCAGTAGTCTCGATATAGATCAGTATGTGGTCCCACGGCTGCATAGGTGAGAAGGTGCCTATATCCCAGCTTTCGCAAGTAGTACTGAGTGTGCTGATATCCTTACTCATAATGATCTCACATCCGCCAGAGCATGTGGTCAGACTATTGGTAAAGGCTATCGTCATGGTCGTACCTACATAGTCAGCACCATTGGTGCCTATGGTGGCAAGGCTGACGGCCTTAGAAAAGCTCATTTGGTATTCTCTGCTGGGCAAAAATTGCTCGCCTCCGCCAAAACCTCCCGTCATCGTATATATAGCCCCATCGATCGGGCCGCCATTGACGACATCTCCAGCCTGTAGGCGTAGTGCTCTACTACCGCCCGTACTACAGTCCTCCTCCACGACAATGGGATTACCAAATGCTCCATATAATCCAGGTGCTGTGCTCGGAGCGGCTGTTATCGGACCTACTGGAAATCCTTCAAAATCTTGTGTCGATTGACAATTCTGACCATAAAGCGCCATTGCGGTAATTGTGATGGTCATCACAAGGGATAGTGTTCGGATAAGAGAGTGAGTAGGCATGGTTTGGAGTTTAGATGTATTGTAAACTTAGATCCAAGAGCATCACCATTTTTATCCCAGCAGAGTAACGGTACGTTTAATCGGAGTAGCGGTCAGTAACCTTGTCAGACCTTAGTAGGGCAGAGGATAGTAGTAGCTGTAGATAAGATTCTGATGAGTACCAGTTCACAATGATCGTATGCCGGTCTCCATGTTGTAGGGCACACGTGACATTGACTTGATCTTATCTGTCTATTGATTTTTGCCCACTGGTTAGACTATTGTATTGTCTCTTGGGCCTTGGCGTATTGATTTGGCTAGGGTTGACGTGACTACAGACTCTTGACGACCAAATTCATGAACTCCTCTTTACGCCGTCTCGCGACGGGTACTTTTGAGTCGTCACTCATAACTACTGTGCCATCCTTGAGGTATCGAGTGATCTCAGTCGTATTGATAAGGTGTGATTTGTGAGTAGTGAAGAAGTGATAACTCTCCAGCATATCACGGAATACACCTAGGTTGTATGAGCTTACGACGACCGCACCAGATTTGAGGTGAATTCTAGTGTACTTATCCCACCCTTCACAGCGGATGATATCTCCGATGCGGATAAATTCGTAGGCATCTGATCCAGGAATGGAGATTTTGGTATTCTGATCACCTATGTTGTGTAGGTTGTGCTTAAGCACTTCGTACTTATCTATTTTGGTCCTTGCCTCAATGCGAGAGGTGGCTTTTTCGACGGCAGCTATTAGGTCGGCAGTATTTACAGGTTTCAGGAGATAGTCAACGGCACTGATCTTAAGTGCATCTAGAGCATACTCATTGTAACCAGTGACGAATATGACTTCAAACCTAATGTCAGTAAATCTATCCAATAAGTCAAAGCCACTTTCTCCAGGCATCGCAATATCTAGAAAGATCAGGTCGGGATTATACTCCGTGATTTTGTCATAGGCATCTGGAGCATCGATTGCTGAGCTTACTATTTCGATAGTTGGGCAGTGCTTTCTCAACTTGATCTGAAGGACCTCTCGCAACTTGGGTTCGTCGTCGATGATAATGGCTTTGTATGAGCTAGTCGATGTCATAGGTGTAACTTAGGGATATCTGTGCATAGTCGACCATAATTAAGACCATCGGTTGATTTTTCATCATGAGCGGTTTAGAAGCCGTCAGCTCAGTGATTAGTACGTGGCCTACAACACACCTCTCTATATTTTAGCAACAGTTTGCTAAGCCAGTAAATAGGTAGCGGTGTGCAAGGGGGCTTTCATTCAGATAGTTCTATCATCGTTACCTCAACCTTAGTACCAGCTGCTCTATCATCAGCGTAGAGATCTTCTATAACTACTTCGACATGTATGTCAGCAAGTGAATTGAGGGTATTGATTCTATCTTTGATAATCTTCATGCCACGGCTTTTATGCCTTTTGGTTCTTAGTTCTTCAGCTTTCTTTCGACCTACGCCATTATCCTCGATTGTGATTTTAATACCGTCGTTTTCTAATGGTGAAAATGAAAGCCTCAAATGACCTTGTCGCTCTTTAAGGTTGTAGAGTCCATGGTTGATAGCATTTTCTACGTAGGGCTGTAATACCATCGGCGGTACATTGAGGTCCGAGTCTACATGCTCATCTACTACGAATTCGAATTGGAATAAGCCTTCAAATCGTACTGCCTCGAGCCCTACGTACAGTTTCAGGGTCTCTATCTCTTGGTAAAGCGGTACGTATTTCGTCTTGGAAGAATCCAATATCCGCCTCATGAGCATAGCAAAATTTGATAGGTACTCATCGGCTTTGTCGACATCGTGAGTCTGTATGAAGTATTGTATAGCCCCTAGTGCATTGAATATGAAGTGGGGATTCATCTGTGACTGCAGAGCCGTCAGTCTTAGCTCTGATATCCGTTGATCGAGTAAACTCTCCTCGATAATCTTTCGGCGGTTATATCGGTAGGTGAATAAGACAAGAAGTCCAATGAGCAAAAGACTACCTAAGACCAACAATAACTGAGTAACGTCATACCGAATATCACCTTCTATTGTCTGTGATAGATTGCTATCTGGATCTTCTATTTTTAGGTTGAAGGTGCCAGGCGATAGATCCTTTATCACTGCAGCATTGTTACGATAGCCTATAGACACCACGGATGAGTCCATAGATGAAAAGGCAGTATTGTCACGCAAAAATGGAAAGCGATAGTAAGTTGGTCTTTCGTAAAGGATCTCAATCGAATCAGATGAGCTGTAGGCACTCAGCTTCATATCGTTAATCTCTTGTATTTGCGATATTTTCCCTTTGTGCCGTACTACTTGTCGAATATGGAAGCCTCCGGTTTCTTTCCACTTTTTAATGAGTCTCGGAGTAAGTTTGGTAACACCATTGAGTGTGCCACCATAGATATTGCCTGCACCATCCTTGCAGATTGACTTGGAGTTAAACTCACGATGCGATAGACCTTGGTGGTCATAGATCTGCTGAACGATATTAAAGTGCTTGTCCATCACATTGACCCCATTAAAGGTGGTCAACCAGCAATAGCCGTTATTATCAGGCATAATACCTATGACTTGACCATTGCTTAACTCTTCGGTATTATTGAGTGACTTTACAACTGATAGCTTCGCCGGATCTATAACATAGGCACCACCAAGACTACCCGCTACTAGCATGTCGCGATAGGTATTTACCATGATTACATCGGGGTGGGCCAGGTACCTGCCACTTGCCTCTTCATTGGTACTATTAAATACAGCGACCTCCTTAAAAGTAGCGTCAAGTACATGCAGCCCACGTACTGTACCGACCCAGTAAGTCTGTGTAGTCTCATGCCAATAAATAGATCGTATTTTCTTGATCGGAGAGGTCAGTGGATACTCCAGCTTACCATTGTCGAAGTTGTAGATCGCCAGTCTACCAATATCGGTATCTTTCTTCCAGCCTGCGATCAGCATGCTTCCATTGCCCCGTGCAAGAATGTCGCTTAGCTTGAAAGGTACAGACTTTTCTCGCCATGCATTTGCTTGCGTATTGATCTCGACGACTTTGCTAGTACCATCGTACTGATAGCGGTAGCTGTAAAATACATGGTCATCTTCCGAATAAACTAGCTTGCCATTGTTAGTAAAGTGACGGGTAAAGTCTGTGCCAGGAAATTGTAGTTCGTATCCCTTTGGATGACTGGGGTTGACCTTGTAAATACCTCTACTCTCCTTTAAGAAGTAGGTGCTATTACCATCAGAAGCTAACCCAGAAATTACATTTGAAAACCTGTTTTTCTTTACGCCTTCGATGCGAAAGACAAACTCACTACCATCTCTCAGTAGATTGATAACACTCACAGCATTATAGCCCACGAACATCCACTGGTAGGCCGCATCGTCAGTATGCAAGTCTCTGAATAGCCCACGATTTCGCCCGATGATCTGGGGTAGAGATCGTAACTGTTGCTTGTCGTTGAGTACATAGAGGTGCTCATTAAACCTAGGTCGAGCGGAGTACGCTGCAATGATATTGCCAGCTCGATCAGATTTGAGCAGCGATAGTTTATGCGGCTCTGCTGATGGGAGGTCGACTATTTTGTCTATCGAGGTATAGTCTAGACTGTAGACAGCCTTATCTGTCCAGATATACGTGCTTTTACCACTGTTAATGACACTTCCGCTGATGCCCAGTTCTATGTATTGACTATCAGCATATCGCGTTATCGTACTATCTGGTGATACGAGCAGTACATCCGACTTGCGAGGTAGGACCTGGATCGGTATGTAGTCTGTCTTATAGGTTTCAGGGCCTTTAGACACTTGCAGCCCACTGCTGATCGTGCAAGCTCGGGTACTAAATCTACTATCGCTAGCTATCGTCGCGTAGATTGTTCTTTGAGTAACATTGAGATGACCACGCAGATCTATGGGCTCTAAGGTTAAGCTACCTGCCTGCAAGACGTAGTGATGACCTGCACCATTACATACGAACAGTATGAGTCCCTCATTGAGTGCTCGTATCTCATCTACATCGTCAAGGGATAGACCTGCATTGCTGAGGACACTGTGGTTGATGTATTGAAAGTCTTTACCGTCCCATTTCTGAATGGCAGAGGTACCTAGTAGATAAAAGTAACCACTGTCATCGCGAACGACCTTTCTCACATTTCGCTGATGTAGACCCTGGTCTTGCTCGAGTTCTTTATACTCGATTATGGTCTGGCTCGCCAAACCAGTGTGCAGAAGTAAAAGAGTTATGTAAAGGATTGCTTTGATAAGTACTGTCTTTGAGTTTGAAGATACAGCATTAGGAGACAAGTCACCCTTTATATCGGACTATTGGTCGAGTATCACGACTTATCGGTACTATATGGTCGGTATCTGAGCAGTTGACGCAGAAAGTACGCTTATCCTACGACCTTTCACACATCTACTTACCGTTCGCTTTATCCGCATAGTCGGTGAGGCAGACTACACTGACCAATAGTGTACGGGCTCACCCCCTAGTCCTCATAAAATCTATTCAGCCACTTCCACATACGCTTCTTGGCGAGCCACCTTTTCTTAGGGCCGATGGGCCCCAGCTCGCATCCAGGAGAAGGGCCCCCACCTTGAGGCCTACCAAATGACTGAACCTCAAAGCGGGGGGCGGACAATCACGTGGTCACTGAGTCTGTCGAAGGGTGGTGATGGCGAGGTTCCTGACAACGAAGTGTAGTAGCAAAACAACGACAGTATAAGCGCCGTGTTCAGGTTAACATGGTATCAGCACTCATTCGTACGGGGTAACTCACAATCGCAACCCATCTGGACCCACAAGGTGGTATCTCGTACCCTTGAGCTGACCGGTCTTGTACAGGATACCTAAGTCGGCTAGGTGCTGTAGGTCACGAGTAGCAGACGATGGTGATGCTTTGGTCATAGCGGTGTACTTCTTGGCACTCATGCCACCCTCGAAGCCTTCTTGCGCTACATCGTAGAGCCTCAGTAGTAGCTTCTCTTGGCGGGCATTGAGCTCATCAGCATACGTCTTCATTACCTTAGACTTATGGATCAGCAGTCGCACCATGTGGTAGGTGTAGTCTTGCGAGGCCAGTACCATATCTGTAAAGAAGTGAACAAACTGATCCACTTGATTAGTGGTATTACACTGCTGTAGGCAGGTGTAGTAACTTTTTTTGTTGAGCTCTATGACTCGCGAAAACGAATTGAGGCTAGGACCACCGAGCCTTGTGGATAATACCTTTTCGACTAATGCCCGACCTATGCGACCGTTACCATCCTCGTAGGGATGTATCATCTCGAAGTATAGGTGTGCTACGGCAGCGGTAGTAAGTACCGGGGTGGACCGATCATTGACCGCTGTGTTAAACCAGTCTACATACCGCTCCATCTCATACGGTACCATAGCAGAGGGCGGTGCCTCGTAGTAAACTTTTGGTTTGGAGTAGCTCCCTGATATCACTTGCATAGGCTCAGCATGGGTACGGTACCGTCCTACATCGACAAGATCTCTCCTGCCATTGGTCAGCATAGCATGCCAGCCATGCATCATATCATGAGTGAGTGGCTCAGCGTAGCGACTGTATACATCTACATGCATCTCTGCCACTCCAGCTTCAGCAGCACTAGCTCGCCTATGATCGGTCTTGAGCCCCATATGCTTCCTGATAGATGACTGTACCGAGTCCCTATCTAGCAGCTCGCCTTCTATGATGGAGGTAGCCACGGCCTCTTGGCATAGTACATTGATCTTAAATGTCTCACCTTGCTCGAGCTCTAGGTGCTCTATAGACCCACTGACCCTACCACTATTAGTGTAGAATACATCTTCCTGCACTTGATACTTACTAGCATCAAATGTAAATGTGGGCCAATCTTTTTGCTGCCAGAGCCACGCCATGGGTTATATCTTCACTATTTATAGCCCAAAGTTAATCCATTTTTGGGCTATAATACTACATTTTATAGCTCAGTATATTTCATCAGTACAAATAAAGCTCACTAGAGTGCTTATTGTAAGCTATAAGGGTTTGCTTTATAGCTCATGGTCGATGCGGATTGTCAGACAGATCAGGCCTCGTAAAAACTATTCAACCACTTCCATTTATGCTTTTGGCCAGCCACCTTGTCTTAGGGCTGTAGTGGATGCCTGACAATTACTTCTGACAGTGAATCCTTTGGGTGCTGTCTTTGAGGTAGTGATCCCCACCTTCTAGCCTCGACACTACTTCGCTCTTATCTTGTTGATATTATCGGTAGCCAGCCATATCCCTACGATTGTGCCACCGATACCAGGGATGTAGCTACCCATTATAGTTAGTAATATGCCGCTGATGATGGTGATGATACCTAGGGTGGCAAATATTTTATATTCCATGGTAGGGTTGTTTTATGGTAAGGGGCAGATCGTTCAGATGTACTTATGTAGTACGGTTAGCTTACAGATACTTTTTATTGATGTAGAAAGTACCGAAGGGCAGCAGGGAAGCTGCTAGGACGATCATGGTTGTCTTGCCGCCCCACTGCATGCGGGATCGGATGAGCAAGGCCATGATGATGTACAGTACAAACAGTACGCCGTGTGGCATGCCCAGAACTTTTACCAAGGATGCATCTCCCATCAGGTATTTGATGGGTACAGCGATGAAAAGCAACAGGATATAAGAGAGCCCTTCTAGGAAGCTTACTACTTTGAATGTGGATATAGCATTGCTCTTGGCTTGACTCATAGTTCTTTCCCCTTTTTTCTAATGATAAATGTACGCTTTCGATCAGGCATCCTGCGCATGTTACTTTCACGTTTGTACAGGGCACAGAAGCAACATTTCCCTTTGACCATATAATTGACGATCATCGCGTTGCACTACTACTGCCAGCACCGCTAGTCTAGTTTCACACCACTGTTGCTGTTATCGCTCGCTCAATCCTCTCACCTCATCGGCCCAAGCGTCCCATCGTTTTTGCTGTAGTGCCTGGTCAGCAGGGTAGGGACCTGCGACGAATTGTAGCCTAGCGCTATTATCTGGTCCTGGTAGGAGCACCATCTTTTCGACACTTTCGTATCCTGGTCGCTTGTACTTTACATCCATGTATATCGCTCCCCACATACCACGTATCGATCCTGAAGCCTGATCACCGTCATGGTCGTACTCGAGATTGATATTACGACCGTCTTCCCAGCTGGTAGAAAATGCTTCCTCCTTGCCAAATGTCTTGCCCAGTCCACTCGCATAGTCAGTCATGGTGATGGCATCCCAGACGTCCTCCTTGCTCGCAGCAATTGGTACATCAACATATGCATAGGGTGTCGCCCCCAGAGCATCTACCTCTGCATCTGTTAGCCAGGTAATCTCATCATACCAGCCTGAGCCGTTGCCACCGGTCGGGTAGCGATAGCCCACTATGGTATCTACGCCTATGATCACCGCCTGGATAACGATCACTACCTCATCATCGCCACCCGTGCGAGAGTAGGTACGACCGAGTTTCGGCAGACTTATATCTAGGGGCCTAGCATCAGGGTGCAGTATCGGGTCAACGTATATAAGCGATCGCCCGTCTTGGGTCTCCGCCTTAGTAGGTAGGCGATCCGTGATTACGGGTATCTTATGGAGGTCTTGGATGTCCATGGGTGGAAAACCCCTAAGATTGTTGGGACAGTACCAACCTCCGTACTCGTGTTGTTCTCTTTGTACGTGTGTGCTCGCTGGATCGCCACCTTCTGCAGTCACTACGACAGGGTCAGACGCTTTCTCTACGCTGCAAGAGTAGGTCATCATGATAGCGAGACAGAAGGCATAGGCTAGGTGATTCATCATTTTTGATTATCTAAAGGTTTAACCATCATTGATCATGTATGCAAGATGGATCAATTACAGACTACGCTATGTAATCAGATGTAAAATGATGTAAAAGGCAGTGTAAAATGTGCTTTACGAAGTGGGATGCTTGCCAAAACACACCTCCTGATCATACATGAGGCAACTTCACTGCCGCTCTACCGCTCAAGCATTGATGATGATTTCCTGCAAAGGAAGCAACACCAAGACATGACTGCTACCTTACTAGGCTTCCTTGAGTTTACTAGCCTTGAGGGTATTCATCATGAGAGCACATACCGTCATTGGTCCTACACCACCAGGTACCGGGGTAATGTGGCTTGCCTTGTCAGCAACAGCGTCATAATCGACGTCACCTACCAACCTGTAACCCCGCTTGCGGCTGTCATCATCTACTCGATTGATACCTACATCGATGATCACGGCACCCTCCTTGATCATATCGGCACTGATAAAGTTAGGTATACCGATGGCAGCGATGACGATATCTGCCGCCTGTACTTCGCTCGCTAGGTCTTGAGTCCTGCTGTGGGCTAGCGTGACAGTGGCATTACCCACGGCAGCCTTGCGAGATAGGAGGATACTGATCGGGGTGCCTACTATATTGGACCGCCCGATTACCACTACCTTCTTACCGCTCGTAGGTATGTCATATCGCTCCAGCATAGTCAGGATGCCATATGGCGTAGCGGGGATGTAACCATCGAGGCCTTGTATGATCTTACCGAAGTTAAGCGGGTGAAAACCATCTACGTCCTTACTTGGATCTATGGCCAGATTGACCTTAACCTCGTCGATGTGCTTGGGTAGGGGCAGCTGTACGATGTAGCCGTCGACGTCTTCATTTTCGTTGAGGTCGCGGATGATATCGAGCAGTTCTTCTTGCGTGATACTGGCGTCCTTTCTTATCAACGTAGACTCGAATCCTACATCGTCGCAAAATCTCACCTTGTTGCGTACATATGACTGGCTAGCAGGATTGTCTCCTACCAGTACAGCAGCCAGATGGGGGATGTTGCCACCCGCTGCTCGGATTGCGTCTACTTCCTGCTTGATCTCCGCTCGTATAGTGTTGGCGAGAGCTTTACCGTCGATAATTGTCATGGCTAGTATTAGGTTATACTACAAAGGTAGTTGACTAGGTCAGAAGGGGGCAATGGTGTAGCTTATGATTGTGGTCTTAGTGGTAGAATAGTTGGTTTGAGATGAGTAAAATGTATTTGCTACAAATACAAATAACTTTTTCACCCCATAAGTCCTTTACTGCTCATTAACTTTCTCCCTGTACATTTGCGGGATGAGGTATGTCTTGCTCCTTTTTTTGATTTCTAAGCTGACCTTTGCATCTGCGCAAGTATGCGAGGGTAGTCTGGGTGCCAATATTTTTGAGAGTGGAGACTTCGGTACAGGACCGCAGACAGTACTACTTGCAGATCCAGGTTTTGCTCCGGGTTACAACTATACGACGGTGGTACCTGCTGATGGGGAGTACACGATAACCAAGATGACCTCTGCGCTGGCAGGCCTCTACCCGAGTTGGCTGGCGGTCAGGGACAATAGCCTTAATCGTGACGAGTACTTCATGGTCGTCAATGCTAGTTTTGAGCCAGGACTTTTCTACCAGGAGGACATCACCGATCTGTGCGAAAACACCTTGTACGAATTCAGCGCTGACGTGATCAACCTCATCGAGAGCAGCGTTACTGACCACCTCAGGCCCAATGTTGATTTCTTGATCAATGGCCAGTCTGTCTTTAGCACAGGTGATATACCTCAGACTGAGGCGTGGATCACTTACGGTTTTACATTTGTGACAGCAGCTGACCAGACCTCTCTCAGCCTGTCACTACGTAACAATGCGCCTGGCGGCCGTGGCAATGACCTAGGACTCGACAACATAGCGTTTAGACCTTGCGGGCCTAGCACCTTTGTAGGTATAGATAGTGACGAGACGACATTCTTGTGCTTTGATGATGAGCCGCAGGTACTCATCGCAGATGTGGCTGACCCTACCCGAGCGGTGCAGTGGCAGATCAGCAACGATAGTATCACATGGCTAGATATTACAGGCGCTACTTCGGCTACCTACCTACACGACAACTTTGATCCTGGCAGTTACTACTATCGCTATGTGTCAGCTGGCACATCTGCTAATATCGGTAACGTCAAGTGTCGGGTGATCAGTGATGTCCTACTTATAGAGGTATTGCCAGAGGTATTCGAGTTTAGAGATACCATCTGTGAGGGGTTGTCATATAGTTTTGGCGATCAGAGCCTCACAGAGACAGGGATGTATTCGTCTGATGCTATATCGAGCAAGGGTTGTGACAGCATGACGACGCTGGACTTAGTGGTGTTGCCATATCGAGCGAGTGTACCCACGGTAGTCATTGATGACCCAAGTTGTCCCGAGGGCAGCGACGGCATGATAAACATCAGCAGTGTAGATGGCGGCTATGGTGGTTATGTATGGCAGCTAGATAGTGCTAACCAAGAGGATATTTACAGCGACTTGACGGCAGGTACATACGTGCTATCTATCATAGATACCTATGGTTGTGAGACGGAGATTCCCTTCACACTAGAAAACCCTCCTGCAATAGACGTAATGATCACCGGTGCAGATACCTATTCCTTCGGTAGTGAGGTCCTGCTGGGAGCAGATATTTCTGCGGTAGTAGATCAGCAGGTATGGAGTGATGGCAGTGGGCTGACCATAGACACATCGTCTATGCTATCCATAGTAGCTACTAGGGATCAGCTGATCATACTCACCGCCGTACAAGGCGAGGGTTGTACGTATGCTGATACTTTAGCCATCACGGTTACGCCACCTGTACTGCCCACATTGCCCAATATCTTGAGTGCCAACGGAGATAACCTCAACGACGAACTCCTGCTCAATTTCGCAGGGCAGACGGTTGCTCAGGTCGCTAGTTTCGTACTGTACGATAGGTGGGGCAACCTCGTAACTACCCAGCAGGCCGTAACGCCGACACCACCACATGCCTTATGGGATGGTAACTTCGGCGCCTCACCAGCAACCCCAGGCACTTATACGTACTTCCTAGACCTCGTATTGGCGGATGGTATTTCTTATCAGTTGGCAGGCGCTATTACGGTGATACGCTAGGCGATTTCGGCGTGGCTTGAGCTTTCGCCTGTGAGACTGCCCCGATTTCTCTTCTGTCTAACTGTAATTAATACCGATCAGTAGACCATTTGCAGTTTATACCTTTGCGCTTCATCTAGCTACCTATGCATAAAACCCTGGCCCACCTAGGCCTCTTTACTGTTGCCCTTATATACGGTGCCAACTACGTGATCGCTAAGGGCATCATGCAAGACGGTATGATCGAGCCATTCGCATTTATCCTATGCCGCTGTATTGCAGGGGTGCTGCTATTTTGGCTAGTTGGGATCTTTTTTGTTAGCGAACCGATACGTAGGGAAGACCTTCCGACGCTAGTACTGTCTGGTGCTCTAGGTGTAGCGATTAACCAACTTTGCTTCTTCTCTGGGCTAGCCATTACATCACCCATCCACAGTTCGCTCATTATGATCATGACACCGATCTTGATCATCGTATTGTCCGCACTGTTGTACAAGGAGGTGATCCCTAAAAAGCGAGTCGTCGGGGTGCTGCTAGGCTTCGTCGGTGCTGCCTTACTGGTACTAGCTGGAGGTGCGAGCAGCGCTGCTAGTAGTATACGGGGCGATCTTTTGATTTTCGTCAATGCATCTAGCTACGGTTGCTATCTCTTGGTTATCAAAAATCTGATGTCCAAGTATCATCCGCTTACGATCATCAAGTGGGCATACACCTTCGGTTTGTTTTTTGTGACACCCTTTGGGATAGGCCAGCTATTTGAGACTGACTTTGCGACATTTTCAGACCAGCACTGGTTCGCATTCGGTTACGTGTTGTTGTTTACGACCTTCTTGGCGTATCTGTTAAATGCACTTGCCCTCAAGCATGTGGCTCCTAGCGTGGTGGGGTCGTACATCTACTTGCAGCCCGTCCTAGCTGTCATTATCGCCTGGTACACGGGTATGGATCATATAACGACCTTGATGTTCGTAGCAGCCACCTTGATCTTCGCAGGGGTATATCTGGCATCCAATGCCCCCAAGATTAAGCAGCGTGCTGCATCCAGAGCTGAGGCGAAAACTCGCTCCTAAATAGACCAGCATACCCGCAGCTGAGGTCCGCTGTCGATTTTACCTAGGCGAGACGCTACAGCGAAAACTCGCTGTTTGTTTAAGGACTCGCGAGAGCAGGTGAAGCGATGCCGTAGTCAGAATCACGATTGCAAAAGGTCCCTCTGCCATAGCCCTTGAAATATACTGTAGCCTAATCACTACTTGCACTATCACACTTTTAGCGTACTTTAGTACAATACTAAGGAGTATCACAAAGCCTAGGTCAGTTCATATCCGTGAACTGACCTTTTTATTTTACGTGTATCATCATCTTATTCTTCTTACCATTTTCCAAGAATAGGTAAGAATTATGCAGCAGATCTCCCGCTGAGATGATCATAGCTTCGTCGCTGATCTTGGTTTTGTTGATCGATACGGCATTCCCTTTTATGGCACGACGTACCTCACTCTTACTAGCAAAGGCATCCTCTATACTACTTAGCAGATCGGCAGCTGTACCACCTAGCAAGTCTCTGGGTACTTCATACAGTGGTATCTCCTGCGCTATGGTGGCTAGGTCGTCCTTGCTCATCGCCTCTAGTTGGTCCTTACTTGCTTTCTTATTAAACAAGATCTCACTGACCGACATGGCAGCGTCATAGGCATTGTCACCGTGGACACGTCTTGTGAGTTCCTCTGCAAGTAGTCGCTTGAGGTATCGTGGGTCATCCTGGTGAGCCTCCTCATCCGCAAGTACTTCCTCCTGCGTCCGTAGTGTGAAGTAGCGAGTGTAGCTCTTTATATCCGCATCATCGGCATTGAGCCAAAACTGGTAGAAGCGATAAGGGCTAGTCATCTTAGCGTTTAGCCACAGGTTGCCCTGTTCTGACTTGCCAAATTTCTTACCATCGCTTTTGGTAAGTAGGGGAGTGGTCACTGCATAGGCCTTGCCTTGGATGTTACGACGGATAAACTCAGTACCGCTCGTAATATTACCCCACTGGTCACTACCACCCATTTGTAGTACGCAGCCATACTTTTCGTACAAGCACTGAAAGTCGTAGGCCTGCAGTAGCTGGTAGCTAAACTCCGTAAACGAGATGCCCGTCTCTAGTCGATTCTTGACACTGTCCTTGCTCATCATGTAGTTGACCGTAAGCGTCTTACCCACATTTCGTAAGAAACTCAGTACGTCCATCTCCTTGTAGAAGTCGTAATTGTTGACCAGTCTGGCCGCATTGGGGCCTTCGAAATCGAGGAAGCGCTTCATCTGCTCTACCTGGTGCTGCAGGTTGTTATCGAGCTCATCCTCGGTCTTGAGTGTCCGCTCGGCATCTTTGCCACTCGGGTCACCTATGCGTCCCGTAGCGCCACCCATGAGTATGATAGGTGTATGGCCACTCAGTTGAAACAGCTTGAGCAGTTGGATCTGCACGAAATTACCAATGGTTATACTCGGTGCAGTTGGGTCGAAGCCTATGTAGCCAACGACTTTCTTCGATCCCAACAATTCTTTGGCTCCAGGTGTGCAATCATGCAGCATACCTCTCCACTCCAGCTCTTTGATAAAGTCCATACCCTATTTCTTGTCTTTGGTAATATTGATTAAGCGGCGCAAAAATAGCTGATCTCTACGAGCATCACTACTAGTGGTGTTAATGATGTTGATTATATCTCAATTTCTATTTTTGGCCCATGGAAGCATCACAATCGCAGCGTACGGCCTTGTTGGCTAAGATCACCGACCTCATGGACTACAGGATGTTGCCTGACCTCATCGATCTCGTCGAGCAGGATACGGACAAAAAGAGGCAACTCATCAGCAAACTAGTAGACCTACAGGTGGCGATATATGACCTAGACCACTATCTGGAGACGCATTGGCAGTTGAGCGAAGATCACTTAGAGACGTATTGGGTGCCTATCTATGATGCACTTGATGCTGCTGGGGTACCTAGGAATGAGCATAGTCGCTACGCTGCCCACATACTCAAGTATCAGAAGCACGAGATGCAGTTGAGGGACCTTGTATTACCGACACGTTTAGATATGCAGTACTTCTACTTTTACAAGAGTTGTGATGTCAAGCTACTGCGACGTATCATCATGCTACACTATCCTGCGCTAGCTAAGATGTATAGGCCGGCCGACTGGCGAGTATTTGACCTGATCACAGAAGTAGACGACGATGTCGAGGACGTACTGGAGGACAGAGAAACGATCAATGGTAATAGATATCTTATAAGTATATGGCAGCACGGCTTTGATCATACGCAGCAAGCGTTTGCGGCTTTTCTGGATATGGTAGAGGACATGATGCAAAAGCGTTTTGGTAGTCAGAGGACGACTTACCACAGTGATCTGTTGAGATGGTCTAGAGCAGCACTTGATAGTACGAGGACACGACTATTGACGACTAGCGAACCCGACCTCAGCGATAAAGCCATCTGGCTGCGTAATCGTGTGCCGCTACATGTTGATTTGTAATACACGGTCTGGAAGGCCCTGTCATCCGGACAACTTGTCTACCCCCGCCGCTCGACCTGTCAGCAAGTACTCATAATAGTAGGCGTCTAGCTACCTAAGTACTCGATCAGGGCTTGTTGTCATGGTATCTGCGATATTACTCACTATCCGCCAAGCGCCTCACATCTACACAATCCGTTATAGGACTACCTCTAATCTATGTTGTCAAAAAGTTAGCGCAGTAACACTACACAATGACGGACCGTAAGTATTCGTTAATCATGTCCGCTAGCAATGTAGCTGGCCTAGATATTGCAACTCATTACCAAAAAATCAAATATGTCTAGACAGATTATACTATTTACGATAAGCCTCGTCGCTATAGTAATAACGATGTCCTCCTGTGCCAGTAAGAAGCAACTGGCAGAGACGAACCTGAAGATGGACGCCTTACGCAAGGAGCAAGGCATGGTCGAGGAGGAGCTGGCAGAGACTAGCCGCAAGTACCAAGACTGTGAAGGCGAGCGAACGCAGCTGCAGACCGAGTTGAGCCTCCGTAAAGAACAACTGGCAGACCTCCGGGCCCAAGTGGATAAGCTTAATACTCAGTTGACCACACAGATGACTCAAGTAGGTGACCTTACTGTACTCAGCCAGTCAGCTAACGAAAACATCAAGTCCACCCTAGAGCAGCTAGAGGACCGCGATGCCTACGTAAGGTACCTGCAACTAGCCAAGACCAAGACGGATAGTATCAACCTAGCACTGGCCGTTAATCTTAAGTCAGTACTACGCGACGGTATTGCCGATGATGATGTAGAGGTCAAGGTAGACAAGACGGTGGTCATGATCAACCTGAGTGACAAGATGCTTTTTCAGAGCGGTAGTAGCGTCATCAATCCGCGAGCGGACGAGATCTTGGCCAAGATTGCCACCATACTCAAGAGCCGCCCAGGTTTTGAGGTTATGGTCGAAGGTTATACGGACGACGTGCCGATAGCTACTGATTGCCTAGTCGATAATTGGGACCTCAGCGTCAAGCGATCTACAGCTGTGGTCCGAAAACTACAGCAGAATCACGGTATAGACCCCAACCGTCTCATAGCTGCAGGTCGAGGGGAGTACAATGCCCTCGCTAGCAATAATACGAGCGAAGGAAGAGCCACCAATCGGCGTACGCGTATCATCATACTGCCCAAGCTAGGGGAGTTTTATGATCTACTAGCGCCACAGGGTAAGGTCAGTAAGTAGTCTTGATCATCGATGCTTTAGCGGAGGCAGGATCGTTTAAAAGTACAAACGACCATTGTACCATTCTGTCTCTATGATAGCATCATTACGTTCGTAAAAGCGGATTGCGTCCTTGTTCCAGTCCAGTACTTGCCACTTGGCTCCTTTACAGTCGCTTGCCCTCGCCGTAGCTAGGTATGCGTCAAAGAGCTGTTGGCCGATGCCCATACCCCTCGCCGATGGTAGCACGTAGAAGTCCTCGAGGTATAGCAGTTTGCCCGTCCAGGTACTGAACATGGGGTAATAGATCACCATCCCGACTACCTTGTGCTCTATCTCAGCCACATGGCCGTCGTATAAGCCCTCGCTCAGTAGCTGCTCGTATGTTGCCACATCGATAACGACCTTCTCAGAGGCTTTTTCAAAT
This sequence comes from uncultured Saprospiraceae bacterium, assembly GCA_964389475.1. Lineage (GTDB taxonomy): Bacteria > Bacteroidota > Bacteroidia > Chitinophagales > Saprospiraceae > CAYMFD01. The sequence continues at coordinate 47,675 of CAYMFD010000007.1, forward strand.
TGTGCCAGTCCCTTGACCATGGCGTAGACAGCCGTTAGGTCAGAGGTTTCTATCTTTCTTATCTTCACAATCTTGATCTTTTGCTTTGCTAAAATATTATAAATCAATAGAGTACATATCAGTAATTACACTATTTTAATTCACCACAAATTGATAACCAAACCGTGTTGGATTAACAAAGAAAAGAATATACCTTTGCGAACCCTTACGAAAGGGGTAGGTGAGCTATGCTCATCCATATATCGATATTAATTTAAGAGAGTTTATGCCTACTATCAATCAATTAGTCCGAAAAGGTAGAAAGAAGATTGTAACTACTAGTAAATCACGTGCCTTGGATTCTTGTCCTCAGCGTAGAGGGGTTTGTACTCGTGTATATACCACGACGCCTAAGAAGCCAAACTCGGCACTACGTAAGGTTGCTAAGGTTCGTCTCACTAACGGTATTGAAGTCATTGCTTACATACCTGGAGAAGGTCACAACCTACAGGAGCACAGTATCGTGCTTATCAGAGGGGGTAGAGTGAAAGATTTACCTGGTGTACGGTATACAATAGTTAGGGGTGCTCTAGATACAGCGGGTGTTACTGACAGACTACAGAGCCGTAGTAAGTATGGTACTAAAGCGCCTAAGAAATAACTGAGCAAGACTGGATCAGATCATTAGATTATTATGAGAAAGAGAAAACCAAAAAAGCGAGTCATTCAGCCAGATCCTAGATTTGGAGATGAGCTAGTTACGAAATTCGTCAACAACCTCATGTGGAGGGGAAAGAAGAGTGTGGCTTTCGCTATATTCTACGATGCAATGGATAAGATTGCAGATAGAACAGGAGAGGATGCTCACGAGGTTTGGAAAAAAGCTTTAGGCAATGTTACACCTTCTGTTGAGGTAAGATCTAGACGTATCGGAGGGGCGACTTTTCAGATACCTACAGAGATCAGACCAGCTCGTAAGACTGCTATCGGTATGAAGTGGTTGATTCGCTTTGCTAGAGCTCGCTCGGGTAAAGGGATGGCAGAGAAGCTTTCTGCAGAGATCATCGCGGCAAGCAAGAATGAGGGTGCTGCTGTTAAGAGAAAAGAAGACACGCATAAGATGGCTGAGTCTAACAGGGCTTTCGCACACTTCCGTGCATAATACATTACTACACACGTTTTATAATATATAGAGTTAAGACATGGCAGATCTTAAATACACCAGAAACATAGGTATCGCAGCTCACATTGATGCGGGTAAGACCACAACCACTGAGCGAGTACTGTACTATACGGGTATGTCTCACAAGATAGGTGAGGTACACGATGGTGCGGCGACTATGGACTGGATGGAGCAAGAGCAGGAGAGAGGTATTACCATTACTTCTGCGGCTACTAAGACTAACTGGAACTGGAAGGGTCAGGATTTCCCGATGAACATCATCGATACGCCTGGTCACGTAGATTTTACAGTTGAGGTTAATAGATCTTTACGTGTACTTGACGGACTTGTATTCCTTTTCTGTGCTGTATCAGGTGTTGAGCCTCAGTCGGAGACTAACTGGAGACTTGCGGATAACTACAATGTACCACGTATTGGTTTCGTCAACAAGATGGACCGTTCTGGTGCTGATTTCTTCTCAGTCGTAAGAGACGTGAAAGAGAAGTTAGGTTCAGATGCTATCCCTCTTCAAGTGCCTATCGGTGCAGAGGAGAACTTTAAAGGTGTGATCGATCTCATTACCAACAAGGCCATTGTATGGAATGAGGATGACATGGGTATGACCTATGAGGAGGTGGAGACGCCTGCTGATCTCGTCGATACAGTGATGGAGTGGAGAGAGAAACTGCTGGAGGCAGTTGCTGAGTACGACGAGTCACTTATGGAGAAGTTCTTTGAAGATCCTGACTCTATCACAGAGCAGGAGATGATCAATGCTGTACGTGGTGCCGTTCTTGACAACAAGTTCGTGCCTATGATGTGTGGTTCGGCCTTTAAAAACAAAGGTGTACAAGCCGTGCTAGATGCTGTATGTGCATTCTTGCCGTCACCGATGGATATCGGTTCAGTAACAGGTACTAATCCTGATACTGAGGAGGAGATTACTCGTTCACCTGATGTCAATGAGCCGTTCTGTGCTCTTGCATTTAAGATTGCAACTGACCCTTATGTAGGTCGTCTAGCTTTCTTCCGTGTTTATTCGGGTGCTCTTGATGCGGGTTCTTACATACTTAACACGAGGTCTGATAATAAAGAGAGAATTTCTCGTCTATACCAAATGCACAGTAACAAGCAGAATCCTATTGATAGGGTAGAGGCTGGTGATATTGCTGCAGGTGTAGGTTTTAAAGATATACGTACAGGTGATACGCTGTGTGATCTTAAATCACCTATCGTGCTTGAGTCAATGGTGTTCCCTGATCCAGTAATCGGTGTAGCTGTCGAGCCCAATAGCCAGAAGGATCTTGATAAACTAGGGATGGCTCTAGCCAAACTAGCGGAGGAAGATCCTACATTCCAAGTACGTTACGACGAGGATACTAATCAAACGGTAATCTCAGGTATGGGAGAGCTGCACTTAGAGATTATCCTAGATCGTCTTAAGCGTGAGTTTGGTGTCGAGTGTACGCAAGGTGCACCACAGGTTAACTACAAAGAGGCACTTACATCTACAGTCGATCACACAGAGCGACTCAAGAAGCAGAGTGGTGGTAGTGGTCTATTCGCACAGATGCAGTTCACACTAGGACCTGCTGATGAAGAGTTCTTAGAATCTGATGACTTTAAGAATGGTAAGGCTAGACTACAATTTGAGAATAAGATTGTAGGTGGTAGTATCCCTAAGGAGTTCTTCCCATCTATCGTTAAGGGTTTCAACTCTATGATGGATAACGGTGTCCTCGCAGGATACGGTATCGATAGTATGAAGGTTAAACTCTACGACGGATCTACTCACGCAGTGGATAGTAAGCCGATCGCATTTGAGTTATGTGCTAAGGAAGGATTTAAATCTGCAGCAATGTCTTGTGGGCCAGTTTTACTAGAGCCTATAATGAAGCTAGAGATCATCACTCCTGAAGAGTACACTGGTTCTGTCATTGGTGACCTTAACCGTCGTCGTGGACTACCAAAGGGTCAGGAGACTAAGTCTAGTGGTGCAGTAAGTATCACAGCAGATGTGCCATTGTCAGAGATGTTTGGATATGTAACTGACTTGCGGACAATCAGCTCTGGTAGAGCTAGTAGTACGATGGAGTTTAGCCACTATGCGCCAGCCCCTAAGAACGTGGCAGCGGATGTAATTGATAAAGCAAAGGGAGAAGTAAAAGTTTAAGCTCTTACTTTTGCCCATTATTAGAATAAATGGTGTACTTTTGCACCCGCTTTAAGTAGCAAGTATATAAAGGTTTATGAATCAGAAAATTAGGATTAAGCTTCGCTCTTACGATCACAATTTAGTGGATAAGAGTACGGAGAAGATCGTAAAGACAGTGAGAAACAGCGGTGCTGTAATCTCGGGTCCGATTCCGCTGCCTACAGAGAAAGAAATATTTACTGTCTTGCGGTCACCGCACGTAAATAAAAAATCTCGTGAGCAGTTTCAGCTTCGGACACACAAGCGTCTTATCGAGATATTTACTCCCACACAGAAGACAGTAGATGCGCTATCTAAGCTCGAACTCCCGAGTGGTGTAGACATCCAGGTTAAATTAGCCTAGCTATCACTAATTCATAGTCTTTATCTGCACTGGTCTTTTGCCAGAGTAGAAAGCTATGCTCTAAACAGAGTGTTATGAACGGATTAATTGGAAAGAAAATCGGGATGACGAGCTACTTCGACGCTGATGGTCGCAATATTTCTTGCACTGTAGTCGAGGCTCTTCCCAATGTAGTTACGCAGGTCAAGACCATTGAGAGCGATGGCTATGATGCTGTACAACTAGGATACGGTGAGGCTAAGGAGAAGAAGACCCCTAAAGGTCTTACTGGTCACTTCGCTGCCGCGGGTACTACCCCGAAGAGAAAGGTTGTAGAGTTTCGTGATGCTGAGTTCGACAAGGCTCCAGGTGACTCTATCAATGTTACTGAAGTCTTTGAAGAAGGAGATGTTGTTAACGCCATAGGCACAAGTAAGGGTAAGGGTTTTCAGGGTGTTGTAAAACGTCATGGTTTCCACGGTGTGGGTGATGCCACTCACGGTCAGCACAATAGATTGCGTGCTCCTGGTTCGATTGGTGCTGCATCTTATCCAGCGAAAGTTGTGAAAGGAATGCGTATGGCCGGTAGAACTGGTGGTAAGCGTATTAAGACGAAGAATTTGAAAGTGGTGAAAATCCTTTCTGACAAGAACCTACTTTTGATCAAAGGTGCTATACCAGGTCACAAGGGGGCATACGTAATAATTGAAAAGTAAGGTCATCATGAAGCTGGACGTATTAAGCACATCAGGAAGTAGTACTGGCCGTACTGTAGAGTTGCCAGAGTCAGTATTCGGTGTAGAGCCGAATAAGCACGCTGTCTACCTAGCCGTAAAGCAGATTCAAGCTGCTAAGCGACAAGGGACACACAAGGCTAAAGAGAAGGGAGAGGTTAAAGCTTCTACTCGTAAGATCAAAAAGCAGAAAGGTACCGGTACCGCGAGGGCTGGTTCACTAAAGTCACCATTGTTTAGAGGTGGTGGTCGTGTCTTCGGTCCTAGACCAAGATCTTATGATATCAAGATCAATAAGAAGGTAAGGCGTCTCGCTAGAGTCTCTGCACTTAGTCACAAGGCTTCTGCTGGTGACATAGTGGTAGTAGAGGATCTTAAGTTCGATGCTCCTAAGACCAAAGACTTTATCGCATTGCTCGATGGTTTAAAGGTGAGTGGCGTTAAGTCGCTCGTCGTGACTAATGAGATGAATGGTAACGTCTATCTATCAGGTCGTAATGTCAGCAAGTCTGGTGTTACTACTGCTCAGCAATTGAATGTTGTTGAGATCCTTAATTCTAATAAGCTTGTGCTGTCAGAGAGTGCCGTTAAGGTATTGGCCGACACACTATCATAACTTAGTAAGATGGCAAAGCAGATAATTATAAAACCTGTCATTTCTGAGAAATCAGAAATACTTTCTGACCAGGCTGGTCAGTACACGTTTGTTGTGAATTCGGACGCCAACAAGCTTGAGGTTAGAAAAGCGGTAGAGGATACATTCGGCGTAAGCGTAGAAGCTGTACGTACGATCAATGTACCTAGTAAGCGTAAAGTTAGAAATACAAAGTCTGGAATAGTTAGAGGTAGTGTCAGTGGTTATAAGAAGGCTGTTGTCCAGCTAGCTGACGGAGAAGAGATTGATTTCTTCGGCGACCTTTAATTCCATTTAGCGATAGTATAAAGATAGATACAGATGCCAGTCAAAAAGTATAAACCAGTTTCTCCAGGTACTCGATTTAGAGTCGGTAGCACATATAGTGCTATCACAACTAGTACCCCTGAGAAGAGTCTTACGAAAGGTAAGACTAAGTCTGGTGGTCGTAACCATGATGGTAAGATGACTATGCGCCACATCGGTGGTGGTCATAAGAAGAAGTATCGTGTGATAGACTTTAAGCGCGATAAGGAAGGTATACCTGCGACTGTTAAGTCGATAGAGTATGATCCGAACAGATCAGCTTACATAGCATTGCTTGTATATGTTGATGGTGAAAAACGGTATATTATTGCACCGGATAAGATATCTGTAGGTGATACTGTGCTATCTGGCAAGGAGGCTAAGCCTTTAGTTGGGCATGCTATGTATCTTTCTGAAATACCATTAGGTAGTGCCATACATGCGATTGAGATGGCTCCTGGTAAGGGAGCAGCTCTAGCACGTAGTGCTGGTACATATGGTATGCTGATGGGTCGTGAGGGTAAGTATGCGATCGTTAAATTACCTTCTGGTGAGGTTCGTCGTATACTAGTGACATGTAAAGCGGTGATGGGTACTACAAGTAATCCTGATCATTCGCTACAGGTCTTAGGTAAGGCAGGTCGCAAGAGATGGTTAGGTAGACGTCCACGAACGCGTGGTGTAGCGATGAACCCTGTAGATCACCCAATGGGTGGTGGTGAAGGTCGTGCATCTGGTGGTCACCCTCGTTCACGTACTGGTATCATGGCCAAAGGTCAGAAGACGAGAAATGTTAATAAGGCAAGTAGCAAGCTGATAGTAAGCAAGCGAAAATCTAAGAATAAAAAGTAGATAAACCATGGCTAGATCTCTAAGGAAAGGCCCCTACGTATACCACAAGCTACTTAAGAAGTTGGCTAAGGCACAAGAAGGGAATAAAAAGCAGGTTATCAAGACGTGGAGTAGGTCTTCGATGGTGATACCTGGTATGGTTGGTCAGACGATCGCTGTACACAATGGAAAGACTTTCGTACCTGTTTTTGTAACAGAAAATATGGTAGGTCACAAGCTAGGCGAATTTAGTCCTACTAGGACCTTTAAGGGCCATGGCGGTAATAAGAAATAACACATCTAAACTGTAGATATCAAATGGAAGCAGTAGCAAAACTGAAAAACGTACCAATGTCGGCTCGCAAGATGCGTCTTGTCGTAGATCAGATACGTGGTAGATCTGTTGATCAGGCTCTCGATGTGTTAAAGTATACAAAGAAAGAGGCAGCAGAGTGGTGTGACAAGCTCGTAAGGAGTGCAGTTGCAAACTGGGAAGATAAAGGCGATATGTCTTATTCTGCAGATGAGTATGACTTGTACATCAAGGAAGCTTTTGTAGATGGTGGTACTTCGCTTAAAAGATTTAGGCCTGCACCGCATGGTCGAGCTCACCGCATACGTAAGCGTATGAATCACGTTACCATAGTTGTGGCGAATAGAGTTGCCATCGATACTCCTCAATCAGAAGAAGCATAAATAGTAGGTCATGGGTCAAAAGACAAATCCGATAGGTAATAGACTTGGAATTATCCGAGGCTGGGAATCAAACTGGTTTGGTGGTAAGAACTTTGGTGACAAGGTTGTTGAAGATGAGAAGATTCGTCGCTACCTACATGCACGTATACACAAGGGTGGTATTGCAAAGATTGTTATTGAGCGGACGTTAAAGCGTGTGACAGTAACGATTCACACTTCCCGCCCAGGTATCATCATCGGTAAAGGTGGTTCTGAGGTCGATCGTATAAAGGAAGAGGTCAAGAAGTTGACGAACAAAGATGTTCAGATCAACATTATCGAGATCCGCAAGCCTGAGCTTGACGCCAATATCGTAGCTGAGTCTATCTGTAAGCAGTTAGAGGCGAGAATTAACTATCGTCGTGCTTCTAAGATGTCGGTACAGGCAACTATGCGAGCAGGTGCGGAAGGCATAAAAATCAGGTTAGCTGGTCGATTGAATGGTGCTGAGATGGCACGTTCTGAGGAGTTTAAAGATGGTCGTACACCATTGCATACATTCCGTGCAGATATTGACTATGCGCTTAAGGAGGCACTTACTGTTTATGGTAAGATTGGTGTCAAGGTATGGATATGTAAGGGTGAGGTACTCGGTAAGAGAGACTTGAGCCCCAATGTAGGCGTAGACCGTAAGAAAGGACCGGCAAGAAGAGGTCGAAGACGATAGGACTTTGGTAAATTAAATGTACCTTTGCAGCCCCAAATAAGGGTCAAGGGTCAAAGTATAGGCAATGTTACAACCGAAAAGAACAAAATATCGTAAGCAACAGAAGGGTAGGATCAAAGGTCTTGCTCAGCGTGGAAGTAGTATTTCCTTTGGTTCGTTTGCGTTAAAGTCACTTGACGAGGGTTTTATTACTAACCGTCAGATAGAAGCGGCCCGTATCGCGATGACGCGTTATATGAAGAGAGAGGGTAAAGTTTGGATCCGGATATTTCCAGATAAGCCGATAACTGCCAAGCCTCTTGAGGTAAGGATGGGTAAGGGTAAAGGTGCTCTTGATCATTGGGTAGCTGTAGTCAAGCCAGGAAAGATTCTGTTTGAGATGGATGGTGTTCCTTATGATGTGGCCAAAGAGGCATTGCGTCTTGCTGCTCAAAAGCTTCCTGTACAGACTAAGACAATTGTTCGTAGAGATTACGAAGCATAGATATTTAGATATAAGCTACTATGGCAACTAAGAAATTTATCGAACTACAAGACATGGCTGACGCTGATCTTGTTAATGAGTTCAAAGAAACTAAAGTACAGTTGAATAAGCTCAAGCTTGATCATGCTGTTCGAGGCATAGAGAACCCTCTCGTTATTAGAGAAGTACGTAGGGATGTAGCTAGGTTGAAGACTGAAGTGAGGAGGAGAGAGATTGCAGCGATGGATGAGTCAGCGCTTGCCGGTAGAGCTAACATTCGTAGACGTAGACGTATTAAGTAAAGTGCAAGATCAGACTATAATGACTGAAAGAACATTAAGAAAGCAGAGAACGGGGATCGTAACAAGTACTAAGATGGACAAGTCTATCGTCGTATCTGTAGAGAAGAAGGTCAAGCACCCTATTTACGGTAAGTTCGTAAAGAGATCTAAGAAGTTTGTAGCACACGATGCGGAGAATAGCTGCAACGAGGGTGATACTGTTAGAATAATGGAGACAAGGCCTCTAAGTAAGCGTAAGTGCTGGAGACTAGTTGAGATTTTAGAAAGAGCGAAGTAACGCTTTAATTAGATTAGACAATGATACAGCAGGAATCGAGACTGAATGTAGCGGATAATAGTGGTGCCAAGGAGGTACTGTGTATTCGTGTGCTAGGTGGATCTAAGAGGCGTTATGCTTCTGTAGGTGACCAAATTATCGTCACAGTGAAGGAGGCTTCTCCAGGTGGTGTTAAGAAGGGTACCGTTAGTCCGGCAGTAATAGTGAGAACGCGTAAAGAGATTCGTCGTAAAGATGGTTCTTACATACGTTTTGATGATAATGCAGTAGTTCTTTTAAGTGCATCTGGTGAGCCACGTGGTACACGTATTTTTGGCCCTGTAGCTCGTGAGTTGAGAGAGGGTGACTATATGCGTATTATATCATTGGCCCCTGAGGTACTTTAATAATATAGAAGAGTAAGATTATGGCGACATTGAAGCACCATAAGCTCCATATAAAAGTGGGTGACAAAGTTAAGGTCATTGCTGGAGCGAGTAAGGGTAGCCAAGGCGAGGTAAAGGAGATCATGAGGTCTTCACATAGAGCCATCGTTGATGGTGTTAATCTCGTTAAGAAGCATACTAAGCCGACTAATGATACTCCAGGTGGTATCAATGAGGTAGAAGCTGGTATTCACATCTCTAACCTAATGGTGGTTGATCCTTCAACGGGTGATGCTACTAGAACCGGCCGTAAGAAGGTCGATGGTAGAGGTGTTCGATTTTCTAAGAAATCTGGTGAAATAATTAAGTAATGAGTGTAAAACCAAGGCTTAAGACCAAGTATAGAGAGGAGATTGTTCCTAAGTTAAAGGAGCAATTTGAGTACAAGTCGGTCATGCAGGTGCCGAAGCTTCTCAAAATTTCTATAAATCAGGGAGTAGGCGATGCCACTCAGGATAAGAAGCTGGTCGACAATGCGCTTAAGGAGATCACTATGATCGCTGGCCAGAAAGCAGTACCGACTATCGCTAGGAAGTCTGTCTCTAACTTTAAGTTGAGAGAAGGCATGCCGATTGGTGCTCGTGTGACGCTACGTGATGTGCAGATGTATGAGTTCCTTGATAGGCTCATAACAGTTGCGTTGCCTAGAGTTCGTGATTTTCGCGGGATTAGCGATAGAGCTTTTGACGGTCGTGGTAATTATAGTCTCGGTGTTCAGGAGCAGATCATATTCCCAGAGATCAACCTAGATAAGATTAACAAAGTAACAGGGATGGACATCACATTTGTGACTAGTGCCAAGACTGATGCTGAGAGCCTTGCCCTTCTTAAGGAGCTTGGCCTACCATTCAAGAATCAGAATAATTAATCAACATGGCTAAGAAATCAATCATAGCAAGGGAGGTTAAGCGCCAGAAGATGGTAGCGAAGTATGTAGATCTTAGGAAGCAGCTGAAAGAAGCTGGTGACTGGGAAGCACTGGATAAGTTACCTAAGAATAGTTCGCCTGTAAGATTGCACAATCGTTGTAAGTTGACAGGAAGGCCAAAGGGCTACATGAGAAGATTCGGTATCAATCGTGTCACGTTTAGACTAATGGCTCTAGATGGCAAGATACCTGGTATAACAAAAGCGAGCTGGTAACAGCACAATTAGAATAAATTATGGTTGTAACCGATCCAATTGCAGATTATCTGACGCGTCTTCGTAATGCTCAGAAAGCCAGTCACAGGACAGTAGAGATTCCAGCTTCTAAGATGAAGAAGGCAATCACTGAGATTCTTTATGACCAAGGCTATATATTAAAGTACAAGTTCACTGAAGATGGTCCTCAGGGTACTATCAAGATCGCTATCAAGTATGATAAGGTGACACGTGAGCCTGTTATTAGAAAGCTCGGTCGTATGTCTCGTCCAGGTCTGAGGTCTTACAAGCCAGCTACTCAGTTGCCTCGTATTATCAATGGTCTAGGTATAGCGATTATATCGACTAGCCAAGGTCTTATGACTGACAAGCAAGCCCGTAGTAAGGGTATTGGTGGAGAGGTCGTTTGTTACGTATATTAAGAAGTAGAATAATTTAGCTGTCATGTCAAGAATAGGAAAGGCTCCGATAGAGGTACCTACAGGTGTATCAGTAGATATATCTTCTGGTAATCTTGTTACGGTGAAAGGGCCAAAGGGCGAGCTTAAGCAGCAGATCGATCCAGATCTGTCGTTAAAGCAGGAAGATGGGATGCTCACACTAGAGCGACCAACTGAGCAGAAGCGCCACAAAGCGTTACACGGCTTATATAGATCTCTGATCTCAAATATGGTTGTTGGTGTTACCGATGGCTATGTTAAAGAGCTAGAGCTAATCGGTGTAGGTTATCGTGCATCGAATACAGGTAACCTTCTTGAGTTGACGTTGGGATATTCTCACCCTATTATGTTTTACGTACCAGATGACTTGACGGTAGAGGCTATCACCGAGAAAGGTTCTCCTCCTTTAGTTAAGCTTACTGGTATTGACAAGCAGTTGATAGGTCAAGTAGCTGCCAAAATCAGAGGATTCCGTAAGCCTGAGCCTTATAAAGGTAAGGGAGTTAAGTATAAAGGCGAGGTACTCAGACGTAAGGCTGGTAAGACTGCTGCTAAATAAGTTGTAAGATGAGAAATACCACTAAGCGAGAGCGGATCAAGTACCGCATCAGAAAGAGAATAAAAGGTAGTGCTGCTAAGCCTAGGCTAGCTGTATACCGAAGTAATAAAAATATCTATTGCCAGCTGATCGATGATTTAGATGGCAAGACACTTGCTAGTGCAAGTAGTAAGGATGTTGGAGGTACTATCAATGTAGAGAGTGCCAAGAAGGTAGGTGCAGCTATTGCTGACAAAGCCAAGGCATCTGGCATTACCACTGTAGTTTTTGACAGAGGTGGTTATATATATCACGGTCGAATCAAAGCTCTTGCAGATGGTGCAAGAGAGGGCGGTCTTCAATTTTAAGAGCTAGTAGTTATGGCAAGGAATTCAGATAAGAAGGGAGGTCGCGTATCTGCCGAGAAGGACAACGAACTCAAGGAGAAGCTAGTTAACCTGAACAGGGTTGCTAAGGTAACCAAGGGTGGTCGTACTTTTAGTTTTAGTGCATTAGTCGTTGTCGGTGATGGTAATGGTTCGGTAGGTCATGGTCTTGGTAAGGCACGTGACGTTTCTGAGTGTATCAGCAAGGCGGTTGATGTTGCTAAGAAGAATATGATCAAGTTCCCGATTCAGAAAGGTACGATACCTCATGAGCAGTTGGGTCGTTATGGTGCAGGGAAGGTACTTATCAAGCCTGCATCAGATGGTACAGGAGTAATTGCCGGTGGTGCGATGCGTGCAGTTCTTGAGACTGCTGGTGTGCACAATGTATTGGCTAAGTCTCAGGGTACATCTAATCCTCACAATGTTGTGAAGGCTACGATTGACGCCTTGATGAAATTGAGATCACCAGAAGAAGTTGCTAGACAACGTGGTATCTCTATGAGTAAATTGTTTGACGGAGAATAAGGCGTATTATGGCTAAGATTAAGATAACACAAGTTAAAAGCGCTATTGATAGATCGCGGAAGCAGAAAGATACCCTACTTGCATTGGGTTTGCGTAAGATCAATCAGACAGTGGAAAAAGAGACCAGTCCTCAGATCGAGGGTATGGTTAGAAAAGTAAGTCACCTCATAAGTGTTGAGAGGTAAAATCTATTGCAATGGATCTAAGTAATCTATCTCCTGCTAAAGGATCAGTAAAGAATAATAAGAGACGTGGTAGAGGCCAGGGTAGTGGTGCCGGTGGTACTGCAACACGTGGTCACAAAGGTGCTAAGTCTCGTAGTGGTTATAGCCGCAAGAGAGCTTTTGAAGGTGGCCAGATGCCACTTCAGATGAGGTTGCCGAAGCGTGGTTTCAAGTCTCCTAATAAGGTCGTTTATGTTCCTATTAACTTGACCAAGCTGCAGGAGATTACAGCTAAGGCTGGATCTTCTGAGGTATCACCTGAGTCATTGTATGCTGGTGGTTATACTAAGAAATCGGATGTTGTAAAGTTGCTAGGTAATGGAGAGATCAGCACAGCTGTGACTGTAACTGCTCACGCTGCTAGTGCATCAGCGATCAAAGCTATCGAGGCTGCTGGTGGTACTGTCACCGTCCTTTAATATCATAAGAGCGGCTCAAGAGAGAAAACTGCTGCACTCTTTTAAAACTCTTACATGAATAAGTTAATCGAGACACTCAAAAATATTTGGAGTATCAAGGAATTGCGTGAAAGGATAATTTTCACGCTTTTGCTGTTATTAGTTTTCCGGTTTGGTAGCTACGTTGTGTTGCCAGGTGTTAATGCTGCGGCACTACAGAACGCTGCTGCCGAAAGGGGTGGTAGTGATATTCTAGGTTTGATCAATAGTTTTACTGGGGGTGCATTTAATAATGCTGCAGTGTTCGCTCTTGGTATTATGCCCTATATTACGGCATCGATCATAATTCAACTATTAGGTTTTGCCGTTCCGTACTTTCAAAAGTTACAGAAGGAGGGTGAGAGTGGTCGTAAGAAGCTGACGCAGTTAACGCGGATTCTTACAGTTTTGATTACGCTAGTCCAGGGTAGTGGTTACTTAGCTTTGATTAGTAGCACTCCAGGAGCCGTTGATCCATCTTTAGGTAAAGGGGTTTTCTGGTTCTCTAATTTAGTGATCCTGTCTACTGGTACAGTTTTCTGTATGTGGTTAGGTGAGAAGATCACAGACAAAGGCATCGGTAATGGTATCAGCCTTTTGATTATGATTGGTATTATTGCTTCTTTACCGACATCATTCGTTGGAGAGGTAACTGGTCAGTTGTCTAAGAGTGGACCGATCTTCCTTATCGTTGAGATGGCGTTGTTCTTCTTTGTTGTTCTTGCGACTGTCTTGATTGTTCAGGGTGTACGAAGGATACCTATCCAGTTTGCCAAGCGTATGGTAGGTCGTGACGCAAGTAGTCTTCCGGCTGCTGGTGCTAGAGACTTCATCCCATTAAAAGTGAATGCCTCTGGTGTAATGCCCATTATCTTCGCGCAAGCGATCATGTTCCTTCCTATTCAGTTAGGGACGTGGGCAAGCAAGAACGGTGAGATGAGCGACTTTATGATCCAGTTGAGTGATTGGAAGTCATTGCCTTACAATATACTGTTCTTCATATTAATCGTGTTGTTTACATACATCTATACGGCATTGCTTGTTAATCCTAAGCAATATGCAGAACACCTAAAGCGACAGAATTCATTCATTCCTGGTGTTAAACCAGGTGAGCCTACTGAGGATTATATAGATACGTTGACGACCAGAGTAACGTTACCTGGTTCTATTTTCCTAGGTATCATATCAATTCTTCCAGCTGTGATTGCCAACTTCGGTGTATCGGACGGGTTCGCTTTATTCTTCGGTGGTACTTCTCTGTTGATCTTAGTCGGTGTTGTCTTAGACACACTACAGCAGATTGAGTCATACCTATTGATGCGAAAGTATGATGGTCTTGTAAAGTCTGGTCGTCTTAAGGGCCGTAGCGGTTCTGGTATGCAGATTGGTGCTAGCATGTAAGCAAGGCTTGTAGTGGCTGAAGTATTTCTAAAGACAGACGAAGAGGTAGAGTTAATGCGACTCAGTAATCTGCTGGTGTCAAAAGCATTGGCTAGAGTTGCAGAGATAATCAAGCCTGGTGTAACAGGTTATCGTATTAATGATGAGGCGGAGCAGGTCATTCGCGATAATGGTGGTATTCCTGGGTTTCTAAATCATGGTGGTTTTCCTGGCACGTTGTGTATAAGCGTTAATGAAGGTGTTGTACACGGTATCCCTACTGATAGAGAATTTCTTGAGACAGATATAGTCAGTGTTGACTGTGGTGTCTTAATGAATGGTTTCTATGGTGATTCGGCGTTTACGTTCTGCTTTTCTGGCATAGATGGAGCTACTCATCAATTGTGTATTGATACGCGTAATTCACTCTACGCTGGTATAGAACAGGCCGTTGTTGGTAATCGTATTGGCGATATAGGTCATGCCATTCAGCAATATACAGAGCGGGAAAGAGGCTATAGTGTGGTGAGAGAGCTCGTAGGGCATGGCATAGGTCAGAACTTACATGAGGCGCCAGAGGTACCTAACTATGGCAAGAGGGGTAGAGGTTTGAAATTGAGAGATGGATTGGTGATTGCGATTGAACCCATGGTTAATTTGGGTAAGAAGAAGGTTACCCAGTCTAGCGATGGTTATACCATTGTTACTAAAGATAAATCACCGTCAGCCCATTACGAACATTCAGTATGTGTTCGAGATGGGAGTGCTGATATTTTGAGTGATCACACTGGCATTGAGGAGGCAATAAAAAATAATGACACACTCCTTGATATTCCAGTAAATAGTTAGATATTTGCACTCCGAAATTTTGGCAT
>CAYMFD010000008.1:0-36522 GCA_964389475.1 uncultured Saprospiraceae bacterium
TAATAAATTCATTGACATGTGTAAAAAGTTGAAGTGTGATTAATAAAGGATTGTTATCTCTTAGGAGCTTGGGACTTAATAGTTGCGGGGCTTCTAGCGACAAAGGTAACACTTGGATATAGATAAACTGATAGTAAGTGTAATAGATACACTACCTACTCATACCGTCTATTTCAAAAAACAGTTCCCCCACAATCAAAAAGATAAAACAGGAAAGTATTAAGCACTGTTAATCAGGTGCTTACCGTTTAGATATCTTATTATTAGATATCTGCCGTTGCATAGATGACCGGTGCTTACCCTCGGCGAAACTGCGCTTATTTAGGTGCTTTGTAGACCTACCCTGCACTCTCTTGCGCCACATACGCCAGCTAGAGGGCTTCATCTCGCGGCGCATCATTGTAATTACCTGCGCCTCTGTGAGCCCAAACTGCATCTCTATAGCCTCAAATGGAGTACGATCTTCCCACGCCATTTCGATGATACGATTGACGTCCCGATCCGTAAGACCCTCGTATAGTTTTTTAGGTTTCATAACCGTAGTAACAGAGGGATCAAACCAGTGTTTAACGGATACCTACTTGAAGGCATTGAGCCCCGTCACATCCATACCCGTGATGAGTAGGTGTATATCGTGTGTACCCTCATAGGTCAGTACCGTCTCTAGGTTCATCATATGTCGCATGACCGGATACTCATTGGTAATACCCATACCACCATGGATCTGCCTAGCCTCTCTAGCTATCTCAAGTGCCATGTTGACATTATTACGCTTAGCCATACTGATCTGCGCTGGAGTAGCCTTGCCGTCATTGGCGAGGGTGCCTAAGCGCCAGGCCAGCAGCTGTGCCTTGGTGATCTCAGTGATCATCTCTGCGAGTTTCTTTTGCGTAAGCTGAAACCCGCCAATAGGGCGACCAAACTGCTCTCGCTCTAGGCTGTAACGCAGAGCACTATCGTAGCAGTCCAGTGCAGCGCCTATGGCTCCCCAGGCGATACCATAGCGGGCCTTGCTCAGGCAGCTTAGTGGACCTTTGAGGCCTTCTACATTGGGTAGGATATTCTCCTTAGGTACTCGCACATTGTCGAATACTAGCTCTCCAGTAATACTTGCTCGTAAGGACCACTTGCCATGAATCTCAGGAGCGGAGAAACCCTCCATGCCTTTCTCTACGATGATCCCTTTGATCTTACCGGCCTCGTTCTTGGCCCATACTACAGCGACGTCAGCTACTGGACTATTGGTGATCCACATCTTGGCACCGTTGAGGATGACGTGGTCACCATCCTCGACATAGTTAGTGGTCATACCACTCGGGTTGCTACCATGATCCGGCTCTGTAAGGCCGAAGCAGCCGATATACTCCCCGCTACCTAACTTGGGCAGGTACTTCTGTCGCTGCGCTTCACTACCGAAGCGATATATAGGATACATCACTAGCGACCCCTGGACAGAGGCCATCGACCTGACGCCACTATCACCTCGCTCTAGCTCGGCCATGATCACACCATAAGCGATCTCATCCATACCGCCACCACCGTACTCTACTGGCAGACTGGGACCAAAGGCACCAATCTCCGCCAAGCCTTTAAATAGGTGGTGCGGACACTCTGCCCTGTTAGCATAGTCCTCGATAATAGGAGACACCTCTTGCTTGACCCATTGCTGTACAGCCTCCCGCGCTAGCAGGTGGTCCTCACTGAGTAGGGCATCTATACCGTAGTAGTCATGGTGCTTATACTGATCTGTCTTGTTACTATGGACGCTTTGCGCAGTTCCATTTGCCGTAGCTGTGGTCATATACACTTGTTATACTGGTGGTGTGGCAAAGATAAGATATATTTGAAGTAGACTGCAGCGATCCTTCCCTACACACAATTGTCAAAATATCCAATTATGAAAGCTATTGCATGCCTACTCTCACTGCTTATAGTCTCTGCCCTTGCCGCACAGTCCATACCCCTTACTTCATTCTCAGACCTCACTGTAGGAGGGTCGTTTAATGTCAAGCTAATCCCCAGCGATAAGGACTACGCTGTAATCGTATCAACAAGTGGAGACGAGAAGGATATAAGCATCGATCAAAAAAATGAAACTGTCAGTATCAATTGGCGTAAGTCAAGATCGAGAAGTATGACTCGTACGGCTGAGATCAGCCTCTACTACACACAGATAGCAGCTATCACTACATCAGGTGGCGCCATGGTACAGTCGCAGGAAGCGATAGAAACAGCAGCACTGAGCATAAACTGCTCTAGCGGTGGCAGCGCTAACCTCGTACTAGACACGAAGCAGACCACGGTACAGGTGAGTAGCGGTGCTAGCAGCAGACTGCGCGGCCATACAGACACACTTAAGAGTGAGGCCAGTAGTGGAGCAAGCGTCAATGCAACTAGACTAGAAGCTAAAAAGGTATACGCTAGCTCTAGTAGCGGCGCTTCTATCAAGGTAACCGCCACAGAATCATTCGAAGGACAGGCCTCTAGCGGCTCATCTATTATGTACGGGGGGTCACCCGAGCAGGTTAATTACGATCGCCAGAGCAGAGGCGGTGGGTCTATAAAACCGATGTAGCTAAGACACTTTAGCGAGCATACTGAGCTCTCTCCTCCTTGATGATAACAGTAAGCGTCGCCACTTTTTCGCGAAAAGAAGGGTCATTATCATAGATCTGCTGTAACTCGTAGTAGTCATGGATACTCAGTCCGTAGCTGGCAGCATACTTTGATATCTTGGCGTCGAGTTCTTCTTGGTAACCCTGCTTGATAATGGCGTACAGCTTTTGGTCGGCTGCAGATAAGGTTCTAGGATCAGGGACACTGAGTTGAGCAGCCTTGTCAGTGGTAATGTTGTGGTCACGTTGCATACGCTGAGCGAAAGCCACAGGATCTGGTAAATCTGCCTGGCAATCAAGCTGGATCTTGATCCATTTCTCAATTTTACTTTGCGAGACCAAAACCTGACTTTGGCCTGGCAGTAAGTAGCAACAAATCACAAGTGTAGTTAACCATTTCATTCTACAAGTATATTCGTTTTTGAAAAGACAATAAGTGATAGCACCGTTAAGACCATTGTAATTCCGCATTATTGACCACTGTTAACCTCGTTATCACTTCGACGACTTTAAAGAAGTCGTACCTTTACACTATCTATTTCAAATCATCCAGTTTCTATTGTGATCAATACTACCCTACTAGCAGATATCTGTCGAGTACCAGGTGCTCCAGGTTATGAAAAACAAATCCGAGACTTCATCATAAAAGAGGTCAGCCCACTGGTTGACGAAGTACACATCGATAACATGGGCAGCGTACATGCCATCAAGCATGGAGAATCGAAAGAACGCGTGATGGTCGCAGCCCATATGGATGAGATCAGTTTCATGGTCACCCACATAGATGACAAGGGCTTCATTCGCTTTACTACTCTAGGCGGATTTGACCCTAAAACTCTGACAGCGCAACGCGTCATTATCCATGGCAAGGAGGACATCATCGGTGTGATGGGTACCAAGCCCATCCATGTGATGACGAGTGAAGAACGGACCAAAATGCCGAAAAACACCGATTACTTCATCGACACAGGTCTACCAGTGGACACGGTCAAAGAGCTCATAGGCATCGGTGATACGATCACACGTGAACGAGAGCTGATAGAGATGGGCGACTGTGTCAATGCCAAATCGATCGACAATCGAGTATCCGTCTTTATCTTAATAGAGACTCTCCGCAAGCTTGAAGGCAAAAAAGTGCCCTATACTATCTATGGCTCCTTTACCGTGCAGGAGGAGGTAGGCCTACGTGGTGCCATAGCAGCGGCTAGCGGCGTCAACCCTAGGTTTGGTATAGCCCTAGATGTAACGATGGCTTACGATCTACCTAGCGCAGCGCCGCACGAGATGGTAACTCACCTAGGTAAGGGGACCGCTATCAAAGTCATGGACGGGGCGACTATCTGTGACTACAGAATGGTCGACTACATGAAGACGGTGGCAAAAGATAATGACATCACCTACCAACTGGAGGTACTGACGGCTGGCGGGACCGATACAGCGGGTCTACAGCGGCATGCTAACGGTGGCAGCATAGCAGGTGCTATATCTATACCCTGCAGATATTTACACCAAGTGATAGAGATGGCACATAAAAAAGACATCAAAGACAGTATCGACCTGCTGTCGCTATGTCTAATCGAACTAGACAGTTACGACTGGGGCTTTTAGATCTACCTAAAGTAATAAATTAAGGCCTTACTAACACTGGCAACAATCACAGGCAGCTATCTTTGGCCGTTGATAGTATAATCGCCTACACCGCATGACGGAGAGTAGCTAAGTAATAGATATAATGATAAGAAAGGTAGCACTACTTGTAGTCATCGTAATGGCTAGCCTCACGGCTAATGCACAGGACTATAAGTTTGGAATCAGAGCAGGACTTAATGGTAGTACTTTTCGCGGAGAAACCCTCAATCTAGAGAATGCCCAGGAGAACTTCGGCTTTTCGACGGGTTTTCACTTTGGTATCACATGGGACTATCAGTTTACTGATATTATAGGATTTAAAACAGAGCTCCTCTATATCCAGAATGGAGCATCGTACAGTTATGATGGTGATGGCTACTACAAGATCTATCTCGAGGATGACATAACTAGAGTAGAGCGGGGACTAGTTGATCAAGATCTAGACATATCAAATGCCTACATCACCATACCTGCCATGATCTCTGCTCAGCTGGGCAAACGGTGGGAAGTATACGGGGGTGCTTATGCCTCACTTTTAGTGCAACCCACAGGTAGAGGTACATTTGACTTCACATCCTTTGATAATGCCGAGGGCATCCGATTTACTCAATCGCTAGACTATAACTATCGATCAGATATACCCGGTGGATTTAATACCTCTATCTCTCCTATCGTACTGATCGTAGATGGTGAGACGACCAGCATCGCCAAGGTAGCGGGTGGCTACTATCAGTTTACAGAAGACGAAAAGACCAATAAGGCCATCAATAGATTTGATGTAGGTCTAATAGGTGGTTTCAACTACTTTATCAATAAAGGATTTTACATCGGCCTCAGGGGTCAGCTAGGCTTCCTAGATATTACAGACAATAGCGTAGATCGCGTACTTAATGACCTCAATCCTGATGATAGTATAATCGTCAGTGATGACAGAGACCTACACCTAGGCATACAAGCATCGTTTGGCTTTAAGTTTTAGCGGAGACATGACGGATATGCTAGTGCTACACTGCCCGAGTAAAAATATTGAAGGCCGTATCCGCCTCAGTGGCTCTAAGTCTATCTCTAATCGGGCCTTACTGATCAATGCCCTCAGCGAGTCACCAATAAGCATCGACGGACTCTCGGACAGCGATGATACCGTGACGCTATCTCGACTACTACAAGCACCGAGTGGCACCCTTGACACTGGTCATGCCGGAACGACGTACCGATTTATGACCGCCTACCTAGCCATACGGCCTGGTGAGCAAACCCTTACAGGCTCTGACAGGATGCTACAGCGACCCATAGGCCCTCTAGTAGATGCCCTTAGATCTATAGGTGCTCGCATAGACTACTTAGGCGAGGAGGGATACCCGCCACTCCGTATAGGTCACTACGATGAGACTAGGTATCAGAAAGAGCTAACTATCCCCGCCAATATCAGCAGCCAGTATATCTCGGCACTCATGATGATAGCGCCTAAGATGCCTGCGGGCCTGCGCATATCACTAGCTGGTGACATCGTCTCTCGACCCTATCTAGAGATGACCTTGCGGATCATGCAAGACTTCGGCTGCGTCTATCGATGGGTCGATGACCACACCGTAGACATACCATCGCAGGCGTATATCACAGACAGCTATACTGTGGAGGCGGACTGGTCTGCAGCCTCGTACTATTACAGCGTAGCAGCCATAGCTGAGTCTGCAGACATCTACCTAGGCGGCCTATCTGATCAGCAGTTACAAGGCGACCATAAGATGGCCGATATCGCTGCCCAAGTGGGAGTACATACGACCTACGAGGAGGGAGGTATACGTATCACTAAAGACGCCGAGGCTAGTCGCAAGTCCATGATCGAGTACAACTTTATCAACTGCCCAGACATAGCGCAGACGGTCATGGCCATGTGCAGTGGCATAGGCGTATCTGGACTATACAGCGGCTTACAAACCTTACGGATCAAAGAGACAGATAGAATCGCAGCGATGCAAACAGAACTCGCCAAGGTGCAAACCTACCTGAGTAAACTACCGGCACGATTTAGCAAAAAAAGCCAGCAAGAATACTACATGCAGGAGGGTAAGGCGGTAGTGGATTATCCATCATTCGAGACCTACCATGACCACCGTATGGCGATGGCGATGGCGCCTCTAGCCCTACTCGGTCCTGTAACAATTCATGATCCTAGTGTCGTCTCTAAATCGTATCCCACTTTTTGGGAGCACCTAGAACAGTTAGGATTTATTACCAAAACACATACGCATGATTAAGTACAGTTTACTTTTTAGTTTCTTCATGATGGCATCTCTCATGACTGCTCAGACCGAGACCCTGTTTTCAAAAGCAGACATAAGATTTGGCGGTTTCGGAGGGCCCATCGTCGAGTATAGCACCGTTAATGACCAAGCAATAGTCGATGTCGGTGGTGGTGGCGGACTGCTGATCAACGACTTCTTTATCGGTGGTTATGGCATGGGATCTGATGTAGGTACATTACAGATAGACGGTGCCTCTTATGATCTAGAGATGAGTCACGGAGGTGTATGGCTAGGCTACAGTTACAAAAGTCACAAACTCATACATCCCTACATAAGCGTACGTGCAGGTGGAGGTGAGTTGACGGCCGAAAACACAAGTACGACTAAGTTCGACGATCGATTCTTTGTTGTGTCGCCTGACATAGGCATAGAGCTCAACCTGGCTAGATGGTTTAAGGTAGTAGCGACAGCTGGTTACAGATTTACCAACATGGAAAATGTCGACATACCCAATGTGAGCGATAATGCTGCTGATAGCTTTACAGCCGGTCTCACTTTTAGATTTGGACTATTTAACCACAAAGACACGTCGTGGGAAGATTAATATACCTACTGGGCCTATTCGCCCTAGTAGCGAGTAGCTGCCAGCGTAAGGCCAGCATTTCTACTCCCGTAGCTGGGCCTGCGTCTATCCCCACCAACGTGGAGATACATGGGGCACCAGGTTTCATAGGACCGTGCGAACCGTCCATTGCCATCAACCCCGCTAATACGCAGCACATCGTTGCAGGATCTATCCTAGACAATATCTATGTAAGCCTCGATGGTGGCAAGACCTGGAGCAAGGACAAGATGAAGAGCCCATATGGTGTATACGGTGATCCTGTGGTACGATTTGGTTACGATGGTACGGTATATTTTGCCCATCTGAGCAATCCCACTGGTAAGGCATACGTAGATCCAGAATTTCTAGATCGGATCGTCGTACAGCGATCTACAGATGGCGGTACTACATGGAATGGCGGTACACACCCCTCAATACGAGGTGACAGAGACCAAGACAAGGAATGGCTGCACATCGACCGTACGACCAATACGGTATTGATGACCTGGACAGAATTTGACAAGTACGGTAGCGAAGACACGACCGATCGTAGTAGAATACTATTTAGCAAATCAATGGATAGCGGTCAGACGTGGAGTGAGCCCATCAGTATCTCACAAGTCGAGGGCAACTGTATAGACAGTGATGACACCACAGAGGGTGCTGTACCTACTATGCTGGCCGATGGCACGATCGTAGTTACCTGGTCGATGGGCGGCATCATATATCTAGACCGCTCTACAGATGGTGGTACTACCTGGCTAGATGAGGACATCGTCGTCAGTGACCAGATAGGAGGCTGGGACCTAAGCATACCCGGCATAGGACGCGTCAATGGGATGCCCATACTTGAGTCAGACGCCAGTGCAGGACCTCATAGTGGCAACCTCTATATCAACTGGAGCGACCAGCGCAGTGGCAGCGACGATACGGACATATGGCTAGCTCGCAGCGTGGATGGTGGTCTCACCTGGTCGAGCCCGACTAGAGTTAATGACGACCCTGCGGGCAAGCACCAGTTCTTTAGCTGGATGGATGTGGACCCTACTACGGGCTACATATACATCGTGTTTTATGATAGACGCCATCATGATGACACAGCGACCGATGTGTACCTGGCGTACTCTCAAGATGGTGGCAAGAGCTTTACCAACATGCAGGTGAGTGAGAAAAGCTTTAAGCCCAATAAGAACATCTTTTTTGGTGACTATAACGACATCTCAGCCTATGACGGCGTAGTAAGACCGATATGGACCCGCCTAGATGGGTTTAGATTATCCGTGCATACCGCCCTAATCGATATGACGTCTACAAAAGTGAAGTAAGACCCCCTAGTAAGACCAGTATTATCTTACAATCGACAAGACAACATCATTATGAAAAAGTACATCCTACTAATATTACTACCACTCTTTACGCTATCATGCGACCCAGCTGATCTCCAGAGAGTACTAGACGGCGCTAGCCAACTAGCCCTATCTGATGCTGATGTGGCCAATGGTCTCAAGGAGGCTCTCAACAAAGGTGTAGGAGAGGCTGTAACTAGACTGTCTCAAGACGGCGGCTACCTGCAGTCAGCCTATAAAATCGCACTACCAGCAGAGGCACAGACCGTGATGGATAAGCTCAAGATTATTCCAGGTTTCGAAAATGTAGAGGAAGAAGTCATCCGGCGTATCAACCGCAGTGCCGAAGATGCTGCCACGAAGGCCAGCCCCATATTCGTAAGTGCCATACGTTCGCTCTCATTTAATGATGTGATGGGCATCCTTATGGGTGACAACAATGCAGCCACGCAATACCTCACCAATACGACCAGCAATGCCCTGTATAGTGAGTTTAAACCCTCAGTAGTAGGAAGTCTCAACAAGTTCGGAGCACTAGACTACTACGGTGATGCTGTGGCTAAATATAATAGTCTGCCATTCGTCAAGCCGCTCAACCCTGATCTAGCAGATCACGTGACAGGTAAGGCACTAGATGGTCTCTACAGTCTGATTGCCAAAAAAGAAATGGGCATTCGTACAGATCTTAACCAACGTACGTCTGACCTCCTTAGACGCGTCTTCGCTAGACAAGATTAATCCACTAAGACGACGCTGCTAGCGCAACAAAGTGTTGACTCGCTTTGTATCCATATTAATCATTACATACCCCTCATGAAAATAACATCCTGGAATGTCAATGGCGTACGAGCAGCCGTCAAGAAGAACTTCGTCAATGAAGTGGTAGACAGCGGAGCAGACATCTATTGTATACAAGAGACCAAGGCGCAGGCCGATCAGACGGCAGAAGCGCTTAAGGATCTAGAGTCCTACCATATCTACAGCAATGCTGCGGTTAAAAAAGGCTACAGTGGCGTAACGATCATCAGTAAGACGAAACCTCTGTCCATATCGACGGATATAGGTATCGAGGAACACGATCAGGAGGGACGCGTCATCGCTGCAGAGTACCGAGATTTCATCCTAGTCAATGTATACGTACCCAATAGTGGCTCGGGACTCAAGCGTCTAGACTATCGTGCTACCTGGGATCAGGCTTTTGGCAACTACCTCATGGACCTCAAGAAGAAAAAGCCCGTCATCGTTACCGGCGACTTTAACGTAGCGCATACGAGCATCGATCTCAAAAACGATAAGAGCAACTACAATAAGACCTCAGGCTATACCCAAAAGGAGATAGATGGCCTAGACTATATCCTTAGCAAAGGCTTTAAAGATGCCTGGAGAACCTTACACCCCGAAGAAGAAAAGTATACCTTCTGGAGCATGCGGACTAGAGCTAGAGCTACTAATGCCGGCTGGAGAATCGACTACTTCTTGGTCGACGATGCGCTATGGGCTAAGGTGAAGGACAGTACGATCGAAAACGATATCCATGGGTCAGATCATTGCCCGCTATCGCTCTACTTAGATTTATAAACACTGCTCTCAACCTAGAGAGCAATAACAATGAGGCATAATTAAAAAGAGCTGGATGCGAGTATTCGCATCCAGCTAATCCCATAATATATTCTCATTTTGGCTTTGATAGCTCCAAAAAGTTAATGGGGTTTCTTTCTAAGCGTATCAGACACTCGCATTATCTTGATCGACGGTAAGTATCTCTTGTTCGTTAGTCGATCAAGATCACACCGTTGCGTGATCCCTTGCTATGCAAGATCACACTACTCGAGCATGATGTTGATCGACTCTAAGTATCTCTTGTTCGTTAGTCGATCAAGATCACACCGTTGCGTGATCCCTTGCTATGCAAGATCACACTACTCGAGCATGATGTTGATCGACTCTAAGTATCTCTTGTTCGTTAGTCGATCAAGATCATCTTCTTGGTGATACTAGCACCTGCTGCATCGAGACGGTAGTAGATCACTCCAGAGGCGCCTATCTGATCTTTAGTCACTGCGATACTATGTGTACCTGCACCTACATACTGCTGAGCTCGATATACCTGTCGACCAGCTAGGTCATACATGGTCAGTACCACATCACCGTCTACTGGGATGCTGTAAGTAATGATAGTGTTATCTCCCCATGGATTAGGTGTATTCTGCTCTAGTACTACAGCCTCGGCACGAGCTCCGGCACCTCTTAGTTCTAGGTTGATATCCGCTACATTGGCGTCCATGTCATATGCTTCTGTAGATAGGGCTACTTTGTCATTGATAGCAATCTGATCAGCGATCGTCCCCGTACTAGTAGCTCGCGCTACAATGGTAAAGACCGTCTGGTTAGGCACTAGCGACATACCCATAGCAGCATCAAGTGCTACTAGTAGTACACCACCATCGACACGTACTTGATCTCCTCTGATACCTTCTACGGACTCGTAAGAAAGATCACCGAGGTCTAGGGCCATCTGTAGACCTAATAGATCCTCTTGGTCACCGGCCTTGACATCTATGCGTACTAGATCACCTGCATCAAAGGCTACATCGTCTACCACTAGACTCACTGTAGCGGCAGACCTGCCACCTAGACCGTCTATGCTAGCTGATCCGTTGACATCACCGATCTTGATACCGTCGAAGTTAGCATCCATTTTCTGATGATAAACCTCCTCAAGATGAATCGCCTCAGGGAAGTCAAACGCAAAGTTCCACTCGTCCCAATCGTGACTAGCATCGACAAATCTCCACGAGGTGTTATTGCCAAACTCGCTAGTCTTACCCAGGATGAGGCTTCTCAGCTCTACTACATCAGCACCTGTGATCGACTTGTTATTATTGATATCGGCAGCGATCTGTTGACGAGGATCCTCTAGCGGCTGTACGTCAAGGATGTGACGCTGTATAAGCACCAAGTCTAGCGTACTCACACCGTTATCAGTATCATCGTTTTTATATGGAGCCACCTCATAACCGTCGTAGTAGTTGACCTCATCAAACATATAGTCACCCTGTTCTTTGGTCATACTCATGGTCTCCTCATTCATCGTCGTATTGACTAGCTCTACCTCGATATCTTGGATACCACCGCCTGCTATATTGGTGATGTAACCACCCAGTGCGGTACGGGTCCCTAGATCTGCACAGTATCTCTGATTATCCTGGAGGAATAGCTCTACGACACAGAAAGACACGTTACCATCTGGATCAAGCACGTATACCTCAAGCTCGATAACGCTACCCACACCATCTACTAGATCATCACACGTCAACTCTAGTGCTGGCTGTGTACCCTGCTCGTTAAAGGAGTATCTCAGCAAGCTGTCAGCGCTGCACTCGTCTGTGCTTTTGAGGTTAAAGTCAGAAGCCCATATCTCGGTTCTACCATCTTCGCCCATGCCCCATGTCACTTGACCTAGGCATATAGGTTGTGGCGCCTTATTGTCTATAACTCTCACTGTAAACGTACATGTCTCTTCCTTGTCACATCCGTCAACTACCGTATAGGTGACGGTGTGTGTACCTGCAGGTAATACACGTGTCCAGGTGCTACCTGTACCCGTTATATCGATAGATCCGTTAGAGTCTGCATCGATCGTATAGCTATAGTCGAGATCGCTGCTAGGTGTGCAGTCATCGCTTGCTGTAATCGCTACGGTTACCTCACCATCACAGTTACCTGGCTCAGGGTTGATCGTCTGATCCGTACATCCTGACTCGAAGGTTGGTGCATCAGAGTTCTTGATCTCGATCTTCTGATCATACTCGTAGAATACCGGATTGCTAGAACTACCCGCACACCAGTCTACTACTCTCCAGTGTCTTATGATCTTAACACAAGCATCTGGAGCATTGTAAAATGTCTCATCATCATACGACATAGCTAGATCAGCACAGTCCGTATTGGTCAGAGTAGGCTTACTATCTAGCTCCTCAGGTGTGAGGTCAGAGACCGTACACGCTAGGTCTAGGACATTGCCAGGCCACGAAATATCAGTACCGTCAAATGGATCAGAATCCACTACAGTAATCGTCTGTCTGCACTCGTCCGTACGACCTTGAGGGTCAGTAACTACCCATGTACGCGTCAAAGTACCTGTACCACAAGACCCGACACTACCTCTGATAGAGCTCGTAATCGTCAAGTTGCAATTATCACTGGCAACTACTAAGTCCTCACCACCTGTAAGCATAGTATCACGAGGATCCTGCTCACACTGGAGTTGCACATTAGGCGGACAGGTTATAATCTCAGGAGCCATTTTGTCCTGTACTGTGACATTGACCACACAATCGTTGAAATTACCTGACTCATCATAGACACGCATAATCACACGTATGGGGTTATTAGCTATATCAGAGCAACAGAAGTTGACTTTCTCACCGAACATCAAGTCATCAGAGAAGCCGCAAGGCGTCGTCTCTCTACGTACCTCAAAGCGATCGATGGCACAGTTATCATAACTATGGTCATCTACACTCTCAGCGAATAGGTCAGCCCATCCTACCTGGTCAAGTGATATATTGGTAAATCCTTCGCAAATAGGACTAGGGGCCTCCTCGTCATCGACGACCACCTCTATGAAGCACATAGTTTGGTTGCCACAATCATCAGTAATATTATACACTACCCAGGTTGTATCCATCGGTAAGTCGGTAATAGAAAAAGAGCCGTCACCATTATCTACAACGTTGTCAAAGATCTGATCTACAAAAGGTTGTCCATCTTCGTCTCTGAGTTTATAACCTACATTGTAGGTCCAGCTACTACACTCAAATACAACAGTAGGAGGCGGTACATCAAAAGTACCTGTACACACACCCTCATCAGTAGGTATATTGATAAACTGAGAATCGCCAGTCCCTGCACATACAGGCGCGACGTCATCTACTATCTTGATCGTCTGGAAGTTCGTTCGCTCAGCACCTGTACACCAGTCGATGATGACCCACTGTCGTACTACCTTGAGAGAGGCACCACATAGGTCGAACACTACGTCTGTGTAATAGTACTGTATATTGTTACACTCAACACCTGTAGGAAATCCTGTAGAGTTAGGGGATGGCGTACCATCCTCATCGAAAATCAGGTTGTTATCGCAAGTGAAAGATGGTTCATTACCTGGTAGATCGTCATAGCTAGGTGGAAAGACTACGTCTGCAAGCTCGGCCTTACGTACTAGGATTACTTGCGAGCAAGAGTCGGTGTTACCGCTAGGGTCAGCAGCGACCCATCTACGGACGATCATCTCACTGTAGGGTGTACCACACGCCATTACAGTCCTATTATCAGCATGTGTATATGTGATCGTACCTCCACAGGCATCTGTAGCTAGGGGAGAAGGTATACCTGGAGCTCCTACATCCGTATCAGTCTCGCACTGTACACGTACAGTATCACAAGGGGCAAATACAGGTGGCAACTTGTCCTCTACAACGATGTGACCCCAGCACGAAAGGCTGCAACCTATCAGCGTAACCTTGACCTCAATAGTATCACCTATGTGCGAACCATTGAGGACATTGGAGCTGAGTGCGACACCATTTTGGTCTCTTAGCTCAACAGCGTAAAAGCTATTGTCATATTGCATAGCCTCTAGTACCACGTCAGGCGTAATAACTGCTGTACAAAACTCATCGACTGAGACTTGCACACCATCGTTACAGGCCATAATCGTATTACAATCTGGAGTCTGCGCTATGGCGACTTGGGCGACCATCCATAGAGCCATGCAGGCGACTATCTTGGGCAACCAGCAAGCCCAGCCTTGCGCAGGCGTCAGTTTGCTATTGTGTAATGACTGTTTCATAGTAGAAATATTTATTATAACGGTTTTCTTATTAAAATAATTGAATCAGAAGTCGGTCAAGAGGCGCTTACATCACCGAAGTGATGTAAGCGTAATCCCAAAAAACCGTTATCTGATAACCACCATTTTCTTGCTGGCTGTATATGATCCTGAGTCTAGTTGATAATAGAGAATGCCCGTAGCCTGTAGTGCATCTACGTCGAGAGTGATACTGTGCATACCTGCACTGTAGTCATTCGCGACCTGGTATATCAATCGTCCATTGATATCATAGATGCTTAGTGTGGCTGGGGCAGCCTCTGCGAGTTCGAATGAGATGACCGTTACGGCATCAAATGGGTTAGGTACATTCTGATACAGCCTATTAGCTGTGATCTGCTCTACACCTCCACGACCATATGTTATGTCTACTGTCTCTATCTGATTGTCAGCTAGAGTATACGCCTCAGCGTCTAGCAGACCATCACCGATGGTAGGTAGATCACCCGTGGTACCGCCTAACTCGATTCTAAAGAGTACATCACCATCCTGTGTGCTTACCGCTTGAGACTTACTCCAGCTTACTGCAAGCATACCATCCTGTAGACTACTCCATCCTATATTATCATCTGATATGTCTAGCACATCGCTATCTATCGACTTGATGTCTGCTGTCTCAGGATACTTGATCGTAAACTGCATACCTGCTAGATCTTCGATCGCATCACTGCTGACCTCTAGGTAGTAGTTACCATTAGACTCTACGACATTACCGTCTAGCTGTATAGCTGACCTACTACTAGTCGCCTCGTCACCACTGACATTGCCTAGGTCTACACTACCATTGACATCACCTATCTTGACTGCGACGAAATCTGCAGCACCCATATCTGTCATGACTTGCTGGTAACCCAGTCGCTCATTGTATGGGAATGGTCGCTTAGGATCATCAAATACCTGACCTGCATCGACAAATCTCCATGGATCATTGTTCTCAAAGTGATCCGTGATACCCAAGATCAACTTACGTAGAGCAACTATATCAGCACCTGTGACA
Organism: uncultured Saprospiraceae bacterium; assembly: GCA_964389475.1. Lineage (GTDB taxonomy): Bacteria > Bacteroidota > Bacteroidia > Chitinophagales > Saprospiraceae > CAYMFD01. The sequence goes on from CAYMFD010000008.1 coordinate 15,331, forward strand.
GACTCAGAGTCATTGACATCTGCGGCGATCACTTTGTAAGGACTAGATAGTGGTGCCATACCCAGGATATGACGTTGTATCATGACTAGGTCAAGTGTTGATACACCTTTGTCTGCCTCGTCAATCTTGACAGGCTCTAGCACATAATCATTAGCATCGAGTAGGTCACTGAAAGCATATCTACCATCAGGATCAGTCATCTCATAAGCAGGGAACTCGTGTAGGTTAGCCATTATGACAACCTCCACTTGATCTAGTGGTCGGCTATCCTCAGTAGCTACTCTACCGGCAATCGCAACTCGGTTGATCGTACCTGTAGAATCGACTACTATCGAGTCTCTACATGCATCACTATTATCCTGTAGTGTCAATGTCGCTGTACAGAAGTCCTGATTACCGCTGGCATCCGTAACCCATATCTCGACAGGTATCATCTCCTCTATACCATTAGACACATCATCACAGGTAAACTGGATAGATGTATCATCTACATCGTCAGAGAAAGAGACTAGAACATCCGAGCAATCATCAAACGATCCGTTATCGAAGTCACTGGCCCAGATAGCCACCGTACCGTCATTCTCCATGATGACCGTCACTATCTCGCTCAGGCAGTATGGAGTAGGTTTCTTCTGGTCATCGATGACGTATAGGGCATCACATGTACTGATATTTCCACACTGGTCCTCTACTGTCCACTCTACTCGCACTGAGGCAAAGTCTAACGTACGTGAGAAGGTGTTGCCAGCTCCAGAAAAGTCAACGGTACCATTATCATCTACATCTATGGTATATGACCATGACAGCTCATCAGACGGCGTACAGTCATCTGTTGCTGTAGCACCTATAGAGAACGAAGCTCTACAGTTACCTGCACTCACGATCGTCGCATCATCAGCGTCGCAGCCCGTAAGGATTGTAGGTCGATTACTGTTAGTGACCATGATCTCCTGTGTGTAGTCCCACTTACCACCTGCGTTAGGCGCAAAGGGGTTAAACTGACACCAATCTATAATAGTCCATTGTCTCAATATCTTGTAACAAGCACCATCGACGTACTGGAAGACCACGTCATCGTGGGTGGCATCTACCTCGCTACAGCTATTAGCAAATATCTGAGGTGGCCCAAATGCAGATGGAAGATCTTCTGGTTCTAGACCGCCCGCTAGGCAGCCACTATTGGTACTATAGTTACGTGGCCATACGACGTCGTCTCTACTATCGTTAGGATTGTTTCTATTGATAAAGAATGGATCAAGGTTCGTCAGGGTAATCCGCTGCATACATGTTACTGCATTACCAAAGGCATCCGTAGCCGTAAACGTACGTACTACCTCTCCCTCTCCACATCTGCTATTGCTACGATCTATAGTCTCAGTGACTGTAACACCACATACATCCTCTGCTGTAGCCGTACCGAATCGACTTAGCGATGTCACATCCTCCGTACAGTTGATCGTTATATCTGCTGGCTTATTGGTAAATACAGGCGCTATATTGTCCTGGACCTCTACCTCGACCATACATTGATTGCTATTGCCTGAGGCATCAAATACCCTCAGCGCGACCATGACCGTATTACCTACGTCCTCACAGCAAAACTTAACCTTAGGGCCCCATGCACTGGTCTCTCCACAGGCGCTATCCATACGACGTACGTCAAGACTATCTAGAGAGCAGTTGTCATGGCTTCCGTCATCAAAGGCACTAGGCCCAGCGAAGGCTATACCCTCCTCGTTAACCGCTATAAAAGTAAATCTATCACATACAGGCACTGGCTCCTCCTCATCGATGAGGCCTACCTCAGTAAATACTTGAGTTACATTACCGCAGTCATCCATCAGCGTGTAGATAATCCATACCGTATCCTGACCTGCAGGTACATTTTGGATCGTGTAAGTCCCATCGCTGTTACGTACTACACCATCCGTGATACTGAAAGAGAAAGGATCATTGCTATCATCTACTAGCTTGTAACTTACTTGGTAATCCCAATCACTACACTCAAAGATGAGATTAGGTGGAGGGAGATTAATCTCCGCATCACAGCTTAGCACATTAGTACCCACCCCGAATTCATTGGGTGCATTAGCAACTGGCGCATCATTGTCAGCAACAGTGATAATCTGGTTGTAGACAGAGTCTCTACCAGAACCACATAGGTCGCTTACTTGCCATCTACGCTTGATCTTATATGACTGCTCACTACAGCCACTGATAAACTGGTCTGTATAATCCACTTGGACATTGAGGCAGAATGTACCCATCGGTCTTCCCGTAAAGTCAGGGTGCGGATAACCCTCATCGTTTGTGGGCCAGTTACCACAAGCCTGTAAGCTAGGCTCGCCATTAGTGGCACCTAGCACATCATCGTAGATAGGTGGGAATGTAAGATCTTCAAATGTTGCTCTACGTACCTGTATCACCTGCGTACACGTTGAGGTATTACCTGCCTCGTCCGTTGCCTGCCACTGTCGAGATATGGTAGAAGCAAAGTCTCCTACACATAAGTTGCTAGTGATATTGTCATAAAAGTCTAGCGTCAATCCTCCGCACTGATCAAAACCATCTACGGAGAAGGTATTATCATCTATCTGCGTCACATTGCTACCAGCTGGTGTAGGAAATCCCGTAGCAGATGGGTCTAATGCGTCATCACAGTTGACCGTCAATGTATCACCACAGGTTAACATTGGTACCGACTTGTCTTCGAGGACTATATTACCCCAGCAACTGTTACCGCTACACTCATGTATAACCTTAACCTCTACTACCTTATCAAGGTATCTACCATCTAGCGTACTGGTAGGTATGATGGTATCTGTGTCTGTATCACGTAGTACGAGATCATAGCTAGAATCATCAAACTGCATATCCTGCAAAAAGGTAGATGGTAGTAGCGTTACCTCACAGCTAGGACCCATCGTGATATTAAGGCTGTTATTACATGCCAAAACGATCGGTTCTTCGTCCATGACATTGACCTCGATAGTCTCATCAAAGTCGCAATATGTACCTACTTGGTCTTCATTGGTAGCCGCCTCACCAGTAACAGAAACAGTACCTACGCCAGCGGTGCTGGGCCATAAGACTTGAATCATCGTATCATTCTGAGGGATCATCTGACCGCCTGTAACCGTCCACACTACGTTACGAACTTGTGCAGCGGGTATGTCTAGGCTATATGCCTTACGGACATCGATACAACTACCTAGGTCTCCCTGGATAGCGGTACGAGGCACAAAGCAAAAGTGGCTATTGTTACGCATGAACTCGTTAGTACCATCTGACACCGTTATGGTAAATGAGGTATTCTCTCGTCTTACAGCATCTAGTCTGTAAGTTCCAGTCGTACCCACCTCATCTAAAGTAACTCCAGGAGGTAGTGGCATAAGAGGGTCAGAACCAGGAACAAATAAGCCCTCTGATTCTACAACCGTGTAAGTCACTCCAGAAGTAGAGCCAGTAATGGTAATGACATCCCCGAAAATAGGGTTGTCGAGTGAGGTGCCAGCAAGACAATCACACTCCAATGTACCAAGTACTTGTGCATGGATCTGCCCCGAGCACCATACTGCTAAGAGTACTGGTAGTACCCATCTAGCAATGTGCTTGCTCACCTCACCGTAGCGGCTAAGTGATGGTAATCCTTTTTTCATGTAAAACGGTTTTTGAATATCCTCGACTATTGTCGACAACTTGATTAATGATCAATTTTAATAGAGGATCAAAAGCCACTCAGAAGTCTGGGATCAAATAGACTACTGCATGACCTAAGGTCCATTCACGACGAGACACTATTACTCCATCGCACTACGTAGTGACCAAAAAACCAGCCAAAGGACATAGATATATTACCACCGTTTTTAATACGAAAACACATTACATTTTATATGTATTTGTAATCGTCTGACCAGTGATTTTCTATGTCGGGAAAAATGATTTTCTTTTTTTTCATCCTTTTACTAAAAAAGATGAGATCAGGTATTATCACTACCGATAAGACCTCTTGGCTGGCCCTAAATATGCTATCTCAGCTCACGTTATCTTTGCGCTACAGATTACACCATAGACTGGTATATGCACTTGTTTAATCGCTTACTATCCTATATCACAGAGGTACATGTAGAGAGTGTAGCATCACCGATTAATGATGACCTACACCTATCCATAGTGGGTGGTCGGTATCAGCTCTCGACCAACGATGCTATCTATAGTTGGGCGGATAAGTACGCTAACTTTAAGAGGGTATTTGACCAGATGAACCTCGCTGATAAGCCCCAGCAAAAGGTACTCGTCCTCGGGCTAGGCCTAGCTAGTATCCCCGTCATGCTCCAGAAAATGGGTCATCGATATCACTATACCGGAGTAGAACTAGACGAGGAGGTTATATATCTAGCTAGCAAGTATGTACTCGATGAAATCGCTACAGATATGACTGTAATCCAAGCTGATGCTGCACACTATGTAGAGCAGTGCAGCGAAGTGTTTGATATTATCACCATGGACATATTTATCGGGCAGATGGTGCCTGGTAAGTTCTGGACGGAGACCTTCGTGGCCCAGCTTAAGGGGCTGCTCAAGGAAGACGGCGTCATTATCTACAACACGATTGCTAGGACAGAGGAGCTCGCTGCAGCGTCAATGCAATTTTACCAAGGCGCCTTTAGTCCTCACTTCGACAGACCAGCAGCCATACCCATTAAAGGTAACCTTATGCTGATATCTAACACCGACTACCTGAGGGTTCAGTGAGAGCCTAAAGTAGGTTCTTAATCCTGCTGACCTAAGTAGTAGGTTGAGAAGAACACTCTATACTTGGTTGTAGACCGCTCCTGCACTATACGCCGGTAGTTACCTTGGGTGGCAGCATAGAGCTCGAAGTCAAGATCTCCACGACCTACGTACTCCTCTTTGGCCTTGGTGACCTCATCATAGTACTTCATAGCTTTGGCCTTGTCCTTAAATGGCCTCACCAGTAGTACTCGGGTGCCTGCTTCCTTATCTAGGAAAGACTCATTGAGCTGTAGCTTGTCTAGCTTGTGGTACTTCTTGTTATAGTTACTGACGGCGATCTTGGCTTGTACGAAGTCATCGTTGCCTACTCCATTGGTGATGAGTAGTATATAGTGTCGTCGTTCGTCTTCTTTCTTAAAGATATCGTCAACCTCTTTGATGTCTAGCTGCTCAAAGGCTTCGTCATCACCCTTTAGAAATCTCAAGATCTCCTTGGCCCTTGTAGCCTCTAGTGTATTAGCATGTCTAGTAATCAAGTCCGATAGGGCTGCCTTGTACGCTTCTTTACCGTTAAGCTTACCGACACTCATAGCATTGAGTAGGGAAAACTTAGGTGCTAGACCGTAGTCATTGTCATATGCTGATTTGACTGTATTGACCCGCTCACTTACCTGCTCGTATCGTCCCTTGTCAAATAGATCGTAGGTATCCTCATAAAAGGCCATCACTCGCTCCTCCTCCGTCATCTTGGTTGCATTCTGAGGATTAGCTAGACGCTTAGCGAGGCTCGTATCGCCAAATTCGGCATCGATCTTTGCTAGATACCTAGCGGCACCGGCCTCATCTCCTAACTCGAGGTACGAGAGATATATACTGTAGTAGGCGTCTAATTTGTGCTGCGTATCTGGAAAACGAGTCAGCAAGTCTTCCAGTGTGGCTATTGACTTATCCTGCTTCTGTAACTTATCTCGATACAGTACACCTAGGTCGAACATGGCTTTCTGTAGCTTGAGCTTGGCGTCATTGATCTCATTAGGGTTACGAGGTATACTCTTGAGCACCTCTTGCACCTCTTTTTTGCTCACCTCTATCTCCTTAGGCGCATCGCTGCCACCCGTCAGCTCATCATCATATCCTACATTGATAGATGCAGATCGACGCCAGTTATCTACCAGCGGTATGTCGCCCCACTTATTCTTAAATTTCTGCTTACCTCGCTCTACCCGCTTGACACTGTAAGGCCAGTTGTCACTCGTCCCAAAGATCCTATCACTACTGCTACCCTTGGCCGGTGCGGTCTCTGTGATAGTGCTCTCGGGCTCAGCGGCTGCATTATTACGAGCTATCTCTGTGGCGACTTCTCTGATCTCCTCATCACTTAACTGTGCTAGACTTATGAGACTATCCTGTAGTACGATGACTTCGATGTTGTAGGCTATATCCTTGAGGTTATCCGCCAGTGTCTGGACCTCCTCGTAACGTAGATCAGTAGTCTGCATCGACTGTAGCGTGCTATCATAGTAGTACTTACTGTTGAGGTAGTCCTCCTGCTCAAATGTGAGCTGCGCCATAGCATAGTACGACTCGACCTTGAGCGAGGCGTTAGCGGTGTTATTAATATTGGACTGGGTATAGGCTGCTATGGCCTCTGCTGTTAAGCCCTGCTCCTCCTTGATCGTACCGATGGTGTAGTAGATACGATCTTCGTAACCGATGTACTTGGCCTCTTTGAGCATCTTCTCGAGTGCCTTGACGACACTATCTGCTGACCGCTCACCCGACTCCATGGCGTATCTCATCTCAGACAACTCTGCATTGATCTGCATATCGAAAGATGGTCGATACTTATTGACCTGAGCGAAGGCTTTCATGGCAGCCTCACGATTGCCTAGCTGCTGCTGTATCTGTCCTGTAATATATGCGTACCGCGCTTTGGCCTTCTTGCTACCCGACGTCTCGATGGCAGCATCTAGGTGGGGGATCGCCTGGTCTAGGTCACCTTTACGTATGTATAGGTGGGCCATCGTTGGGGCTATCTCCTCTCTCACGTGGGGCTTGAGGTTACGCTTATCTAGCTGCTTTAAGATATAGTCAGCGCTACTGTAGTTATCTCTCTCGATATAGGTCTTGGCTAGCCATAGTAGGCCTTCGCTGTATTCCGTCTCGTCCTGTGGGATCTTCTCCTCCTTCTTCTTATCATCTAAGTCTTCTTCCTCCTCCTCTTCTTCCTTGGTAGGCTTTTCTACCTTGGGGGTTACCTTTTTGACAGGCGGCTTGGCGATGGTAGATGTAGTGTCCTGACTTACGGTTTTGGCAGGTCGCTTTTTACTTCCTGGCTTGCCTCTTTTCTTTTTCTTGGACTTTGCACTAGATTTCTTTTGCTGTTTTCGCGCCGCCTTCTTCTCTTTCTCACGCTGCTCCCGAGCTTTATCCCTAGCCTTCTTCTCAGCGGCTTTCTCCTTGTCTCGCAGCTTCTTTGCTTTTTCTCTCTCCTTCTTATCCTCTGCTCTTTTTTTCTCTTTTTCCTTCTGCTTGGCTGCCCTTTCTTTCTTTAGCTCTTTACGCGACTTCTTTTTGCTTTCGAATGCACGACCATACGGGTTCTTGGGATTAAACTCTTCTCTAAAGTACTCGAACGTCTCCTCAGCGGTCTCGTAGTCTTGCTTGAGAAACTGTGCCTGGCCCATCATCACATAACCATCGTCTACGTACTCGCCCACCTCGTGCACGATCGCCACCCGGGTCACCTTCTCGATGACGATATCCATCTCTGGTGCTACGGCTTTGGCATTAGCGGATACGGTGTAGGGAAATACAGGTAGTATCTGCGAGTAGTCATCCTTATGCGTAGACTCAAGCCTAAAGTGGGCCTCCTCCATCAGTTCATTGGCATTGAATATACCGTTGTACTTAGAGTTGAGGTTGTGATAAAACTTGTTAAACTTACTCACATCCTCACCACGCTTGCGCTTCTTAGAGACGCAAGACGACAGGGCTATGGCAGCCGCTAGAAAGAGAATTATAAATCGAAATCGTGTAATCAAATGACGTAGTATCTACAGTTGAGCGGTACTCAGACAGTGTGAAAATCGTTAGCTCGATGTCACTGGCATCACGACCTAGGGGTCATAAACCATACCAGCCACCTACGCCAACGGACTTAATAACTAATTTTGCGCAAAAATATTTTAAAATTTTGTTGCCAAGTGTTCTTGCATGCAAAGTTATATAGCCTGAGTATACCGCAATGACGAACATAGAACAAGACGAGATCAGACCACTAGGGGACCGCCTGCAGGACGTCTACCGGGTAGATGTGCTAGAGGAGGAGACCCTCCGCAAGGTAAGGAGCTACAAACTTACCCCACTCAAGATGTATCTGATACTACTAGGTGTAATCGTCCTGATAAGTATCATAATCATCAGCACGATATGGTTTACACCACTGAGACGTGTCGTACCTGGGTATGGCGAGATCAAGGAAAATCGTGAGTTCGTAGAGCTTACCCAGCAGGTCGACATACTCAAAGAAGAGCTAGAGACCCAGCAGACCTACACTAGAGGTCTCATGTCTATGCTTACGGATGGCGACAAGTCTCAACTGATCAGCAACCAGGTAGCAGCGCCTATGCCTGCTCGGATCGATAGTGTGAGTAAGTCGACCGTGAAAAGTAACTCAGAAGCTCGCAATCTCCAGCAGCTCGTACTACTGCCCCCGCTACGTGGCTCGATAAGTGCGGGCTACGACTTAGCTAGTGGCCACCTAGGTATAGACATCCTAGCCCCCAAGGACTCACCCGTCGTAGCTACTAGCGATGGTGTAGTGATACAGTCAGACTGGACACTAGAGACTGGCAATACGATCGGCATCCAGCATCAGGGCAACTTAGTTACCTTCTACAAGCACAATGCTGCTCTACTCAAAAAAACAGGCCAAATGGTGCGGGCTGGAGAAGCGATCGCCATCATCGGTAATAGCGGGACCCTGTCCGATGGCCCACACTTACACTTCGAGATGTGGTACAACGGCCACCCTATCGACCCTAGTTCTGTACTTACTTTCTGAAAGCAAGACTACGTGTTACAAAAAAAGATAATATGTTTGTCTGCTATTGGGTGCAATGCATGGCAAACACTGTAGATTTGTGCTCATTAAAGACACTACAAGTAAACTGTATATGAAGAAGATTGCGGGATATCTAGTCGCTACAATAGTAGCCCTCACATTTGTAGGTTGCCAGAAGGGGCCGACATTCGCACTGATCGAAACAGACTACGGCGACATCAAAGTAGAGCTGTATGACAGCACCCCTAAGCACAAAGAGAACTTTATCAAGCTCGCCAATGAGGGCTTCTACGATGGGACACTCTTCCATAGAGTCATTGATGGATTTATGATCCAAGGTGGTGACCCTGACAGTAGAGACGCCAAGCCTGGTCAACGACTAGGTATGGGAGGACCAGGTTACAAGGTCGATGCAGAGATCGGTGCTCCTCACTTTAGAGGTACGCTGGCGGCGGCTAGACAGGGTGGTGCTGGTAATCCGCTCAAACAATCAAGCGGCTCACAATTCTACATCGTAGATGGTCAGCCACAGAGCGAAGCCAGCCTGGCTAACTTTGAAAAGCAGAAAGGCATACAGTACTCTCAAATACAAAAAGACAAGTACCTATCAGTAGGAGGTACGCCTATGCTAGATGCAGACTATACCGTATTCGGTGAGGTGGTCGAAGGTATGACCGTGGTCGATAAGATAGCACAAGCGCAAAAAGACCAGAGCGATCGACCCATCAAGGATGTCGCAATGACTATAACGATACTCAACTAAGCATACACCTAGCCCCTCAATCAACCATAGACATTATCACATGCGACACCTAATCACTGCCTTTGCCGCCGTAATCCTACTAGCTAGCTGCTCTCGACCTAGCGCCGACTTTAGCATGGCAAGTACCAAGGATCGTGTACCAGCACGAGTCAACTTTAGCCCATCAGGAGAACCTGCTGACACCTACTTGTGGAATTTCGGCGATGGCAATGTAAGTACAGAGGCTAACCCTAGTCACACCTACTTACTGAGCGGTAAGCAGGTCGTCACACTCACCGTGACAAAGGGCAAAAAAAGAAAGTCGACCAAAAAAGAGATTGTCTTTAAGGCTCCCAAAGAATGCTTCGTGCAAGTACGTACGACGATGGGTGATATGATATGCGAGCTATTTGATGATACGCCGCAGCATAGAGATAACTTTATCAAACTAGCGGAGCAGAAGTTTTATGATGGCCTACTATTCCATAGAGTCATAGACGGCTTTATGATCCAAGGTGGTGATCCCGAGAGCAAAGACGCCAAGCCTAATCAGCGCCTCGGCACGGGTGGTCCTGGCTACAAGGTACCCGCAGAGATCTCTACCGAACATGCGCATGTCAAAGGTGCTCTAGCTGCTGCTAGGCAAGGCGACGCTGTCAACCCTGAAAAGATGTCTAGTGGCTCACAGTTTTACATCGTCGATGGCAAGCCCGTAGACGAACGTACCCTAGACAATATGGCGACCAGACTAGGTATCGAGTATCCAGAAAATATACGTAACAAGTATATCGAGATGGGCGGCACCCCTTTTCTAGATCAGAACTATACCGTCTTCGGCATGGTACGTGAGGGCCTCGATATTGTCGATAAGATCAGCTCTGTAGCTACCAACAGTGGTGACAGGCCTAAGGAAGATGTTAAGATCATAGCAGTCGACATCATCAAGTAATACGCCTGATACCGTTAAAGTCTTATTAATCTGGCAATCTCTCGTCACCGCCCGTAATACCTTTACCGTCGTACCCCAGTAGGCCCACCGTCTACGCCAAATCATAAAGGATGCGACATATAATAACAGGATTGCTAGCACTCGTCATGCTACTCCATACTGCCACAGCACAAGAGGGCAAGGTGATAACCAAGACGACTACCATCATCAATGGTGACACCACAGTCACTGAGCAGATGATAGATATCGACGACTACCAGCCCTACGAGGGTGTAATCGACTCCCTACCCAATCTGCTAGAGCAGCTAGGTATAGACTCTATCGTCAACGAAGGCATGGCACAGATCAGGGTGCAAGTAGAGTCGATAGACTTTGACTCACTCGCCACAGATCTACAAGGTCAGGCTAGAGAGATCGGACAATTCTTCGAAGATCTACAACTCGACAGTCTATTGAGCAATGCCTTCGGGCAGGTGCGAGACCTAGACATCGAAATAGATGACCTAGTAGGCAATACAGGCAGCACCGTATCTGACAAACTAGGCGATGCCCTCAATCGAGACGGATTACTGCTAATAGACCGCAATAATACGGTAGAGCTCAGCGGCAAATCTCTCAAGATCAATGGCGAAAAACAACCGACCAACATCCACGATAAGTACAAGCGACTGTGGGAGGACGGGACCGGCACTACCCTACAAGCTAAGGATCGCATATCACTAGAGGTGATAGGCGAGGAGGTGAGCAGGACCCGACAGCGGGGGTAGTAGCTTGAGTTTATGACGCTACCTTGGCGAGCCATACGTGCCGTCTAGCTATCTTCGCAGCATACTATACTACTGACAAGAAAGCGGTCATCAATTAAGAGAGTATGCGCAAGGAGAGAATTGGAGTAATAGGAGCAGGCCTCTGTGGCACACTCCTAGGCATCAGGCTATCACAACTGGGTTACCGAGTCGACATATGGGAGCGGAGGTCTGACATGCGGCAGAGCGATGTAGATGCAGGCCGGTCTATCAACCTGGCGCTGTCATCTCGTGGTCTATCTGCTCTAGATATGATAGGCTTACATAGCCAGATCCTAGATGACATCATACCGATGTACGGCAGACGCATACATGATGTAGATGGCAATACAACACTGTATAAATACTCTGGTCGAGAAGATGAGTATATCAACAGCGTCAGCCGATCTGGCCTCAACATCGAGCTGCTCAATTATGCAGACGATATCGATGGGCTCAACATCCACTTCTCCACACAGGTAGATCGTGTAGATCTAGATAACACCTCCCTCTACGTAAGAGACGGTGAAGATGTCTTCAAGCACCAGTACGACATCATATTCGGCGCCGATGGTGCCGGTAGTGCCGTACGGAGGTCGATACAGAAGAGAAGCAATCAACTGCGATTTGACTTTAGCCAAAAATACCTAGATACTGGGTACAAGGAGCTAGAGATACCAGCAGGAGAGGGCGGCACCTGGCGCATAGATCGCAATGCTTTACACATATGGCCAAGAGATGGGCACATGATGATTGCCTTGCCCAATACGGATGGATCTTTCACCCTTACGCTGTTTATTCGATTTGAAGGAGAGTATAGCCTAGAGCACATCAAGGACGACGAGGCTGTGCAGGCTTTCTTCGAGCAATACTACCCTGATGCACTAGCGCATATGCCTACCCTTATCAGAGACTGGCATGACAATCCTACTAGCTCGCTAGGCATGATCAAGTGCCACCCATGGCTAGTAAACCATACCCTACTCATAGGCGATGCTGCCCACGCCATCGTACCCTTCTATGGCCAGGGTATGAACTGTGCCCTAGAGGACTGCGTGGTGCTCGACCGCTTGATAGCACAACACGATCACGACTGGTCCACAATACTGCCCCAGTATCAATCCATACGCAAGCCACATACGGACGCTATCGCAGACCTAGCTATCGACAACTTCTATGAGATGCGAGACGCTACCGCTGATCCGCTATTTAACAAAAAACGAAAACTAGAACTCCGCCTTGAGACCGAGTATCCAGATTACTATAGTAAATACGGGCTAGTGACCTTTAGGCCTGACCTAGACTATCACCAAGCTATGACCCTAGGCCGCCGGCAAGATGACCTGCTCATGGATCTAGCAGCTAGTATCGATGATCCTAAGGCCGCTAATCTTTCTGCTATCTATGACCAAGTAATGGCACTAGGTAGGCAGTAGGTTATGGCTATCAAAGAGAGTGGTGATCGCCTAGACGAGGCAGGTCATGCATAAGAGTATTAAAGCGGGTGCGAGCGACGAGGTACTTGATCTTTCTACCGAATCGCCCCTTGTCTTTAAGGCGGATAGTGTTGACACGCAAGATACCCAGACCTAGCGAACTCACTCGCTCTACGCTATCCCAGTCGTAGCGTACCGTCTTAAAATAGTTGGTCACGTAGATGCCCTGCTCGTCATACTCTACGCGATATAGCTGCAGTAGACTCCGCCATATCAAGAGACCAAAAACTGCATACGCCAGCAAGTAAAACCACCTAAACATGGGATTGTACAGCAATGGCATGTGCTCCGGATCAGCCACGAAAAACGCAATGGCGAATAGTCCGAAAAAGGTAAACCACATCGTAGGGATGGCAATACGCAATAGGAATGTAAGGTTGCTAGATACTCTGTAACTCATGGTCTACTCTTCTTTGGCCTCAGCAAGACGCTGCTTCTCAACTTTCTGAGAGATCCCAATACTTATCTCGTACAACAAATACACCGGCACCCCTATCAGAAACTGGGTGATCACATCGGGTGGCGTGATGATAGCAGCTGTAATCAATATGATGATAAATGCATGCCGTCTAAATCGCCTCATAAATGCTGGCGTCACTACTCCCATTCTGCTGAGGAAGTAGACCGCTATAGGCAACTGAAAGACGATACCCGTGGGCAGGGTAAACATCGTCATAAACGTCACATAAGAGTCTAGCGTAGTCGTACTCTCCATGTCCATACCTAGATCATAACTAGCTAGGAAGTTGATGGCGAATGGCGATATGACGTAGTAGCCAAACGATACACCCAGCAGAAAAAGCGATGTACACTTAAAGACGATACCTCTCGTGACCGTCTGCTCATTCTTATACAGGCCTGGCTTAACGAACCTCCATATCTCCCAAAAGACATAGGGAAAGGCCAGAATTAGGCCCAAAAAGAACGAAACCTTTAGACTCACCAAAAATGCCTCTGCCATACCCACCTGTATGATCGTAAGGTCGGGTGGGGTAAAACACAAGGTCTCGGATAGAGCACAAAAAATACGATACGTGGCAAAGTCGGCCCGCTTAGGTGCCATGATGATCGACTCGAACACCCACTTCTTGGCAGAGAAGAGTGCCAAAGCAACTACGAGTATAGCTGCTAAAGCACGTATCACATGCCAGCGCAACACCTCTAGGTGGTCTAGGAAGCTCATCTCCGCCTCAGCCTCTGGACTAGCGGTTACAGCGTCTGTCTTGTTCGTGGTCTTGGGTAGCATTAACTCTCTAGGTCTGCGCAAATAAACGATGCAAATATACAGGCAGTATCGGTGCCAAAAGGTGTCAACGACCTAGACTTAACTCACGTCGCCTATTGTGACATCCACTAGATCAAGCACCACCATTCTCTGATCGTCCTCTACGACCGTAATGTCTATGCGCCAAAACCGCTCAGGCAGCAAAGGCTCTATGAGCTGCGGCCACTCCATGATGGTGTATGCGTTGGGGTATAAGTAGTCTTCGATACCTATACCTAGCGCCTCCTCTAGCGTGGATAGGCGATAGAGGTCTATGTGGTATATCTCGCCCACATCGCTACTGTACTGGTTAACGATACTGTAAGTAGGACTGCTAAACCCAGACGTCACGCCTAGCTCTCGGCAGAGGGCTTGCGATAGTGTCGTCTTGCCTGCACCCATCTCTGCTATCATGACGATCAGAGCACCAGGCGGCACCACAGCGAGTATCTGCCGAGCTATACCAGCAAGGTCATCCGTGCTACGTGCCATATAACTTACCGTCATAGCCCTTGTGTGATCTTTTGTACCATTTTAAACTCACTCAAAAACACCTTGCCTATCACTCGCAGTACGGTATAGACCGGGATGGCCAGTACCATACCAACAACGCCACCTATCTCTGCTGCTACCAGTATCACTAAGAAAATCTCAAGAGGATGCGCCTTCACACTCTTGCTAAAGATAGTGGGCTGCAGAATAAAGTTATCTAGCAGCTGCATAATCATAAAGACGAGCATGACCTTGACCAGCATGGGCAACAGCACATCGTAGAATGGCACATCCAGGTTGGAGCTGACCGTAATGATCACCCCAAAAGTGGCACCGATGATCGGACCTAGATAAGGGATCACATTCATCAATGCTGCAAAAAAGCCGATCAAAAGAGCATTCTTAATACCAAAAATAGAAAGCAGGAGGCTCACAAACACCGTCACCACCGTAATCTGAAGTAACACACCGATAAAGTACCTCACTAGCAACTCCGTACTCTGCTCTATAGCGTTATGGGTCTTGTCCTCGTACTGATTAGAGACTGCTGAGCTGATCATATTATTGAACAAGCCCTGCTCCCTCAAAAAGAAAAACGCAATAAAAAAGACCGACATGATACCCAGCAACACATTGCCCAGTTTGCCTACTACACTGGATATCAGGCTCGGTATAATCGATGGATCGAATACACGTACGAGGTGGTCCTTGGTAATATCAAAAAATGTCTTGTGAGGTTCTACCTCAGGCGTCACCACCGGCGCATCATGATGATCGACGTGGACCATGAGGTGTATGACTGGAGCGATCATGGTATCATACCCACTGGTCATACTATCTAGCTCGATGTAGTGAGATACGACATCCTCCTCTACCTCGGGTGCCTCCGTGACAGGAACTACGGGCAGATTATAATTCTCTATGAGGCCTCTGCGGATGAGCCAGTCCTCCCAATCATTAATAGGCTCCTCTAGGCTACTCACGATACCATCGTAATCCACCTCGGCTAGGTTACGTGCCTGATGAAATAAGGCAGGAATAAAAATGTAGCCCAGTAAAAAAAAGCCAAGAACAAAAACACCTAGCGTGGCCACAGCACTAGCGTTGCGTCCTATATACCTGCGTAGTTTGCGTACTAGAGGTGCCCCTATCATACTCAGCACCCACGCAATCACTACGTAGATCACGATATTACTAAAGCTATACAGGACCAAACCTACTAGGGCAATGGGCACGATAGCCAACAAATACTTATTACGTGTAGTCATATATCTGTGATACTAAACCTCTAAAAAATGGCCCATAAACAAATGGTACTTCGTTAAAACTCTACTAAAGGAAATCCATTTAGTAACCAAGATAGAGCATAAATACGTCTCAAAGACCAAAGCATAAGCTACTTGAAAACGTATGTGAGGTCAATAATTTTTATACTTGCACCTCGTAAAGATCGACAAGAGCTGTCGGTTAACACCTATAAAGAGACTACACAATCAAATTACGACACTATGTGGATTAAGAAAATGAAGAAACTACTGCCTACTGCCTGCCTACTGGCAAGCTCATTGATGGCGGTCGGTCAGTGTGAGACATGGATCGGGTCTGATCGCGAAAGTGAGGCTACGGATGCTCACTCCATTTACCGAGATGCCTATAAGCAAAAGGACTATGATCTTGCATTCGAGCAATGGAAAATCGCCTACGAAATAGCTCCTGCTGCCGATGGTAAGAGAGACTACCACTACCTCAATGGCGTAGAGCTATATAAAGATCGTCTTGCAAAAGCGACCACTGACGAAGACAAGGCTACAGCCAAAGAGATGATTGCAACACTTTATGACCAAGCCATCGAGTGCTACAAAAATGGCGTACTACCTATCAAAAAGTGTACAGGTGACGACTGCCTAGATAAGAAGCTCGGCTATCTGTACGGTCGGAAAGCCTACGACCTATATTACTCGGTCAACAGCCCATACAGCAAGACTTACGACGCGGTCAAAACAGCCGTAGAGTACGGTGGTAACGATAGTGAGTACATCGTATTTGCTCCTTATGCAGCCGTTGCTGTGGACTGGTTTAAGAAAGAGAAGATGACAGCAGAGGAAACCCGTGCAGTCTACACTGAACTTAACGAGATCGCTGATTATAACATCGCGAAGGGCGACCAACTATCGGCCTACTACGAGCAGGCAGCTGCAGCCATGAATGCTTCTTTCAGAGAGATCGAAAACGACATCTTCGACTGTGCTTTCTTCGTCGATAAGCTACGTCCTGATTATGAAGATAACCCGGATGATCCAGAAACGATTAAGTCCGTCATCGCTAAGCTAAAAAGACAGGGATGTCCTGACTCTGAGCCCTTCCTTGCAGAACTAGAAACCAAGTGGAAGAAGTATGCTGTAGCAGAAAATGCAAGACTGCAAGCAGAATTTGAAGCCAATAACCCTGGAGCTGCTGCTAAGAAGCTCTACGATAATGGTGACTACGAGGAGGCTGTGACTAAGTATGACGAGGCTATCTCTCAAGAGGCGGACCCAGCCAAGAAGGCGTCTTACTTGTTTTCCAAGGCATCGATACAATTTAGAAAGCTGAAAAAGTATGGTGCTGCTAGAGCGACAGCTAGAGAGGCGGCTAAGGCAAGGCCTAACTGGGGCCGACCATATATGCTCATAGGAGACATGTACGGTACGACCGCTCGTAACTGCGGTGATGCTTGGAACCAGCGCCTAGCCATACTTGCAGCGATGGACAAGTACAGCTATGCCAAGAGCATAGACAGTAGTGTCGCTGAGGAGGCTAACTCTAGACTATCTAGATACAGGGCTTCGATGCCTACAAAAGATGAAGGCTTTATGCGTAAAGTATCTGCAGGACAGTCGGTAAATGTCGGTTGCTGGATCGGTGAGTCTGTCAAAGTCAGATACGCTAACTAGTAGCATCGTAAGAAGATACTAAATCGAAAAGGGCTACTCCGCTTATGCGGGGTAGCCCTTCTTTTGTTCTATGTTGATGGAGGTAAGACTTACAAAAGCGTACCCAATCCGCAATAAACCCTACTCTGCTGCTGCCTGCTCTGTCGGCTTAGTCTCTTGCTCGCTCTTAAAGAAGCGACGGTGAAACAACAATATGCTGATAACGCCTACAGATATAGCAGAATCAGCTACGTTAAAGACAGGTCTAAAGAAGACAAATTTATCACCACCCCAGAATGGTAACCACTCTGGGAAGGTACCACGCAGCATAGGGAAGTAAAACATGTCAACCACCTTGCCCTGTAGAAAACCAAGGCTACCACTCGCATCTGCCAGAAAAGTAGCAGGAGGACCATGAAACAAGCTTTCAGAAAAGAACATACCGTAGAAAGCGCTATCAATTATATTGCCGATAGCACCGGCTATGATGAGTGCAAAACACAACAAGAGCCCCATACTCTCACCTGTCTTGATAATACCGCGTATGATGTAGATGAGCATACCCACCATCACGATCCTAAAGCCTGATAGTATTAACTTACCGACTGTACCCCCAAAGGATAGACCAAAGGCCATACCCTTGTTCTCGACAAAGTGTATGCGTGCCCAGTCTAGACCTAAGATATTAAATCCATCGCCGTACGACAGGTGAGTCTTGATATAGATCTTAAGCGCTTGATCAATGACCAAGACGGAAAGAATGACGGCTACTACCGTCCATTTTCGTCGAGCTTCAGGAGTCATAGCTATCTCTCTCTTTTGGACCTAGACCTATCCGTCGGTTGTAACTTATTCTCTCTATCGGCGTGATACTGCGTGCGGCAGCGTATGGTGTCAATCGCCAGATGTATAGCGGCTCTCATGCTTGATGGATCTGCCTTGCCCTGACCGACTATATCGTAACCGGTACCATGGTCGGGGGATGTCCTCACGTACTTAAGGCCAGCTGTCAGGTTGACCCCCTTGCCAAATGATAGTGCTTTAAATGGTGCAAGACCCTGGTCATGATACATCGCCAGTATGGCATCTACCTTGGTAAACTGAGTACTACCAAAGAAGCCATCCGCGGCATATGGTCCCATGACCAACTTACCTTGCTTCTTAGCATCCATCACTAGAGGCTTGATAAAGTCATCCTCCTCACTACCTATCACGCCATCATCGCCAGCGTGCGGGTTGAGGCCTAGTACAGCGATGACAGGTTTCTCTACACCGAAATCCTCTACGAGGCTAGTATACAGGGTCTTTAACTTAGTCTGTATGGCCTGCTTGGTAACAGACGTCGCTACCTCTGCGATGGATAAATGGTTAGTCACCAGTGCTACCCTCAGATCGTCAGAGCACATCATCATGAGGCTAGACGGTCCCTCTAGTCGGTCCGTCAGGTACTCTGTGTGTCCTGGATAGGGGAAGTCTGCCAGGTGCATACTATGCTTATTGATCGGGGCCGTCACCAGACCATCTATGTGGCCTGCCTTGAGATCTTCGGTAGCTTTCTCCAATGCACTAAAGGCGTATTGCCCACTCTGCTTAGTGGCCTTGCCGAGTTCGAATTGCGTCTCCTCATCCCAGCAATTGACAACATTGATCTTGCCCTCTGCCACGCTTTTGATGTTGCTCACTGCCATATAATCTAGCGAGCGGAGTTCCATCAGCTTGAGATAGTGTGCGAGGACCTTGGTATGACCATACACTACGGGTGTAAAGTACTTGAGCATCGTAGCCTCAGCCAGTGATTTGATGACGACTTCTGGCCCTATGCCATTCACGTCACCGAGTGTAATACCTAGTTTTATTTTATTCATTTTTTCTTTTGTAATGATCTAGCGGACTACTTAATAACTTTGAGACTCATGTCTAAAGATCCCGCGCTATGCGTTAGTGCCCCGACCGAAACGTATTGCACTCCCGTCTCCGCGATAGCTCTTACTGTACCCAAGTTAACACCACCACTTGCCTCTGATCTAAATCTACCGTCCTTGGCTATGATAGCAACGGCATCTCTTAAAGTATCTAGCTCGAAGTTATCTAGCATGATCTGCGTTACCTGACCGATCTGCAAGACTTCCTCTAGCTCAGTTAGGTCTCTAACCTCAACGGTAATCCCTAAGTTTTTGCCGGTCTCCACTTTATAGTCATTGGCCTTTCTTATTGCCTCTGTGATAGAGCCACATGCATCTATATGATTGTCTTTGATCATGATCCAGTCGTACAGTCCCGTTCTATAATTGCTACAACCACCTATCCGCACTGCCCACTTCTCTAGAAATCTCATGAGCGGTGTCGTCTTACGTGTATCTAGTATGGTGACGTCTAGGTCATTGACCAACTCTGCAAATCGATAGCTCAGAGTAGACACCCCACTCAATCGCTGCATCGTATTGAGAACCAGTCGCTCTGCCATCAGCAGGGCCTGCGTATTGCATGACACATAGAATGCTTCGTCACCATACTTGACAACGCTACCATCCTTTATACGTACGTCTATCTCGGCACTAGGGTCTAGGTGCTTAAAGACGGCCTCGGCAAACTCCACTCCGGCTATCACACCATCATCCTTGACTAGTAGGCGGGCTTTACTACGGCTATCGGCAGGTATGGTCGCCAGACTCGTATGATCACCGTCCCTTACATCTTCGTGTAAGCCATCGATGATAAATTGCTGTAAAACACTAGGATCAATTCCCTGCATAATTGTACGATTATCGTAGGTAGGCGAAGGTAGCGAATAAGAAACAAGAGTAAAGAATTCTATCTTCGCAAGGCATATTAACGAAAGACAGCACCATTGGATTATATCATCTTTATTGTCAGCCTCGCCGTTCTCATTCTCGGTAGTGAGTGGTTTATCGGCTCTGCGGAGAAAATAGGCCGTGCCTTTGGTATCCCGTCATTCATCATCGGGGTTACCATCGTAGCCTTCGGCACATCACTACCAGAGCTAGCTACTAGCATAGTGAGTGTCTTGCAGGACCAGGCAGAGGTCGTCATAGGTAATGTCGTAGGGTCCAATATTACCAATATACTGCTCGTACTAGGCCTCACCGCCTACATCGGCAAGGGTATCAAGATGACGTACGATGTAATGCGTACCGACATGCCTATCTTGATAGGGTCTGCCTTTCTGCTGTACTTCACCCTACTAGACGGAGTATTCTCGATGGCGGAGGCGATTTTGTTTTTGCTAGGCTTGGCTATCTTTCTGATAAGTAGCCTCACTGGCAACGAAGAAGAAGCCGAGCATGGCGATAAGACGACATCGATGGTCTGGCTGCTCTTTGCGCTAGGCGGTGCCCTCGTCTACTTTGGGGCGGTATACACCATAGACTCTCTGACCCGAATCGCTACGTCACTCGATGTCAGCCCTGGGCTCATATCGCTAGGTGCTATCGCCCTAGGCACGAGCCTGCCAGAGGTCGTCGTCAGTATCAGTGCCGTCCGCAAAGGCAAGCACGCCATCGCCGTGGGTAATGTACTAGGGTCCAACATATTTAACACTTTTGCTGTAGTAGGCATCAGTAGCTTCTTCGGGCCACTCAAGATGACTGAGGACTTGTCGTTTAGCCTAGTATTTATGGTTGCCGTGACGATTATGTTTGCGGTCGTCTGTATCAGCAAGGTAATCTCCAAATGGGAGGGTGCCATACTACTGCTGATGTATGCCTACTTTATGGCAGAGCTGGCTGGGC
>CAYMFD010000008.1:36622-58783 GCA_964389475.1 uncultured Saprospiraceae bacterium
CCCGTCGAATTCTCTAACATAGAGGCACGTCGTACAGATGATGGTAATGTCAAGGTCCAGTGGAGTACAGCAACTGAGGTCAACAATGACCACTTCGTCGTACAGCATAGCTATGATGGTCGTGAATTTGAGGATTTCGCTAGAGTAGAAGGAGCAGGTACCACCTATGAGGAGATGACTTACTCTGCAGAGCACAGTGCTCCTATCAAGGGTATTAACTACTATCGTATAGCGCAGGTTGATTACGACGGTACGACATCACATAGCGACATCGTATCTATACAGATGAGTAAAGCGCTTACATTACAACTGCGACCAACCATCGTAGAAAATACGCTTAACTATGATGTAGGAAATGCTACTGCAAAGATGATCATCATGAGTATCGACGGTAGTATGTACCAAGAGCAATACGTAGACAACCAAGGTCAGGTAGATTGCTCACACCTCGCACCAGGTCTCTACACCATCACCGTAGTGACGGGTACAGAGGCGGTTACGCAACGTATTACAAAAATCTAATAAGGTCCTCGGCCTAAGACTAGAGACTAAAAGCCTCCATGTTAACGCATGGGGGCTTTTTTGTATCAGGATATACGGACCACTGCCCAAAAGTGGTATAGCATATCAAAATCAGTAGATCGTGGGATAGGCAATTAATCTAGAGATAGTAGCGTCTCTAACAGTGTTTTAATCTTAAAATACTCATTAAGAAAAACCCAAATTTGTTGTCACTTTGGCTTTACCCACAGTACCCAAAGGTCAAGACGGAGTAAGGCAAATGCTTCCTTCGTCGCACCGTGGTCTTCGTACGTGTAAATTGCGTCGTCCTTGATATCATTAAAAGTCACCAAGTAATTCTAGCGATCTCATCATCAACGATATTGCAAAAAATATTTTATGTGCAATCTCTGCGGACCGCACATTTACCTACTTCGCCACTTTTGCTGAACACCGTCGTTTACTACCGCTGCCTTTGCACCCTTCTTCGGGTTTAACTTAAAACTATCTATTGGCTTAAATCGGCATACACGCTTTCTAAACCATTGAATTTCTGCCATAAAGTTGTCCACTATGTATAGCTCCATTTTGAGTTATGACTATTCAAAGCATTCCCAGCCGACGACTGAAGCGACAAGTCGTACAATGCTGTCAATTGGTTGTATATATGCCAGATATCCCTAGACTAGATCGGTGTCATCTAGCAATTGCTTAAACTCCGCCGTGATCATAGAAGTAGCACCCCATAGTACATGCCCGTTAAGGTCGTAGTACGGTACGTCTCGCATCGCCTGGCCTCGTACGTCGAGGTCATCCCTCGTGACAGATAATGCTCTGACCTCAGCAAGTGATATCTCTATAATACTCTCTACCTCACTCTGCTGCAGCACAAAATCTGGCGTGTAGTTGATGACACCTATATATGGGTAGACCATAAAGTTGCTTGGTATAACGTATAGCTCACTGAGGGGCCTTACCACCTCTACAGTCGATCTAGGCACTCCTATCTCCTCCTCTAGTTCGCGACATGCTGCTGCGGCATAGTCAGCATCAGAGGACTCGACCTTACCGCCTGGTAGGGATATTTGGCCAGCGTGCTTGTCATTGGGCTGATTACGAGATCGCTCGATGTACACGGTATACCATTCTTCGTCTCGTGGATAAATCAAAAACATTACTGCCGCCTCTCGATAACCACTGACTGGAGGATCGTAATCACGAATAGGACGTGGAGATAGCGACCTATGTGCCACTCGACCCGATAGCTTTACACTTTCTTGCCTTAGTGACTCTACAATACTGGTCATTGTCCTCATACTCGATATCATACCTAGAAATTCTACAGATAGCCTACGATAGCTACACTCCTTTCTTAGTAACAGCACTAGCCAATGTTGGTTATCCAATCATCATACTTATGGATAACTTTCGTCCATTCGAAGCCACGGACCAGTCTCGACAAGTCTCGTTGCTGATCAAGCCTATCTGATAGGATACGCTGCATAGTCTCCACTGCCTCAAGAGTAGTCTCATAGTAGAGCTCAGGATAGTCATCCGTGGGCACGTAGTCTGGGTAGGCTAGTCGTCTAGGTAGTACCGGTGTGGCACCATAGTAGATAGCCTCTACGACAGATATACCGAAAAAGTCTTGCTTACTCGTAACTAGCGCTATGTCTGACTGGGCTAGAAGATCCAGGTAGTCAACTCGGCTAGCGGTATAGCCCCAGTGGAGGATCTGCCCAGCGAATCGCTCCTTGATCTCATCAAACACGGGCGGATAACGCTTGTACGATGGACCACAAACGATAAGGTTAAAGTCGTAGCCCTTACCCAGCCTACACAGTATATCGTACCAGTCTTGCGGGTTTTTGTCATACTCCCAGCGATGATTCCACAAGATGGTAGGTAGCTCTCGCTGTGCTCTATCCACGATAGTATCGAATGTAAATCCGAGCGGTACCACCTTTGACTTGTCAGCTATCGTCTCCACCAGGCTCGTCATTTGATAATCTGGGAAGGCAGCCAAAAATGTGGGTAATGCCGACAACAACGACTCCCTATGGTAGTGACTATTGAAGGCAACGGCATCGGCAGATAGCAGGCTCGTATAATTGATCCAGCCATAGTGTCGGTCTCTATGCAGCGATACATCTGGATCACTGTCAGACCATGGATAGGTTATCTGGTTCTCGTGCATGTATAAGAGGCAAGGCACGGATCGCCATGCTAGTGGCAGCAGACCTCTAAATGCCGCCACATCCATCATATCCGTAACGATGATTCGATCAGGCATGGGCAACCCTGCCGCCTGCTCTGCCATATATACGGCTGCACCATGCATACGCCACTTCCAGTGTCGCCCAGGCATGGTCACCAGCCTTATATCTAGGCTAGAGTGCTCATGTAGCCCATCTGCCCACTGCTTATGGCTCTCCGTATAGAATGGCGCAAAGAGTACTACCCTCACTGGCGCTTACCTACGATCTCATTCATATAAGCGATCACCACTAGACCAGCGTATATAAGACACGTCGACCCTACCAGGGGATTGGGCAGCGTACCACCACGATACAGGGCCACGAAGTACAGGCCAGACATCATGTATAGGGCTATGATACTAAGGTAGATCTTCCTAAACACCTCCACATCACGGACCTCCTTGCCTATCAGATAGCACATAACCCCAAAAATAAAGAGGGCGATCCCATAGAGCTTACTCACATGGACGGCCCCTTGGTTACCCTCTGCAAAAGGTATAAACTCTGGTTGCCATAGCAGGACCAATCCGAAGGCTATCGCGACACAGGTATGGACATGAAAAAGTTTCATCAGCATAGGGTATAAAGGTACAAACCTCCCTATCGGTTTTTGCAGCATCTTTGTAACATGCTACTATTCGGTATTTTAATATCGTTGATACTATCCGCTCTGTTCTCTGGTTCAGAGATCGCCTTTGTGTCAGCTAATAAACTCGGGATCGAGGTCCTCAAAAATAAGTCTAGCCGACGAGGGCAGATACTATCCGCCCTATACGAGCGACCACGTGACTTTATCGGCACCATGCTCGTGGGTAACAACATCTGTCTGGTGATCTTCACCATATTGATGACGTCACTGCTAGAGCCAGCTGTAGGATCTATCCTAGGCGAGAGACCATTTGTCACATCGCTCGGCATTACTGTCTTGATTACGATCGTAGTTCTGATATTCGGTGAGTTTCTACCCAAGACGATCTTTAGGCTATACAGCAATGAGATACTCTATCGTCTGAGTTACCCACTGAGTTTCTTTAAGACCCTCCTGCAGATACCAGCTTGGATGATGACTTCGCTCTCATCTCTACTCATACGTAAGCTGCTGGGCCTATCGATGGAGGAGACGCAAGACTCCCTCACCAAGCTAGACCTAGAGCACTATATCAATGATACGATCACTGAGGAGGAAGCTATCGACAAGGAGATCTTGACCAATGCGCTAAACCTCAACCAGGTACGGGTACGTGACTGCATGGTACCGCGTACAGAGGTGGTAGCCATAGACAAGACCTCGACAATAGACGAAGCGATAGAGGCCTTTAAGGAGTCTCGCCTGAGTCGCCTAGTCGTTGTAGACGGCGATATCGACGAGGTGATCGGCTATGTACACCACCAGCAACTGCTTACTAATCCTAAGTCACTCAAGCGTCTGCCTATTGCCATGATATTCGTGCCAGAGGCAATGAATGCGCAAGACCTGCTGCTACGATTTATAAAAGACAATGTGGGAATCGCCTGCGTGGTTGACGAATTTGGGGGTACGGCTGGACTGATCACACTAGAGGATATCCTAGAGGAGATCTTCGGAGAGATAGAGGACGAGCACGATGATGAATCACACATCGAGCAGCATATCGGCGATAACGAATACTTATTTAGCGGTAGACTAGAGATAGACTACCTCAACGAGAAATACGACCACCTAGACCTGCCTCAAGGCGAGTATCAAACCCTCAGTGGTTACATCGTAATGACGTCTGGCGAGATACCAGACGAGGGCCAAAGTATGGAAAAGGACGGATATAGCTTCGTCCTCGAAAAGGTAAGTAACACCAAGATAGACCTCGTACGAGTGATAAGGCTCGAGACAGAGGTTTAGTCTAGGATAACAGTATCAACTACTGAGTACTACCGATTAACCTTGGTTCTCAAGAACAGCGCTAAGTCTTCGTGACCTGCCTTGTTAGCTACTTGCCATAGTCTCAGCTCCCCGTCGTATGCATACTCCATATCAGCCCCAGCCTTTAGCAGTGCCTCTACTAGTGCTTTGTCGCCTTGCTTGACGGCAAATACCAGTGGAGATTTTTTATTGCTCTGTAGATTTACATCAGCACCCTTCTCTATCAGCTGCATAGCCACATCTATATGACCCTGCTCGATAGACTTATTGAGGAGTGTATAATCCTTACTCTTGGCATTGATGTCCTCACCGCTCGACAGGTAAGAGATCGTACTATTGGTATAGCCCTCTTCTAGATCTGTAATGGCTACATGTACCTGTGCATTAAGTGCAACTCCGCAAATCGCTAGTACGGCGACAAAGAATAGTTTTCTCATTTTAATCATTTAGTGTAGTCTCTAATGAGTTAGTAGCTAGCAAGATACAGCAAATTACCTATCCAAACCACAACCTCTAATGAGATAGATACTCTGAGGCTTAAAATAGTCCACTGACCAGCTAGAGATCTTGTAAAGTAATATGTGTCTGATCTAGGATCTGTCGGGCCTCGGCTGCCGTAGTACCCTGCGCATATACGCGAAGCACAGGCTCGGTGCCAGACGGTCTGATCATGACCCAATCGTCATCGCTGAGGTAAAACTTGTACCCGTCGATCATCTCCGTACGTATAACAGACCGGCTACCTATGGAGGTTACCTGTCCCGCCTTGCACTTCTCGATGATGGCCTCTTTCTTATCATTATCGATGTGGAGGTCATCGCGATCCATGCTAAAACGACCCACCTTACTATATATCTCTTCGATCAAGGTGTTGATACCCTTGCCTGTCTTGGCCATAAACTCCATCACCAGCAGGGCTATCCAGATACCATCTCGCTCGGGTATAAATCCTTTGACAGCTAGCCCGCCACTCTCCTCGCCAGCTACGATAATATCCTCCTTTGTCATTATCTCGGCTAGGTACTTAAACCCGATCTTGGTGATCTCAATCTCCATACCGTAGTGCTCGGCTAGGCGCTTCATCTTGTCTGTGACAGAAAAGGTAACGGCCACCTTGCCCGTCATCCCCTTATGCTCGTGTAAGTAGTATAGCAGGAGGAGCAATATGTGATGGCTATCTACGAATGTCCCATGCTCGTCCATGAGGCCTATACGATCAGCATCACCATCATTGGCCAGACCCAGTGTCAGGTCGTCTCGCTCTGCCAGCAGGCTACTCAGCTCGCCGAGGTTTCTAGCGATAGGCTCTGGCGCCTGTCCTCTGAAACTAGGGTTCTGATCGCAGTGCAGCAAGGCAGCCTCTGGAAATAGACGGCTCACCACATTTTGCCCAGCGCCATACATAGCATCATAGCCGAGCTTAACGTGACTGTTGCGTATAGCCTCAAGGTCAAAGTTCTCCTCGACCTCTCTCATGTACATCTCTTCGAGGTCTACATACTCTAGTAGTCCATCCTCAAGTCTGCGATCTAGACCGTCTAGAAACCCAAGAGGCGTAGCAGGTATCACGGCCTCTACAGCGGCAATATCATCTGGTAGTGTAGGGCCTCCGAAAGATGACTTGAGCTTAAATCCATTGTAACTAGGTGGGTTATGACTAGCTGTGACGACGATACCTATATCTGCTGATAAGCGTACCACCCCTAGCGATACCATCGGTGTACTGACCATCCCTTTGGCCATATGCACCTTGATACCAAAGTGGGTGCAGACCTCTGCGATCGTGGTAGCAAACATCTCTCCACCAAAGCGACAATCATGGCCTAGGACTAGAGAAGACTTACCCGTCTGCAACATCCACTTGGCAGTCGCCTCAGCTAACCGCTTGACATTACCGACTGTATAGTCTTTAGCGATAATGGCTCTCCAGCCATCTGTCCCAAACTTGATCGTATTATTCATATTTACGGTTTTTGGATGCAATACCAGTCTGTACTACGAAGGGGTGTAACAGAAAAGGTATAATATGCTTCAAGATACGAAAAGCATAACCACTACTGGAATACTACAATAGCTTTCTTACTCGGTCCATCTCCCGCTTCATATCTTTTTGCTTGATACTATCTCGCTTATCGTAGGCCTTCTTACCCTGCGCTAGCCATAGTTCGATCTTGATAAAGCCTCGATCTGAGAGGTAGAGTTTATAAGGTACGATGGTCAGGCCCTTCTCGGTGACCCTACGGAGTAGTTTGTGTAGTTCGCTCTTCTTAAGCAATAGGCGACGATCCCGCCTGCTCTCATGATTGTTGACATTACCATACTCGTACTCTCCGACGTACATGGACTTAAGCGTCAAGTTACCAGCTTTATCAAAAAGGCAGTAGGCGTCGTTAAGATTGGCATTGCCCGACTTGATACTCTTGACCTCGGTACCTAGCAGTACGAGCCCAGCCTCGAATACATCCATCTGATGATACTCGTATCTGGCCTTACGGTTTACTATTTCTATGGTCTTGCTGCTGATAACTATCTGTCTCTATATGTGCATGGCACGGTTACCAGTCGCCGCTAGTGCTGCTTCCTTGACTGCTTCGGTATAGGTAGGGTGTGGGTGGCATATGCGGGCCATATCCTCGGCACTCGCCCTGAACTCCATCAGTGCGACCGCCTCCATGATAAGGTCGGCTGCTCTAGCACCAACCATATGTACGCCTAGTAACTCGTCGGTCTCCTTGTCAGCCAGCACCTTGATCATCCCATCCGTATCAGTACTCGCTCGTGCTCGACCTAGGGCCTTGAATGGAAACTTACCGACCTTATACGCTACGCCAGCCTCCTTTAACTCCTCCTCTGTCTTACCGACAGCGGATACCTCCGGCCATGTGTATACGACACCCGGTATGAGATTGTAATCTATGTGTGGTTGCTCGCCAGCTAGTAGCTCAGCCACATATACGCCTTCGTCCTCGGCCTTGTGAGCAAGCATGGCACCACGTACTACATCCCCTATGGCGTATATGCCTGGCACATTAGTCTCTAGGTGGTCATTGACGGCGATCCGCCCTCTATCATCTGTCTCGATACCTACAGCCTCAAGGTTGAGGCCATCCGTATACGCATACCTACCTATGGCGACTAGACAGTAGTCTGCCTTTAGGTCAAAGGTATCTTCGCTGTCTCTCTTCTGTACGGTTACAGTGGCACTGGTCTTGGTCGCCTTAGTAGCTGTTACCTGGTGCTTGAGGTGAAACTTCATCCCCAGCTTCTTGAGTGACCGCATCATCTCTTTGCTGCAGTCCTTGTCCATACCGGCCAGGATCCTATCTTGATACTCGACGACCTCAACCTCGGTACCTAGCCTAGCGAAAACAGAACCCAACTCTAGGCCTATCACTCCCGCTCCTACGACCACCATACGCTTAGGCACCTTCGTGATGTTAAGCGCTTCTGTGCTGGTAATGACGCGTTGCTTATTGTAGTTAAACATAGCTGGTGCTATCGGCTTACTACCCGTAGCGATGATGACCTTAGCCGTCTCTAGCTCGGTGGTACTACCATCAGCCTTGGTAACTATGACGTGGGTACTGTCCTTAAACGAGCCGACCCCATTGTGTACGTCAATCTTATTCTTCTTCATTAAGAACTCGATACCCTTCGTTGTCTGTGTAACGACGGAATTTTTGCGAGCAACCATCTGCTTCATATCGACTTTGGTGCCAGTCATATTGATGCCATGCTCTGCAAAACTGTGGGTGGCATTGTGATAATGCTCAGACGAGTCTAGCAGCGCCTTACTCGGTATACACCCCACGTTGAGGCATGTACCGCCTAGCGTTGCATACTTCTCTATAAGGGCTACTGTCTTACCTAACTGTGATGCTCTTATGGCTGCTACGTATCCTCCAGGGCCTGAGCCTATGACGACTACATCGTACTTCATGCTTATTATCTTTATATGCTATGGGGTAGGTGGTCCAGCTGTCTATTCTGACTTCGCGGCGCCACCTCCATTGCCTTTATTTTTATTCCTTTGGTTACGACCTCTACCGCGACGACGATTGCCAGAACCTTTACCGCTAGGTTTATCGCCAGGTTTGTTGTCACCGGGCTTGTTATTGCGACCAGCCTTGGGCTGTCCAGAAGACTGCTTGTTGTTTCGTCCCTTACTGCGCGAAGACTTGTTGCGACGTCCCTTGCCTCTACCACGTTTCTTTTTCTGGTCTGGTAGTTCGATCTCACCCGTCACATCTGCGAATTCGATCTCATCTTCTTTAGGATCCTCGACGACTACTGTGCTGTATTGCAAGAGATCCTCTGGTAGCTCATCTTGCTTATTCATCCAGAGTATCTTTCTCACATCCTCCTTATCAAGAGCTACTAGTGGTCCACGATTCTTAGGGTCTACGTAAGAGTAAAACATCAATCCTTTGAAGATATTGGTCTTTACTAAGGTCGCCTTACCCTTCTTTGTTTTGATGTAGTTCGCCTTTTTTGGAAAGCTTGACAAAGCATCCATATAAGAGTCTAGCTCGTAGTTGAGGCAGCACTTGAGGCGACCACACTGCCCTGATAGCTTGCTTTGGTTGAGCGACAGATTTTGATATCTGGCAGCAGTGGTGGATACAGACTTAAAGTCAGATAGCCACGTGCTGCAGCACAGCTCACGTCCGCATGAGCCGATACCACCTATACGAGCACTCTCCTGCCTAGCGCCTATCTGCCTCATCTCTACCTTGATCCTAAACTCCTTGGCATAAGATCGTACGAGCTCTCTAAAGTCTATCCGACCCTCAGCAGTATAGAAGAATGTCGCCTTGCGCTTATCGGCCTGATACTCTATATCACCGACCTTCATATCGAGGCCTATTGACCTGGCTATGACCCTTGCTTTTACCAGTGTAGGCCGCTCTAGTTGTCGTGCCTCTTCTAGTTTCTCTAGATCTCTAGCATTGGCTATACGGAGGAGGTCGTACTGTACACGATCTTCCTTGGCCCGCTTCTTACGCATCTGTAGGCGTACCAGCTCACCACTGAGAGAGATATGCCCTATATCGTAGCCACTGCCTGCATCGACAACGACTATATCACCAGTTACGGCACCTATTTTATTTCTAAAGAAATCCTTACGTGCTCCCTGCTTAAAGCTTACCTCAACGATGTCATATGCATTAGGATCATGGATGTCTAGGTCAGATATCCAGTCATACGTATTGCGCTTATTACACCCTCCAGAGGAGCAGTGTCCTTTGTTACCACAGCCATCAGGAGAGCCTCCTGACCCACAACTACTACATCCCATCTTCTATATATTGTAGCCCTGTAGCGAATCGCAACCATACTCTCTAGTCAGATAAACGACCTCAACCAGCTATTAATCAGCATATTGGGCATTATCTAGAGCGGGCACTACCGAGGGCTCTTTTTTCTTCTAAATACGATACAATGTTACCACTTTTTCTGTGGACTTAAGCAGCATACTGATGGTTAAGCTATGTGCCATAAGCTGCACCCGCATATTGAGGTTGCGAGCGAGGGCATCTATGCAATCAGATAGGATGTTGGTGATCGACTCCGCCTTGTCTAGATCGATGATGCGGCGCATATTCTCTACCGTCTCCTGCTCTGCAGTAGATAGTCTGGGGCTAGGCTGGCCATTGATGAGGTACGCCATATACTCTCTGAAGAAGCTTATACCATATTCGTAAAAATACTGCTGCTGCGCCTTGGGCCACCCATTGAGCTGGTCTACTAGTGACTGCATGGCCACGGGGTCTGCCTTAAATGCTACTCTCAACCACTCTAGCAAGACTCCTGCGTAGTCGATACTATCCGTCGTCATCAGACTCAAGGCCTTGTATACAGATCCATCGGCCGCTCTAGCTATGGTATCCGCTTGATCAGCAGGTAGCGAGTGTTTAGTCTGCAAGTGTGCCGCCAGGTCTGAGACAGATACATCATGCACGTAGGTCACTTGGCACCGGCTCAATATCGTATTGAGTATGCGCTGCTGGTCCTGTGCGACGAGTAGTAGTATCGTGTTGTCAGTGGGTTCTTCGATGAGCTTGAGAAGTCTGTTGCCCTCCTGCCCGAGGTACTCCGGCATCCACATCAAGAGTATCTTGTAATCACTCTCGAAGGACTTAAGCCCCAGCTTCTGCATGATGGTATTGCACTCCTTGACATTGATATCAGCCTGCTTATTATCGCTGTTTATCTCCTGCATCCAGTGAGCCATCGTAGCATATGGCTGATCACGGAGCATATCTCTCCACTGTGGTAGGAAGTCATTGCTGGTCACCTCTCGCCTCAGCTTATCCTTGACCCCTATTACAGGCATACTCCAGTGGACATCCGGATGTATAAACTGGTGGGTCTTCTGACAGGCCTTGCACTCACCACAACTATCGGTCGGCAGCCTATCTAGGCACATGATGTAGCTGATGTAGGCCAGTGCTAGTGGTAGGTGCCCTACCCCATTGCGGCCGAGTATAAGCTGGGCATGTGGTATACGATCGCGTATCACACTCGCTATGAGCTGATCTTTAACTTGCTGATGACCGGGTATGTCCTTAAAAAACATCTAGGCTACCTCATCTTAGGTCGACGTCGCTTACCACCTGGACGCTGCATCTGGCCACCACGCCGGCCTACGCCTTGACGCTGGGCTGCTTTGGCCTGACCTCTTTGCGAAAATGCCTTGTCAAACTCGACGAGCTGTACTTTGATGGCTTTCTCGGTGACGTTGAGTTTCTTAACCTCTCGATAATAGTACTCTGCCTGCTTCCACTTACTGCGGCCTGCATTGATACCCGCTAGCTGCATGAGTACCATAGCTTTCTCATTATCGGATGGTAGCTTGAGGCTTAATGCTGTCTGGAATAACTCCTCGGCACTATCATTATCCTGCTTCTGTGCTGCGATGGTACCCTTCATGATGTAGTAGAAAGCACGATTAGTCACGTACAACCACTGTGGTCTGAAGGTAAGGTTAAGTCTTTGCTCAGCGGCATCGAACTGCTGCATCTGTACCATCTCTGACGCAGACTGTACCGTACCGAGTAGTAGGTAGGAGGCCAGCAGCACTAGACCTATAATGATCAAGAGTATGCTATACCCCAGCCCATACAGAAATGCTAGTATGATACCTCCTCCTAGAAATACGGCGATGAGGGCAAACTTGAGATAAATATTGATTTTAAACATATATCGATTCTACGGTGAGTGGACGACAAAGGTAGCAAGCTGACTTCGATCATTCTAACTCTGCTAAAGTATACCCCCCAGTTGGTGGTAAATTGACGCTGATAAGGTGTAAAGGTCAGCACAAGCAAATCAGCTACAGCTCTCCAACCTTGCGCAAGATCTTCTTGTCAGGCGTGAAGTCTATGCCTTTGGCCTGGGCTAGATCAATAGCCTTGCGCAGGTGAGCCTTAGCTGCGGGCTTGTCATCACTGAGCAAGTACAAGTGGGATAAGGTCTGCAGGTAGTATGGCTTATCAGGAGATAGGGTTATCGCATACTCTAGCCACGATATATAGTCTGAAGTAGAGGCCGCTATAGGTGGTCTACCATTCTTAATAAATACGGTGGCCGCCTCGTGTATGCGCCGGTGGTCGGTAAGACCGATTTCACTTAAGTATTGAGGGATAAGCTCTAGGTAGGTCAACTCCCGACTTTCGCTGAGCATGACATCGAGGCAGTAATTAAACGCCTCCTTAGCGGGCTCGGCACTGCCTTGTAGGGTATACAGCCACTTGGCCTCATCTAGGGCTGGCCTGGGGTAGCCCCGCTCCAGCCTATCCCTAACTAATATATCTGTCGTACGAGCCACTTCGGTAGGCCCTACTAGGCGGACAAAGTCTTCTCGATGCTCAACAAAGTAGTCGAAAAGCTCACCCTTGCCGTCATAGAGAAAGTCATAAACGAACTGTAAATTTTCCCTCGTAGACCAGTCTGTCTGCGTGTCAAGGTACTTGCGTGCCGCCGCCCTATGCGTACCATCGCCCAGCTCCATGCGGAAGTAGGCCTCTGCCCGCAAAATCTCCGGCGGCACATCACCATTCTTACCATCTAGGACGTAGAGGACTTTCTCATCGCTGACGACCTCATCTGGAGACGTTTCGCCCTTGGCAGGTGGTAGTGTGGACGACTGTGGCTGTGGTATGACCGTAGGCTGGCGGGTCGACCGGCTCTGCTTACTCGGCATAGGGCTATTGCTGACAATAGAGGCATCCTCAAAATGTACGTTTTTCTCTACCGTAAGCTTGACCTTATATAGTAGCTCTGTAGCAGGGATCACCTTGTCTACCTTGTATTTAACGCTGCCATCGGGTGCCAGCACCATGAGTGTAGGCAGGAAGACCAAATCGTACTTATCCTTAATGGCCCTACCGGCTGGGCTATTCATATCTATCTTGACGGATACCAAATTGGTATTAAAGTAGTCCGAGAGGTCTCGATCTAGCAGGTTTTTATCCATGACCTTGCAGGGTATGCAGGTCGTAGTGTAGGTGTCTACAAAAACGTGCTTGCCCTCTTTACCAGCTATCTGTAAGGCGGATAGCAGACCTTTTTTGGACCACCGTATCTGGGCATAAGATGGAATGGTGACTGCTACAGCCACTATCAATACTAATATGGTTCTGAGGGTAGTCACTGTCTTACTTGACTGGGCTGATCTTAGCAATCTTTTCTTCGGCAGTACAGATCATGGCATACTTACGCTTATCCTCTTCGTACTCCTCTTTAAGCGCTGCAATGATCTTATTGGCGTCTTTGGTCTCGCCTGCCATCTGTAGTAGTTTGGCATAGTTGAGACCTTGCGTTAGTTCGAGCTTACCATACTTCTGCATCTTACCTATGCAGTCCGCTGCAAATGCTAAGGCCTTGGGGCTGGTAGAGTGGTCGTTCTGCACACAGGCAATAGCCTCTCTCACTTCTTTACCATTATACTTTTTGGCCTTGACGAACTTCTTAGCATGGGTGACATAGTCGTCGCTATTGTTCGTCATTGTGGCGTAAAGCATGCGAGCCTGGTACTCGATAACCTTACCGCCATCTACCATCTGCTTCTTGGCAATAGTGATGGCCTCCTCCAGCAGCTCTGGATAGTCATACTCTATCGCCTTGTCTACGGCCTTGGCCACTGCATGAGATATCTTGCTGTCCCACTGTACAGAACCGTGCTTTTCGACGATCTCTTTCTTATGCGCTATCATTACCTCAAATGCCTTGCTATCCGTTTCACTAGCGGCTACGAATGCTATATCACCCATCTGTGCTGACGTAATATCAGGCTCGGACCGATAGTAATCGTTAAACACTTTGCTGTACGGCTTCTGCGCCTGTGCTAGCGCCTTCACATAGTTGTAAACTAAGTCATAACTGCGATCACCCTCTAAGTAAGCCGCCTCATACTTGCCCGATTGATCATAGCCTAGCATAGCTTTCTTACCATGCTCGATGAGCTGCTGGGCTTTCTGACCACCCTTCACTTTTTTGACTACTGTACCATCTGGCGCTAGGAAAAACAAGGTAGGATAAGCAGATACTGGGTACTCTCGACCGAAGGATATACCATCCGTCTTCTCCATATCGAGCTTAAGGTTGATAAAGTTTTCGTTAAAAAACTCGCCTACCTTGGCTTGCGTAAATACGTTCTTAGCCATACGCTTACATGGACCACACCAGGTAGCATATGCATCGACGAAGATCAGCTTATCTTCGGTAGCGGCCTGCTCCATGGCTTCTTTCCACGTGCCATCGTAAAAGCTGATACCCTCAGCATGGACCTGACTAAGAGAGACAAAGAGCAGAGGGAAAAAAAGCAAGTATATTTTCATAAGGTATCTGTTATGCTTGTGTACACACCGTACATAACGGTGCAAGGCTGCGAAGATCACGCAATCTTATCCATTGGGACTACCATTTAACGTATCACTAACGTTGCGACACATTACTGATGGGGATTTACCTGACAAATATAAGACCTACACCTAGGTTATGTAGCATCGTAGTCGAGTCTTGACCTACCTTTGTTGTCCGTGAAGATAATTGCCATCATAGTTGTCAGCCTCGTGAGCAGTATCTCGCTACAAGGGCAGCAGGTACTAGAAGTAACAGCGTCTATACAACGACTATACGACCTCACTGCCTCTCTGCAGCTGGACAAAGCGCAGTACGTCGCCGACTCTATCAAAAAAACAGAGCCCAACAATATGCTGGTGTACCACATGGAGCACTACATAGATTTCTACGAGATATTCATCACCGAGGACGAAGAGCTCTTTACCGAGCGAGAGGATAATCTGGAGCATAGGCTCGACCTCATCGAACAGGCGGAAACTAGCTCGCCTTACTACCTATTTTGCCAGGCAGAGATGGAGCTCATGTGGGCCCTCGTACGCCTCAAGTGGGACCAGAAATACAGGGCTGGCCGTGGCGTACTGCGTGCCTACCGCCTACTCGAAAAGAACGTCAAACTCTTCCCTGACTTTAAGGAAAATTACAAAAGCCTAAGCATCATCCACGCCATGTCAGAGAGTTTGCCTGCCTGGCTCAGAACGATCGTAGGTATCAGTGGCAACATATCAGAAGGTACGCGGGAGATCTTATCCTTTGTCGACTATGCTAAGGCGGCCTCCTCAATATGGTATCGAGAAGGGGTCGTCGTGGCCAGCTACATGCTCTTTTATCTCAATAATGAGAAAGACAAGGCCTGGCAACTCCTCAACGAGCACGACCTAGACGTAGGTAGCCACCCGCTACTAACGTTTATCTACAGCAACATGGCCCAGCGAACAGGCCAAAATGATCTTGCTATCACAATACTAGAGCAGCGGACGACTAGCAATGACATGCTTAATTTCGCCTACCTAGACCTACTCCTCGGTAAGAGCAAGCTGTACCGCCTCGATGTAGATGCAGATACCTACTTGCACAAGTATCTTAGGGACTTCGATGGTAAGCACTTCGTCAAGGAAGCCTATCAAAAGCTGGCGTGGCATGCCCTAGCCGTGCAGGGTGATAAGGAGGCCTACTATAAGTATATCAATATGTGCCTATCCCGCGGGGAGGCATTAACAGACGAGGACCAGCAGGCGGCCAAAGAAGCTCAGCGCGGCAAGCTACCCGATCAGAAACTACTACGAGCGAGGCTATTATTCGATGGCGGATACCTGCACCGAGCTCATAGAGAACTCATACTAGCAGAGGCCAGTTACCCGGACACACACCCCATGCGGGATATATACTTGTACCGGCTAGGTCGTGTACTACAAGGTCTAGGCAATCCCGTAGAAGCTATCCAGTACTATGATAAGGTGATCACTCTCAATGACAAGGACACCTACCAGCGCTGCAATGCTGCCCTACAGATAGGGCTAATCCTAGAAGGGCAGGCTCGATATACCGAGGCATTGCGATACCTCAACAAGTGCTTGAGCATCCCATCAGAGACCTACCGCACCAGCCTACATCAAAAGGCGAGAGCAGGGATAGAGCGAGTAGAGACTAAGGCGTTGGATTAGGGGTGAGAAACGGGTTGGTGATATGAGGCGTATCCCGAAGCGTATGCCATAATGATCACATGTTATAAACTGTTCTTCTAGCCCTTAGAATTTATTGTTATCCAACTTTTATCAAAGCCTAGTGCATTTAGTACTTGATTTTTGTCTAGTGATTTTGGCTTTTTTATTGATATGATAAGAGTCTTATCAGGAACAGGTTCATGAATTGTAAATTGAGAACCATGAGGCTGCCAAGTAAATTTCTTTATTTTAGTCCCTTTCTCAAATCCTTCCAAATTTTCATTTTTGTTCCAAATGAAGTCGAAAAGGTCTGGATCATATCTAATTGTATCAAATTCAAAAACTGCTACTTGTGTTAAGTCGTTAGATTTGACTAAAACAACCGTTCGTAAATGTTTAAATTTTTCTCTAATTGCTGAAACCCTTTCATTCCAAATCTCTAATACAGATTGACCTACTTTATTTGGATCAGACGCGGTATCAATTGTTTCTCCATATGAATAAACAGGAGAGTTCCTTCCCGATATTAATCTTACCAATTTAAGTTTTGTAAACTCTTTGACTGAAGATTTTACTGTCTTCGCACCCCAAGCTGTATTACCCAATACAACATCATCAAGACCTACATTTGATGGTTTCCATTTGGCACCAATACAGTTTGCAAATATTTCTTCCCATTCGTCACCTTCTAGCTTTGGTTTACCCTTGCTTGCTAATAAATAAACAATTTCTCTTCCCAAAATAAAGGGAAATTCCTTCCCGAATTGATTAAGTGGATAAGGTGGTATTGTCTTATTTACAGTTCGAAGTTTTGGTGATTTTTTTACCATTAGAGAGGATTATATTTTAAATCATATTCTCTAAGAACCATGGATTTATCTAGAGTTGATGCAACATATGGTATCAGTTTAAGTGCTACTGCTTCAATCATATTCACTGGAACAGCATTTCCTGCCTGTTTTTTTATCTGAGCATCGCTTACGACTATCTTAAATGAATCGGGGAAACCTTGAAGCCTCAACATTTCTCTTGGAGTTAATCTTCTTGTTCCATTTACCAATAAATAATTGTGGGAAGCCCCAGCTCTCAATGCACAAGAGTACGGATATGAGCAAATATTGCCTGATTTATTCTCGTGCCATATAGATGGAAAATAGGATGACTTATGACTATTTTTTCTTTTCTGTCGAATCATATCCGATGCAATGTATTTCTTGTCCACTTTCTTCTCTAGAATTTCAGACAACGGTTTAAATGGACGTATTGCTGATGGAAAAGTGAACATAATGGGCTCAAGATGTCCAACTATAACAACTCTTTCTCTCTTCTGTGGTAATCCAAAATCAAGTGCATTGAGAATAGAGTATTGGACATTGTACCCCAATTGTTTAAGACTCTTTAATATGACTTTAAGTGTTCGACCTTTGTCGTGTCCTGCGAGTTGTTTCACGTTTTCAAGAATAAAAGACTTAGGCCTTTTTGCTTCAAGTATCCTAGCTATATCAAAAAACAGAGTTCCCCTCGTATCTTTTAATCCTTTCATCTTACCTATAATGCTAAATGGCTGACAAGGAAAACCTGCAAATAGTATGTCGTGATCGGGTATGACTTTAGCATCTATCTGAGTTATGTCTCCAGAAGGTCTTTCACCAAAATTTGCTTCATATGAATCTTGTGAATATTTATTCAAATCTGATGAAAATACACATTCAGGATTTACACTGTGCTTTTCGCAAGCCTGCTCAAAACCATATCTAAACCCACCAATTCCACAGAAAAGGTCAATAAATCTTACTGTTTCAGTCTTATAGTTCTTCATATTGCTAAGTTACGATATAATATGATTTCAAATGATATGACTGGGTCATTTGGGTGAATTACTCACAACAGTCTTCTACAATCCACCGTAACGCTGAAAAATCGCATATTTCGTCGCCTCTCTATCTATATCTGTATACCCACAGATACAGCATGCTGCCACTTTTCCTGCCCTAGCTAATGGAGTTCAGATGAATCCACAATAAGAGCAATACCTTATTTGTGCAAAATAAGTGCTCGTTACATAGAATCTGTACAAGACAATCCTCAGTTGCCTACTCCTCTTCGCCAGTTAGGTCATCTACGATCTCCTCGACTTTGTCCTCCACCTTATCTGCCACGTCTTTGAGGGCGGCGATAGCACCACCGATCATACCTGTCACTTGTGTCTTGATATCCTTGATCTCAGGATCGTCAGATAGCTCTTCGACCTTTTCTTTAGCGGCATCGACCGTATCCTCGATCTTGTCCTCAACTACATCAGCGACCGCCTTGACGGTATCCATAGCGTTTTGCAAGAGAGACTTGGCCTCATCAGCGACTTCGCCAGCCATACCTGCTGCGACAGTTGCCGCCTCCTTGGCAGCGTCTTTTAAGTCTACGACCTTGTCCGTTGCCGTACTCGTGTCTGCACTTGCTGTGGCTCGCGGCTCCTCGGCCTTTGGCTGATCTTTTGGCTTTTTGGCACCTGGCTTTTTGTCATCGACGATTTTGGTAGCTAGTGTCTCCAGCTTCGCCGCCTCACCAGCTCTTGCTTGCTCCGCTTCTTTGATCTCAGAGGCTATCTTTTGCTTGATCTCTTTTTGGACTTCTTTCGACTTTGCCTTTTCGGCACGTATGACTTCTCGCTTCTTTTCTTGCTCGATCTTTTTCTCGAGTTCCGCCTTAGTCTTGATCATATCGTCCAGCTTCTCTTGCTTACTACTGATCCGCTCGTCGATCATGACGATTTTAGCCTGTCTGATCTGCATCTCGAGCTGGCCGTCTGTCCGCTCTATGCGCTTGTTTTCCCACTC
Source organism: uncultured Saprospiraceae bacterium (assembly GCA_964389475.1). Taxonomy (GTDB): domain Bacteria; phylum Bacteroidota; class Bacteroidia; order Chitinophagales; family Saprospiraceae; genus CAYMFD01. The sequence goes on from CAYMFD010000008.1 coordinate 55,641, forward strand.
TAGGTCTTTACGATCTTTACCGATAGATCGCTCCATCTTTTGCAGGGCTCCGAGCAGTCCGTCATACCTACGCTGTAGTCGATTGAGAGCACCGCCTGTCTGTCCTCCTTTATCACCGAATCGCTTTTCTTTGGCCGCTTTAAAGGCCTTATCGATCCTATTCCAGAGCTTACGCTGGTCGTCTTTGGTAAATTTTTCTTTTTTGAAACGAGCTTGTACGTCCTTGAGCTGGTCAAAGAGCGGCTTGAGTCCGAGACCTTTCTCAATCTTGGCCTCGATCTCAGTGAGCTCCTCCTTATACTTAGCTGCCACCTCTCCACTCTGCTTCTTAAACTCAGACTGAAATGACTTTTTAAGACCCTTAAGCGTCTCGAATAGTTCGTTGGTTTTAGATCTTAGGTCTGACGCATGCTCGCGAAAGAGGTTTTTTTCTCGGACCTGCTCTTGCACCTTGGTCCAGAAGTCTTTCATCTCATTCCACACCGTCTCGCTGTACTCACCGAGGTCGTCTACCTTGTCCTTAAAGTCCTCTAGTTCGCTACCATACATCTGGTAGAGCTTGCTAGACAATACGATGAAGTGCCACTCGGCCTTGGCCCGTGATATGAGGTCTGTCCGCTCTACCTTAATGTCGTCTGGCAGTAGATTATCCGTAACAGATAGGGGTCTGTCCTGAGCTTGGTAGCCTGCAGGCAGCTCGACGCCTTCCTTAGTCCTCCATTGATTCATCAGTGCATCGTGTACCTCCTGCGTAGCGGCTAGCTCGTCATAGGTATAGATCTTTACCTGATTTTCTTGCTCTATCAGCTCTATGCCGATTAGTATCTTTTTGTCTTCGGCATCGTTGCCCCAGAGTACAATCTTCTTGTTCATCGTAAGTACTATTAAGTCGTGCGATCACTGTATGGTCGCGGTTACATAAGTGTTATAAATCAACTGCAAATAAAGGATCATTTTTTTAACAGATCGTGATCCATCAGAAATTGAGCAATCTGTACGGCATTAGTAGCGGCACCCTTGCGCAGGTTATCGCTTACTATCCACATGTTTAAGCCCTGGTCTAGGCTAGTATCACGACGTATACGACCTACGAATACATCGTCTTTCTGGTGGGCATCGAGGGGCATGGGGTAGGTAGCAGATGACGGATCATCTAGGACGGTGACGCCTGGAGTAGCTGCTAGTAGCGTCTTGACTTCCTCTACGTCAAAGGCCTGCTCTAGCTCTACGTTGACCGACTCGCTATGCCCCCCGTGTACGGGTACCCGCACCGCCGTAGCTGTGATGGCGATTTTCTCATCTCCTAAGATCTTGCGTGTCTCGTGGACCAGTTTCATCTCCTCCTTGGTGTAGTCGTTATCCAAGAATACGTCGCACTGGGGTATACAGTTGGCAAAGATGGGGTGCTGATAAGCTGTCTGCGAATAGTCTAGCTCCTTACCTGCCCGCTCGGCATCGTATTGGTCGACGGCTGACTTGCCCGTACCTGTGTAGGACTGGTAGGTCGATATGACCAATCGCTTGATACCATAAGCACGATGTAGCGGTGCTAGGGCCATGACCATCTGTATAGTGCTACAGTTGGGGTTAGCTATTATCTTATCTCGGCTCGTAAGAGCTGTGGCATTGATCTCTGGTACGACGAGGGGCTTGGTGGGGTCCATGCGCCAGGCACTGCTATTGTCGATGACGGTCGTACCTGCTGCGGCGAACTTAGGTGCCCACTCCAGTGATGTACTACCGCCTGCAGAGAATATGGCGATATCAGGTTGTAGATCTACGGCCTCCTGCATACCGACTACGGTATAGTCTTGACCTTGATGGGTAATGACCTTACCTACTGATCGAGGCGAGGCTACCATCAGCAGTTCGTCATGTGGTAGCTGCATCGAGCTTATGACGTCTCTCATAACACCACCTACTAGGCCAGTAGCACCGACTATCGCTATACGCATAACTCTTATTACTTGCTTATACTTCTTATCTGGTTGCTGTGCTTAACGCAAAAGGGTGACGTTGCCTCTATCGGTAAACTCGACACCATTATTGCTGTACCTAGCCCACCATACGTAGACGCCTTGTGGGGCACGATCGTCGCCGAAAAACCCATTCCACCCAGTCTCCGCATTACTACCCTCAAAGACTTCGTTGCCCCACCTGTTGTAGATGTGGAGTTCAAAGTCATCAATGAAGTCACACTTGTCATTAATAGGAGCAAAGATTCTGTTATCTACCTGACCCTCTACAGTATTTCGAGTGTCAGGAAAGAAAAGCTTAGGCCACTTAAAGCAGGTGCAGGAGAAAATATCAATCTCTGCCTGGAGCTCACTCTCATCACAGATAGAGGTGAGTGCTACTTGATAAGTACTGTCGCAAATTTCTGCAACCACAAGCGGATTTTCAATCAAATCATTGTCTATCGATAGACTCAAGCCTGGTGCATCGATCAGATCGCCATTCTGATCTACTACGGACAAAAGCAAGTCGTCATCTGAATCACAGTAATCTCCTGGATCTGAAAAGCTGATGCTTTCTGGGAACTCTAGGCATCCGTCTAGGCTAATCTCCGTAGTCAGTGTACCACATACTGTAGAGACAGTAGCGACATAAGTATCGGGACACCGTAAGTCATTGACCGTAAGGACTCTAGGATTGTTAGCGACGTTGCTGTCAAAAGTAAAGGTATAGACACCGGTATTTATAGCAACGCCATCTTGATCGACCACCAGCAATGATATATCTCCCCGATCGCAGACTTCTCCCGGATCTTGAAAGCTGATGCTCTCCGGTAATGGTGGTGGAAACGACACAACTACCTGCGCCTCAGCCGTAAGCGTACACGCATCCGTTACAGTCACGCTGTAGATTCCAGCCTCAGCGACGACCCGTGAGTCGTCTGTAGTGTTACCATTTTCCCATACAAAAGTGAACGGTGTTGCATCTATGTTTTGCTGTAGTGATAGTGTATTAGTAGGAGGTACATCACACTGTCCATCTAGCCCTCGCCCTATCGTTACCTCTGGCTCTCGATACTCATTAATATTAACGGTGTCGCATAGGGTGTAGCAGACATCTGCCCCCATCGTGACCTCTACGATGTACTCGCCCACCTCCGTCGCTATGATGGCAGAGTCCATCGACTC
>CAYMFD010000008.1:58883-61369 GCA_964389475.1 uncultured Saprospiraceae bacterium
GTAGATATGTCCTCATCTAGGCGGATGTGGTTGTGCTGTAGGCCGCCGGCTCTAGCCGTCGTACCCATATATGTGTAACCATCATCGCGTACAACTAGTCCACTGCTCGGTCTATTGCTAGCCCGTACAGCACTGCTATCGACAACATAGTGCATCATCTGCTGACCACTAGCAATGTTTATATCTAAGACAAAAGCAGCATTGTCAGAACCGTCTACTTCTCCAAAAACGCGAAGTAAGTCTTCGCTAACGTTGACGTCTACGTGATACACAACGGACGCAATCATAGGATCACCAAAATCCGTCTGTCTAGCCCAGAGCACACTATCAGCCTGATCAACCAAGGCCACAAAACCACTGTAGAGTACACTGTTAGTCACGGCACCTACGATACAAGAGACGGTATCATTGACCTCATACTCTCCGTAGATGCTCAGGTCATTGCCATCAAGTAGTGAGAGTAGTCGTCCAAAAACAATGGCACCGGTGCTGTCTACATGTAGCTGCCAAGCGTCTGCACCTGCTGATCCTGATAGAGACGCCGTACTATCCGGCCTCATAGTCAAGGCTGATACCTGGTCAAACATACGGGCAGAGCTCATAGACCTAGACCATAGGAGCTCTCCATCAAAAGTGATCTTGAGTAGGGCGGCCTGGTCGACATCGTTTCGTCTAGTCGCTAGCAGCAAGGTGCTATCGGGAGCCACTACGAGGCGGTTGATTATGGGTTGAGTGTCACTACTTTCTATAGCATAGGTAGGTATGCCCTGGTTAAACCCTAGCATACGGTCCTCCATAGCATAGAGGAGTACATTGTCCTCGTCGCGATCTACCGTACCTGTGACGTAGATCATGCCGTTGAGACCTCTAGCAATGGCCGCACCACCTACGAACTCGGTGGAGTCCTCACTGTAGATAACATTGCTATAGTTGACATTGCCCTTGGTATTAAAGGATGTCACTAGCAAGGCGTCGTACTGGTCACCGGTCGCGTCTACCTGTAGGCCTGCTACAGCATAGGTATTACCACCGTCACTACCTACGGCGTCAAAAACGATGTGGTTGTCTCCACTAGTCGAGTACGTCCGATGAAATTGTGTCTGCGCTGACAAGACCGCTGTCGTCCATATCGCACATAATAGTATCAGGCATTGCTTCATATCTACTCTCCTTAATTGGTCGTCAAAGTTACATAATTGTAAGCCATCGGTAAACTCCGCTTGTAGAGTAATAAATAGCCTTCGAAATGTACCAAATGTGACAATGTGGCATCAATTTTTAATAATTGGTGCCATTTTGTCATCTGCGGTTGGCTCATACTGCCACTCTTGTACTTTTTTGGGTGGTGGAATGAGATTTGACCCTAGGGAAGCATATCACATTAACTCAAAAATATTCATCATGCATAGATCAATGACATCAAGAAGACAGGCTGCAAACGCTACCAACATTATAGAAACAGAAAGCGGATACCAGCTAGCCATCCTAGTACCGGGCTACCAAAGAGACGAAATCAATATCGAGGTGGTAGACCGCCAACTGACCATCACGGCTGACAAGTCAGAAAAGGACGCCTCCACTAAGACCAACTATCGCGAGTGGCAACTCAATCCTGTCCACAAGAGCTGGACGCTAGGCAAGGCTGTAGATGTCAACCAGGTAGACGCAAAGCTCCAAAACGGCATCCTCACCATAGACCTAGCCAAGAAACCAGAAGCTAAACCCAAAACCATTGAAATCGCCTAAACCTATTAATTCACATAAATCATACATCATGAGACACATAGCAAATAGAAATCACAGAATCAACCCATTTAGTCAGATCGTCAATGAGCTATTTGACACAACAGTCAACCACCGTGCTGCTAGCCAAGTGCCAGCCACCAATATCATCGAGCAGGACGACAAGTACCGCATAGAGATGGTGGCACCGGGCATGGCCAAGGAGGACTTTGACATCAAGATCGAAAAAGACCAACTCACCGTCAGCGTGACCATCGAGGATAAGGCATCAGAAGATAAAGAGGACGGCAAGATCATACGATCAGAGTTTAGCAAGCAGTCGTTTAGTCGGTCGTTTCACCTGAGTGATGAGATAGACACCGATAGCATCCAGGCTAAGTATGATCTAGGCATCCTACACATAGACCTCCACAAGAAGGCGGAAGTAGTGCTACCTACCAAGAAGATTGAGATCATTTAGTTTTTCCTAATGGTCGCCGCGTGTGGCCAGTTTGGACCGAAAGGGTTGCTCTGCATATATGTGGGGCAGCCCTTTTTTAATGCCCTAGCTATTAAATACAGTGATTAGATCATGCTAAAACAGCAAATTTGATTTTTCAATAAACTGTTAAGGAGTTTTAAACTCAACAACTCTGACACCCATAGCCAAACTTTCATTTGCTTAAAGTTGTCTATGAGTCATTATTCACCAAATAAAGTATTATGAAAAGTGTTATGTTTAATGGATTACTGTCTACTGCTTT
>CAYMFD010000009.1:0-60879 GCA_964389475.1 uncultured Saprospiraceae bacterium
GGAGAGCGATGGACTGGGCCAGACGGATTTGACGATACGGCCAATCCTGTATTCGTCAATGCGCCAGGTACCTACTACTTCGAAGTGACATTCGATGATGGCTGTGTGGCTATTGATAGTGTCAACGTTACCGTCAATGCCGGTGACCCGACCGTTGATGCAGGGGCAGACCAGGCGCTGACTTGCCTAGTCGGTCAAGTGATGTTGACAGCTACGACGAACCTCAGCAGCGACTTTACCATCATATGGACAGACGTAGACGGCAACGTTATCAGCAACAATGCGACGATCACAACCAATACGGCCGATACATTCTTCGTACAGGTCATCAATGATATCAATGGCTGTGCATCTAGCACCGACCGTGTAGTCGTCACAGACCATCCGCCACTCGAGATCGCCTTTGCTGACCTATCGCTGGTCTGTAATGATAGTGGCACTCCATCTGATGACAGCGACGACATCTACGAGGTAACTTTTACTATTACCACCTCTATAGCTGGAGCTAGTGTGGATATAGCATTGAATGGTACTGTATTGTCTACGGTTACGGATGGACAGACGGTAGACCTAAACCTACCAGCAGATGGTAGTAATGTGGCACTCACTGCCAATAGTACGCTGGGCTCATGCGTAGCCGATGCCTTACTCATACCACTGGGTGCACTACCATCGTGTAGCAACAGCTGTGAGCTCACCCTAGTCAGTCAGTCGCAAGCCTGCAATAACAACAATACGACGTCTAACAGCGCCGACGACTTTCACACGATCACGATCGAGGTAACTGCTCTCAATGGTAGCGCAAGTGGGTATACTGTCAATGTAGGTGGTAGCACTTTCGGGCCGTTTACTTATGGAGCGACGGAGACATTTGACCTCCCCGCTGATGGCACTACCCCTACCCTAGACATCGTGGATAATGACGAGGCTGGATGTACGCTGCAAGTAGGTCTACAACCTGTCGTACCGTGTAGCGAAAACTGCTTTATCACCCTGTCCCTGATAGACCTACAGTGTAATGACCAGGGTACCGACCTCACAACGGACGATACCTACAGCATCACGTTTAGCGCTAGCGGCTTTAATACAGGCAGTGGATATGAGCTTTCACTAGGTGGTGTAGTTGACGATACCTACCTATATGACTCGGTATACACGATCGAGGTAGCGGCTAACGATGTAGCTCTAGTCATGCTTGCCGTAGACGTAGACGATGCTGCCTGCACGAGTACTGTCACGACCGACGTACTATCACCATGCAGTATACCTTGCGAAATATCAGAGGTACTGACAACCATCGGCGCTTGTGACAATGCAGGTACTAATAATACAGATACGGACGATATATTCTCAGTGACCATAGAACTGACCAAGGAAGACAATGGCGTCAATAGTACCTACACCGTCATGTGGAATGGTAGAACGTACGGTCCATTTGAGTACGGCCAACCCTACACGATAGACAGCCTACCCGCTGACGGTAGTTCGGTAATACTGACAACATCCGACAGTGAAAGTACCCTGTGCAGTGAGACCATCACCGTCAGCCAGCTGCCATGTAGTGAATGTGTGCAGACAGTGGATGCAGGTACGTCTACCCTACTTAGTTGTACAGATCCTACGACGGACCTAGCAGCGACTAGCTCGGAAGTAGGTACCTACAACTGGTCTGGACCCAACGGCACCGTCAGTACCATGCTCACAGCCACGGTTGACTTCCCAGGCACCTACTTCTTTACGGCGACCTACAGCGATGGTTGTGTGGCGATCGACAGCGTAGAGGTGATGATAGACGTAGCGGCTCCATTCGTACAGGCTAGTGAAGACCAACTGCTGACCTGTGTAGTAGATAGTGTGGAGCTCAGTGCTGTCGTCAACCTATCCAGTAACTTCTTGATAGAGTGGATCGACAGCCTAGGCAACGTCATCAGCACGGACCCTACCATAACGGTAAGCGAAGCAGGGACGTATGCCGTGCAGGTCACCGACCTGACTAATAACTGTACGTCACCTCAAGACTTTGTGGTGGTCGCAGTAGATCGAGCAGAGCCTACCGCCATCATCCTAGCAGATCCAGGTAATATACTCGACTGCGTGGTAGAGGTAATAGCCATTACAAGCGACGCCGACGAGAATACGGTGCTTACGTGGACCTATAACAACCAGACGTTCCAGACCGACGGTTTCACGGTAGACGAACCTGGGACCATAGGTCTACTCGCTATAGATACGCTTACAGGATGTATAGCCAATGACGAACTTGTCATAAGCACTATTGAGGAGTATCCGATCATAGACCTAGTACCAGAGCTGGATATCACATGTGTGGATCAGGTCGTGACCCTAGACGCTACGAGCTCTCAGTCGGGAGATAACATATCGTACGAGTGGACGGACATAGTGGGTAATGTGGTGGCAGGAGACACCCTCCTTGTCGAGGTATCAGAACCCGGCACCTACTACATCACGGGTATAGACAGTAACAATGGCTGTACCAATACGGATACCGTAGTCGTCAATGACAATGCTAACTTCCCTAATCTAGTGGCGGCTGACCAGGCTGTGATAGACTGTGATGCCAACGATGTCTCTATAACCGCTACTGCCAATGTGGCTAACGATGGATCGATCAGCTGGACTACGACGGATGGTAGTATCGCCATGGGTAGTGATCCCCTCACGATACTGGCTGATGCAGCTGGCCAATACATCATCACTATCGATAATGGGGACGGCTGTATCGAGTCCGACACGGTAGACGTAGAGCAACTACTACCACCTGAGTCATCAGAGGTAGCGGCCACAGACTTCCTCTGCGAAGGTGAAAGCGATGGACAGCTAGAAATCACGCAAGTGACCGGTGGTACGCCGCCATACACCTACTCTATCAATGGAGCAGCACCTACCACGCAGACGAGTTTTGATAATCTGCAGGGCGGTGTCTATAGTATCGTAGTGACCGACGACAATGGTTGTACCTATACGAGCGAAGTCACCATAGACATCCTACCTGGACCCAATGTGGACCTCGTACCTGTACTGGTTGCAACACAAGGTGACGTGATAACGCTAGAGGTAGACATCGACATTGACACGAGCCAGATCGCACAGATCATCTGGACGCCTAACGATGGCCTATCCTGTGACGACTGTCTCAATCCTACCTTGCTCAGCTCTGAGGTAGACCAGGAGTTCTCCGTGACCGTAATTGACATATTCGGTTGTGAGTCTATGGCTACCATACGAGTCGATGTACAGGGTGAGACGATCTTTACCGTACCCAACATTTTCAACCCTGAGAGTAGTAGCGGTAACAATGGCTTTACGGTATATACCAATGAGAATGTAGAGGTCATAGATCGACTCCTCGTCTATGATCGTTGGGGTAACCTTGTGTTTATCAACGAAAATTTTGCACCGAACGATATCAACCTAGGATGGGACGGTACCTATAGGGGCAAGCCTGTCGTGCAAGGCGTCTATGTCTTTGTCTTGCAGTTTAGCAATGTCGAAGGTGTCGAGTTTAATGATACCGGCGACGTAACGATAATACGATAATACAAACGTCTGAGCCAGCGCAAGCATTTACCTCGCTAGCTGGCTCAGACATTTTATTTCTGATGCTAGGCTACTTACTGAAGTTTTCTTGTAGGCCCCACTGAGTTTAAGGACCCTCCCAATGATTGAATCGTTGCTTTAGTCGAGTAACTTGTTGTACGGCAGCTTGACAGATAGTACCCCCAACTAGTAAGATCTTGCAAACAACTTGAAGTAGCGAAGTAGTATATACCCGATAAAAGATTATCCCTCAAACCAAACTCCACGGGTCAACAAGGAGTTAGAGTTGTAGCGACTCAATCATATCTTTAAATCCTACCCAGCTACATGAAGCCCCTCACCTCCGTAAATCCTGCTACAACAGAAAGCATAGCTACATACAATCAGCATACTGATCTAGAGATCGACCGGAAGCTCGACCAGGTCAGCCATGCCTACCACGCTTATAGGAAAACCACTTTTAACGCAAGAGCTCAACTACTACGGCGAGTGGCCGACCTGCTAGAATTACGCAAGCAGGACTATGCTGAACTCTGCACCCTAGAGATGGGCAAGACACTCTCTAGCGCCATAGCCGAAGTAGAGAAGTGTGCCTGGGTGTGCCGCTACTATGCACAACACGGTGAGGCCATGCTTGCCGATCAAATCGTAGAAACTGATGCGCAAAAAAGCTACGTCACCTACCAGCCCATCGGTCCAGTCATGGCCATAATGCCTTGGAATTACCCATTGTGGCAGGTCTTTCGCTATGCAGCTCCTACGCTGATGGCTGGTAACGCCTGTCTACTTAAGCATGCTAGCAATGTAACAGGTGTAGCCCTCGACATAGAGGCATTAATGCAGGAGGCGGGCTATGACGAGGGTTGTTTCACGACCCTTCTAGCTAGTGGCAGTCGTATAGAAGGATTAATAGCAGATCATAGAGTGGCCGCCGTCACCCTGACAGGATCAGGACCTGCGGGAAGAGCAGTAGGTGCTGCGGCTGGACGAGCCCTCAAGCCCTCCCTACTAGAGCTAGGTGGTAGCGATCCCTACATCATCTGTGCCGATGCCGACCTGCAGCAGGCAGCTAAGGCCTGTGCTACATCTAGACTGATGAATAATGGGCAGAGCTGCATAGGCGCCAAGCGGTTTGTCGTAGAGGCTGCCGTGTATGACGAATGGTTGGCCCTCTTCCGTAAAGCGATGCAAGAAGCCGTCATGGGTGACCCTATGCTATCGGACACTAGCCTAGGACCTCTTGCCCGAGCGGACCTCAGGGATGAGGTACACGAGCAAGTACGCCAAAGCGTCGACGCTGGGGCTCGGCTTATTATCGGCGGCGTAATCCCCCAACGTACAGGCGCCTACTATCCACCTACGATCTTGGTCGATGTCGCACCTGGCATGCCAGCCTATGACGATGAGATATTCGGTCCAGTTGCATCAGTCATCAAAGCTAGCGACCTCAATGATGCCATACGTATCGCCAATGACACATCCCTGGGGCTAGGCGCAGGCATATTTACTCAAGACCTCGAGCGAGGTGAGTACATCGCCAAGCATCAACTAGAGGCTGGTGCCTGCTTCGTCAACACATTTGTCAAGTCCGATCCAAGACTACCCTTTGGCGGCATTAGGGAGAGTGGTTACGGCAGAGAACTTAGTGATCTGGGTATCAAGGCTTTTATGAATTGCAAAACAGTGTGGGTTGCCGGATAATAAATATGCAAATATGTTTCGATAACAACAAAAAGTACTATTTTTGCGCCTCGCTAGGAGTGGCATGTGAAAGGCTGCCTTGAAATAAGGGAACTTTTTACTCACTGCACACTGTTTAACGAATTGATATATAGACTTTTAATTACCGTATATAATATACTGCATGATCATAATCGACATCAAAGACAGCGAATCAATTGAGAGAGCTCTCAAGCGTTACAAAAGAAAGCACAGAGATCTTAAGATCCGTCAGCAACTAAGAAGCAGACAATACTTCTCTAAGCCTTCTGTAGAGAGACGTAACGAAGTACTCGATGCTGCCTACAGATTGAAGAAGTACGGTAAGTAGACCACTAATCATAATTACGGGTGGCCTCTGCTACCTGTACCCCACTAACCCTTTATACCCTTACGCATGACTGAGGAGGTAATCCCTTTTCCATTTAATATTAAAGACTGGAGAAATTACCACGTAGGTCTGTATGAGGACAAGAAGTCCTTGTCGGCAGAAGCGGGTGTACAAGAGACGGTAGATAAGCTCCTGAAGCTTCTACCCTCTCTTAAGAAGAGCACCAAATTGCTCGTGCTGTCTACCGATGTAGGCAGTAGTGCCGTGTACATCGCCGCAAAAGTTGGCTGCAAGGTTGAATGTGTGTGCCGTACCAAGGCAGGAGCTAAGAGCACAGAAGATCTCGCTACCGCCGCTGGCGTTGAGGATCTTGTAAACGTCGTCATCTACAAATACGACGAGATACCCTATAGCCACCTCACTTTCGACTTCGTACTAGCACTAGACTCTCTCAGCAAGGCAGAAGACAAGCAGAATGTATTCCGCGAAGTAGCTCGTATGCTGGTTCCTGAAGGTCGATTTGCCTTTACGGACTATACAGCGGGTCTAGCCAGCGACGATGAGAGCAACGAACGTATCTGCAAACTACTCAGCAGAGAAAGTATCATCCTCAGTCGTGACTACCAGCAAATCGCCGATAGAGCAGACCTCGAAAAAGTCATCGTCAAAGACCTTAATGGCAGCCTCGCCAAACACTACGAACACCTCACTAAGGAAGTAGACGCTAAGTCTAAGAAAGTCGTAGCTAAACTCGCCCAAGCTCAGTCGGAGCTAGAGTTGGGATGGAGTATGTATATATTTCAAAAGCGAAACGTCTAAAGATCACTAGGTCCCGCTACGCCTTTTCCTGTCAATATCCTCACCTCCCCTCTCTTACGGTTCTAATTTGTGGGGTTAACTCTACATAGGACTCATTCTAGTATTTTTTGCTGAGACTGTAAAGCTTTACTATCACATTAATGATTACAGGTTTGAGGTATGGACTCCTCTCAAGTTCTCTTAATCTCTCCCCTCTTTCTCTCGACATCTCATTATCACGCTTCTCGATATCTTCATCTCGCAGACTCTCAATTTTTGCCTATCCTTGCCGTAGATGATAAGCCTCACCGAAGCAGACATATGCTACATCGACGACTACCTGGTAGCGATCAGCAAGCCGCATGGGCTACTCGTACATAGGACATCTATAGCTGCGGATGAGGACGTATTCGCTCTGCAGCTGGTACGTGACCTCGTCGGTCGTACTGTCTACCCTGTGCATCGGATAGATCGCAAGACTTATGGCGTCCTACTATTTGCCTTTGCCCCAGAGACGGTCCGTGAGCTCAAGCTCGCCTGGGAGTCGCAGTCTGTTACCAAATGCTATCAAGCATACGTAAGAGGCTGGGTACACGGTGATGACACCATCACCCACACCATTAAGAACCACGCTGGCAAGAAGCTCTCCGCCACCTCTAGCTACAAGGCTGTACAACACTACGAGATCGATTTACCGCACCGCGATCACAAGACCTCTAGATACAGCCTCGTCCACCTATCACCCATTACGGGTAAGACCCACCAGCTACGGCAATTGATGAATCACCTACGACATCCCATCCTCGGCGATAGGCCGCATGGGTGTAACAAGCAAAACAGGCTGTGGCTGCAGCACTACCAACTCTCGACCATGATGCTGTGGGCGGAGTCACTTAGCTTTACGCATCCTGCGATAAATGAAGACATCCACATATCTTGTGGTCCCAGCCAAGACTGGCAGCGAGTTACAGATATACTAGGACCACCGACCAAAGCAATACCATGAAAATAGGAATCATACGAGAAGGCAAGACACCACCTGACAGTCGCGTCACCCTCACCCCCACGCAATGTGCCACTCTAACTAACCAAGGTTACGCCATCACTGTACAGCCCTCCACGGGACGCTGCTATACCGATCAGGCCTATCGCGATGCAGGGATCACCGTAGATGAAGATATTATGGACTGCGATGTACTGATAGGCGTCAAGGAGGTACCCATCGACCAACTGATAGATGGCAAGACCTACTTCTTCTTTAGCCATACGATCAAGGAGCAGGCCTATAATCAACCGCTGCTCAAGGCCTGTGTGGATAAGGGCATCCGACTCATTGACTATGAGGTGTTGACCGATGATCGCAAGGCTAGGTTGATTGCCTTTGGTCGATTTGCGGGCATGGTGGGAGCTCACAACGCTATGTGGACGTATGCCCAGCGAATAGGCACTTTTGACCTACCTAGGATGAACAGCCTAGAGGACTACGCCGCAGCTAAGGCCGTCTACAATGATACGAGCCTACCGGCCTGTAAGATCGCTCTTACTGGTACAGGCAGGGTTGCAGGAGGCGCTGCAGAGGTATTACTCGACATGGGAGTCAAGCGGATCAGCCCCATCGACTTCTTACTCAACACCTACGACGAAGCGGTATTTACCCAGCTCAACAGTTTCTACTACGTGAAGCGTAAGGATGGCGCGGTCTTCGACTCCGCACAAGACTTCTATAACAATCCAGATCAGTACGAGAGTGACTTTCACCACCTACACGGTATAGCTGATATAATGATCAATGGCATCTACTGGGACAATGATGCTCCCGCATTCTTCACCCTAGATGACATCAAGAAGGACCACTGGAACATCAAGGTCATCGCCGATGTCACATGCGATATCGCTCCCGTAACCAGCATACCTACGACGATCAAGGCTAGTACTATCGTTGATCCAGTATTCGGCTACGACCGCCTAACTGACAAGGAATCCGCACCCTACCAAGCCAATAGCATCGATATGATGACCGTAGACAACCTACCCAATGAGATGCCCCGCGATGCTAGTGAGGCCTTTGGCGGTATGTTTATGGACCACATCATACCCGAACTGTCCAAAGACTCGTCTGCAATACTAGAGCGAGCAACCATAACGGTAGATGGCGGCCTCGGTAAACATTTTGACTACTTGAGCGATTATCTAGCAGGAAAGTAATAGCGAGATGAAGATATACACCAAGACAGGAGACGACGGCACGACAGGTCTATTCGGCGGTAAGCGAGTATCGAAAGACGACCTCAGAATAGAGGCCTACGGTACCGTAGACGAGCTAAATAGTTTCGTCGGTGGTCTAGCTGACCATGATGGAGATAACGAACTGCTGACATCTGTACAGCATAGACTGTTTACCATCGGTAGTTCTCTCGCAGCAGACCCTGACAAGCAGCTAATCACGCCTGACATACTACCGGCCGATATCGAAGCTCTAGAGGCCGCCATGGATCAGATGAACGAGGGTCTACCTGAGTTGAGGCACTTTGTACTACCTGGCGGTCACCCGGCCGTATCAGCTGCTCACGTATGCCGCACTGTCTGTAGACGAGCAGAACGTCGCTGTATATCGCTTAACAGAGAAAGTCCGCTGGACCTACTCATCGTGCAGTATCTCAACAGGCTTTCTGATTATTTCTTCGTCCTCAGTAGGCACCTTGCACATAGTCACGGCGCAGACGAGGTCAAGTGGTATAGCCGCTAGGTACTACTTGAGGCCACCCGCTACTTTTTCTCCGTTTTTGTAGTCGTACTCTAGCGTGACGTTGCCTTCTTCGTCGAAGTACTGCATCTTACCGTCTTGCTTGCCGTTCTTAAACTCTACGAGCTTCTGGACATTGTCCTTATTGGCGAAGTACTCCTTGTATGCGCCATCTAGCTGGCCATCCTTGTACATCGCCTCCTTGACATAGCGACCGAATTTGTACTCTCCGTACTTACCATCGATCTGGCCCTCTTTGTACGTTGTTTGCTTCTCTAGCTGGCCTCTTGTACTAAACTCTAGCCTAGGTCCTGTCTCACTACCATTGATAAAGTGGCTGACAGACTTGACGACTGACTTGGGGTGATACTCTACCCACACGCCATTCTTCACGCCATCGCGGACGATACCGTAGGTCAAGACATTGCCATCAGCGTCCATCTTATAAACGGCATGAGAACCATCGGATAATGACTGTGTCTCATAGTCCGCTAGGTTCACATCACTGCCAGCAGCCATTACAGGTGCTGAGGAGGATGGCTTGCACCCGATAAGTGCTGTCACCAATACCAGTGCTACGACTGGCATAAAATATCGTGTCATAGTATTAATGTTATGATTTGCAACAAGTAATATGTGGCAAAAATAATAGACGTGACTTAAATCATCAAACCGTGAGCCTAATTGCTTAAGCAACCGATTCAGCTGGCTTAAATATCGTAAGCATGGTATCTAGTCGCTCGACTAGATCTCGACGATGCACGATAAAGTCCAAAAAACCGTGGTCTAGTAAAAACTCACTTCGTTGAAAACCCTCAGGCAGATCCTTACCGATGGTCTCCTTGATAACACGTGGGCCAGCGAAACCGATGAGGGCACCTGGCTCAGAGAAGTTGATATCACCCAGCATAGCATAGGACGCCGTCACACCACCCGTTGTAGGGTCTGTCATAAAGCTGATGAATGGTACACTCGCCCTACTCAGCGCCGCTAGCTTAGCACTAGTCTTGGCCATCTGCATGAGCGAAAATGCAGACTCCATCATACGAGCACCACCCGATTTACTGATGATCATAAAAGGTATCTTATGCTCGATACTGTAGTCTATCCCCTTACTGATCCGCTCGCCTACCACGCTACCCATAGACCCGCCTATGAAGCTAAAGTCCATAGCCGCTATCACGAGTGGCTTTCTATTGACCTTACCTACTGCGACGGTAATAGCGTCGGATACTTTATTCTTTTTGTGAGCGGCTTTGAGTCTATCCTTATAGGTCTTAAGGTCAGCGAACTCGAGGAAGTCTTTACTCACGATGTTGTCGAACATCGTTTCGTACTTACCATCATAGATGATCGAAAAGTACTCCCTAGAACCGATGCGGACATGGTACTCGCACTTAGGACAGACGTAGAGGTTCTCTTTTAACTCCTTCTTTGTGGTCATCTCACCACACCCCTTGCACTTATTCCACAAGCCGTCAGGCGCCTCTCTTTTGGACTTAGTAGCAGTCTGGATACCATCCTTGAGCCGCTTAAACCAGCTTAACTCTTGCTTATCTTCATCTTCCATACTATGGTCTCGGGTTGGTTGCATTCGTGTCAAAAGTAAAGATTACTCAGCTAGTACCGCAGACATAAGTCGATAAAAAAAGCCCTGCACCAAATCATGGTACAAGGCTCTTGTCTTATATGTAGGTAGTCGTTAGGCTTAGCTACCTGCCTTATCTCGTTTAGCAATCATCGCATCTACGTCACCGACAAACTCACCTACCGTCTTGCGATAGCCCGTCTTACCGAGTGCCTCGATGCTATACTGTCCTTCTGAATCTTTGCCTAAGTCGAATACCCAAACTGATGGGTAACCTCTTACGCCAAAGGCACGCTGTAGGCCAGCATTTTGCTGCTGTATATCTTGTGGCAATTTCTTTCTACGTGGAAAATCAAGCTCTAGAAGGATAACATTCTTCTCTGCCCATGCTTTGAAATCATCCTTGACGAAAACTGAAGCTGTAAGACGCTTACACCATCCACACCAGTCACTACCTGTGAAGTTAGCTAGGATAGGCTTACCAGTACTCTCATGTAGAGCATATGCCTCATCAAGGTTTACTAGCCATCCTTCGTTCTCTGCAGCATAAGGTGCCGTAGTCGATGACTGTGCGAAAGAAGCGCTGATCGTAAAGCTTGCGATTACAGCAATAACTAGACTGCGCAGTGTGTGTGTTGTGATAGTTCGTATCATTACTTTAAATTAGAATTTCTGTTTTAGCGTCCTTTCGCCACTACAAATAAAGGTAGATCACAGGCATTAATTCCCTATGATGGCGTTAAATAACGTTTAAGGCACAAACTTATATTATTTCTGGCAGATCTATATCACTCTGATCAACAATACCTTTGACCCCAAGGGTACGGGTTTTGCTGATCGCAGCGAATATCTCTGTGACCCGCTCTAAGTGTCCAGACTGTCGCACAAATGACGATACAGCCTCCATATCGGTAATGATCGACCCATCTCTAAATTTAAGCGTCACCTCATTTTCACCATCCTCATACTTGATAGATATGCGATTATTCATACTGAGGGCCGTCACCTTATAAGGCAGGTCGTTGATTTCTCCGAGGATTCTCATTTCAAGTTCGTTTCTAGTTTTTGTAGAATATCAGCGGTGATCGCTTGATACAGTTTCTGTAGTGAGGCATCGTCATCAAGTAGATGTACATGCGTGTCCATGGTCGTGCGATCATCTCGGCTAGCCGGTCCAGTAAGTATGCCTGGGCCTCGATGGCTTAGACGATCTTGCACACCGTCTAGGACCAGCGGCGCTAGTAATAGTGGGTCGAGATCATGCTTGCCCAGGTGCTCGAATACACCATTGAGTAAGTGAGTCACGAAGTTATTACTGATCGTGGCACCTAGGTGTAGTCGTCGACGCTGCTCTAGTTGATATCTCTCTACCCTACTGCTCAGCGAGTGAGCCAGCAACTCCACATTATCGATACTATCATCGTCACTACCATCTACGATGAGCGGTATATCAGCGCCTAGCATAGTGGTAGAGTGTCGCACAGAGTATATAGGCCATAAGATGGCTGTACGACGCTGAGTTATCTCTAGCACCTCTCCTGCACCCGAGTGATGTACCAGGAGGCAAGTCTCACTGACTATCGACGAGAGGCTCTCTCCTACCTGGCGTATATGATCATCTGGTACCGCTAGTAGCAGATAGTCGGCCTCGATACTATCAGGCAAGGCATGATAGACCACCGCCTGGGCCTGCAGCGATGTCGCAAGATCTCCCGCCTTATCGGCTGATCGAGAAATAATATGTGTAATCATATGACCAGCCGCATGTAGATTGGTGGCTAGGCACGTAGCTACCCTACCAGTCCCTGCTATAGCTATGCGCATCTGCTGGCCTATGCGTGTAATCGTTCTTGTCTATCTCTGAGTATGGCTTCTGCCTCCTCTCTATCAGGATCAGGCACACAGCAATCTACTGGGCAGACGGCAGCACATTGCGGCTCTTCGTGAAAACCTACACACTCCGTACACTTATCAGGGACAATGTAGTAGTAGTCGTCCTCGACAGGCATCTGCATAGCATCAACGGATATGGAGTCGCCCGTCTCTATGGTGTAGTCGCCTTTAAGGGTAGTCCCTTCTTCCATAGACCACTCGACACCACCTTCGTATATAGCATTGTTAGGACACTCGGGTTCGCAAGCTCCGCAGTTAATGCACTCGTCTGTAATTATAATTGCCATATCTTATGCCTTTCCTATAAATCAACCGTAGAT
This sequence comes from uncultured Saprospiraceae bacterium, assembly GCA_964389475.1. Lineage (GTDB taxonomy): Bacteria > Bacteroidota > Bacteroidia > Chitinophagales > Saprospiraceae > CAYMFD01. The sequence goes on from CAYMFD010000009.1 coordinate 12,951, forward strand.
AACAGTCCATAGTTTCGCTGTAGCAAAGGTAGTCTTGATTACGATTATGATGGCAGCTCTTAACGATATTATTAGCTGATCCTTTTGTCGGCTATCTGTGAAAGCTAATCGTCTGGAGGATAGAGAGTATGATGTAGAATATAATAGTGGCCGGTATCGCAAGTCTAAAGTCTAGAACGATCACACTACAGAAAAAGAGGATAAGTAGAAACTGCACCTTATTTTCTCCTAAACCCCTGGTGAGTCCCTTAAGGGAGAACATGCGCAATGGGCTCAACATCATAAATGCTAAAATGACTGGTATACCTATATATATTAGTGGAAACTGCAGCAACCCACCTATAAGCGTACTATCGTAGGTCTCTGCTATCAACACGCCTACGATAAAGAGGGCTGTAGCTGGCGTGGGCATACCCGTAAAATACGATGCCGGTGCAGATATATTGAACTTAGCTAAGCGGAGGGCACTAGCTAGGATAAGCACGATGGGAGAAATCAAATAAAGTCCTGCTGGGGACGGAGCTAGCTGGTAGTATAGGTAAGCCGGTGCTACCCCAAAAGAGACGAGATCACAAAGACTATCTAGCTCCTTACCTAGCTCACTCTGGGCATCAAAGGCTCTAGCCGTAGCCCCATCGAAGGCATCACAAAGCATCGCCAATATCAGCAATACACTACCCGAACCGAGGTCACCCCAAAAAATAGCAAGGGAGCCACAAGCTAGGTTGCATAGCGTAAAGAGTGATGGGATGTACTTTTTCAATCGTGTAATTAATGATGCTACTGCGAAAATACTAGATAAATACTTGATGGGTGACAGACAATCCGAAATGGAAGCTGCGATAATCTTTAGATTTGTCATACCATTGTATACTGAAAAGTCTAAAGCCTACTATATGAGACTGATACATATATCCACAATACTAGTTTTTACTCTCCTGCTCAGTAGCTGCAGTCGCAACCCTGTGACCGGTAAGCGAGAGGTCATGTTTATGTCTGAGAACCAAGAGATCGCCTTGGGTCAGCAAAGTGATCCATCCATTGTTGCACAATATGGACTATACGATGATGCCAAGCTGCAAACATTTATCAATCAGAAGGGGAAGCAGATGGCTGCCATCTCTCATAGACCTGATCTTGACTATGAGTTCAAAATCCTCAACACCTCCGTCGTCAATGCATTTGCAGTGCCAGGTGGATTTGTATACTTTACCAGAGGTATACTAGCACACTTTAACAATGAGGCAGAGTTCGCAGGTGTGCTAGGCCATGAGATAGGCCACATTACAGCTAGACATAGCGCCAAGCAGTACAGTAAGCAGATGCTGATGCAAGGACTCTTTATAGGAGGGCTTATACTCAGCGAAGACTTCCGCAACTTTGCAGATGTGGCGAGTCAGGGACTGGGCCTACTATTCTTAAAATACGGTAGAGATGCCGAGAGCCAGAGTGATAAGCTAGGCGTCGAGTATAGTACGGCGATAGGATATGACGCTGCTGAGATGGCAAATTTTTTCAATACCCTCAATAGGATGAGATCGGCAAGTGGCCAGTCGATCCCAGACTTCATGAGTACCCACCCCAACCCTGCTGATCGTTTTGAGAATGTAAAGGCTCATGCCCATGAGGAGCAAAAGTCAAATAAAAAATACTTAGTAAACAGAGAGCAGTACCTCCGTATGATTGACGGTATCATATACGGTGAGGACCCGAGAGAGGGTTATGTAGAGAACGATGTGTTTTACCACCCAGAGCTCGAGTTTTCATTCAGAATACCAGTCGGCTGGCAGCACCAAAACAGCCCTAGTCAGTTTCAGATGGGTGAACCCAATGGGAAGGCCATGATGACGCTAGGCCTAGAAAATGCGACTACCTTACAAGCCGCCCAAAAAGCAATCGTCGAGAGAAACAACCTGCGAATCGTCGACCAAGGCACCATCTCTGTCAATGGATTACCGGCGCTGTCTATGCTCAGCGAGCAGGTACCAGAGCAGGCTGGACAACAGGGCGGACAACAGCAGCAAACCGTACTTAAGTTACTTACCTACATCATCCAATATGGCGGCAACATATATAAGATACATGGTGTAGCCAATAAGACGGACTTCAACACCTACTTCGGTACTTTCCAGCAGACGATGGGGGACTTTAGGCAACTGACTGACCCTAGCAAACTCAATAAAAAACCTGCTCGCATCAAAATCGTACCAGCTAAAGCATCTGGGACTATCACGTCAGCGCTACAAGCATATGGCATGTCAAGTACAGACTTACAAGAGCTTCTAATCCTCAATGGTATGCAAGCTAACGACCAAGTAAGTAAAGGGATGTTGATCAAGACACTGATCAAAGGATAGAAAAAACCCCTCGAGTATTTTGCGAAGATGGAAAAGGATGTATCTTTGCGACGCTTTAGAAATTGGAGGGAAGCCTTTGATTGAATTGCGAAAGTAGCTCAGCTGGTAGAGCACGACCTTGCCAAGGTCGGGGTCGCGGGTTCGAATCCCGTCTTTCGCTCAAGAAGAGGCCCTTTCTAAGGGCCTTTTTCTTTGGTACTATACGCATAGAGAATTGTATCTTTACTACAGCGTAGTACTAACTACCAAGCCCGAGTGGTGGAACTGGTAGACACGCAGGACTTAAAATCCTGTGGCCATTGCGGCCGTGCCGGTTCGATCCCGGCCTCGGGTACTTTTTTTTACAGCTGTCCCACCTACAGCACTCCTGCCTATGAAGACGATAGCCATGATAAGGCATGCCAAGTCGAGCTGGGCAACTGGTATAAGCTCTGACAAGTTGAGACCACTCAACGATCGTGGTGTGCGAGATGCACCTATAATGGCGAGCCATTTACAAAACCTACTTCCTACGATTCACTACGTAGGCGTGAGTTCTGCTACTAGAACTAGGGAGACGGCCCATCATTTTCAACGAGTCTATGGCGCTGATATCGCCCAGACGCAATACCATGATCAGCTGTATCACGGTATGCCACAAGACTACGAGACCCTACTGTACACCCTCGACTCCAGCATTAACACCGTGGCCATGATAGGCCATAACCCAGGGATGACGGTGATGGCTAATCTTGCCGCATCAGACGAGTACATCGACAATGTAGCTACGTGTGGCATCTTTCTACTACGTACTGAGATCGACAGCTGGACTGACTTTGCTTTTAGCGAATGTACCTTGCAATCCTACATATACCCCAAGATGTATGTATAAGGTCGCAGTAGTCATAGCGGGGCTGTTTATCGTATCGTGTACCACTCCTCCAGCGGTGATCCCCCTCACACAAGAGCAGCTAGTGCCGCTACTGATAGACCTGCATACGGCAGAAATGATGGTCAACAGTGCCTCTAAACAAGATAAAGACAGCCTGCAGGCCAAGCTTATCAAAGAGGTATTGATCTTAAATAAGATAGACAGTACAACCCTCATCCAAACCCTCGATGCGCTGGCAGAAAATCCTGATAAATACTTCGAAATCAGCCTGATAGTAGCCGATAGCACCAATCAGATGAAGAAGCGACACCTTGATACCAACTAAGTTTATTAGAGGTTAACAGGCAATTAACAAGACTTTTAAGTGATTGGTAACAGACAAATCCTAATTTTGTATGTGACGTTATCTTAATAAGTGGCGTCAATATTGTAAGCATAAGAACATAAACAAATCTAAAGCATGAAGAAGCTTATACTTTTAGCCCTACTATTTGGTTACACAGCGACAGCAGTTGTAGCTCAGTCTGACAATGATCCTCTACAGACGGAGGAGACCACTCCAGCGAATGGTCCTAAGATGGAATTCGAAGCTATGGAAGTAGACTACGGTACTATCGAGCAGCACTCTGAGCCACTACGATCTCTATCTTTTACTAATACCGGCACGGAGCCACTAGTAATCAAGAACGCTAGAGGATCATGCGGATGTACAGTTCCGATCTGGCCTAAAGAGCCAATCATGCCAGGTGAGACGTCTCAGATAGACATCCGTTATGCGACGAACCGTCTAGGTAAGATCAACAAGAAAGTAACCCTGACTACTAACGAAGCGTCTGGTACGCATGTGATCAAGGTACTTGGTAAAGTAAACAAGCCAGAGGGTGGCGATGCTATCCCTGCAGCTACACCTAATATTATCAGCGGTAGTGGCAAGTAAGCCAAGACCCTAACGATATAATCGGAGCGGCTCATTCACAACAGTGGATGAGCCGCTTTTCTTTTTATAACAATCAGTAGACACTTACGTAAAACCACCCCGGAAATTATTGGTTATTTAGAGCAGCTAACGTAACCACATGAAAAAGAAAAAAATCGGTGTACTCCTTGCCAACCTCGGCACACCAGATGCACCGACCCGCGGAGCAGTCTATCGCTACCTTAAACAGTTCTTACTAGATGGCCGAGTGATCGATATACCGGCTGTACCTCGCCACCTACTCGTGAGAGGCATCATAGCACCATTCAGGAGTGGTAGTAGTGCCAAACTCTACCAGCAGCTATGGACTGAGGACGGCAGCCCTATCAAGATATACGGTCACAAAGTGGCCGATGGAGTACAGGAGAGTCTGCCAGACAATTATCACGTAGAGCTGGCCATGCGCTACCAAAACCCGAGCATAGAGAGTGCCCTACGTCGGCTACTCGATAAGATGGTAGACGAGATCATCGTCTTTCCGCTCTTCCCACAGTATAGTAGCGCATGCACTGGGTCTATCCACGAGGAGGTAATGCGGCTACTCAGTAAAGAACAAATAGTACCTGCCGTCAAGCTGATCAACAGCTACCACGACGATAGTAGAATTACGACGATCTATGCTGATAATGCCAAGTCTATGGGGCTAGACGGTTATGATCACTTCGTCTTTAGCTTCCACGGCGTGCCACAGCGACAGATGAAGAAGGCAGACCCTAGCAAGGAGCATTGTATCAAAACGAAGGACTGTTGCAGTATCGCCTGTGCTGCTAACAAGTACTGCTATAGCCACCAGTGTCACCAGACTGCCCACGACATCGCTGCCAAACTCAACCTGAGTAAGGACGACTATACGATCGCCTACCAGTCGCGGCTAGGACGAGATCCGTGGTTACAGCCATATACAGACAAGACACTGGAGCATCTACTTGAGGAGGGTAAGAAAAACATCCTGGTCTTCTCGCCGGCATTCGTAGCTGACTGCCTAGAGACCACTATCGAAATCGGTTATGAGTACAAGGAAGAGTTCGACGAGATGGGTGGCGAAAAGCTCGACCTAGTACCCAGCCTAAATGATGATCCGAGGTGGATACAAGCTATCTCCGAGATGGTACAAGAAGCTTAGGTGCAGTGTGAAGAAAATGATGATTTTGTGGATAAAGTCTTCTCACTACAACTGACAATAAGACCTACTTTTGCCCCAGCTAAAACCTACATTACCTAGACTCGAATTTACACCTAATAACATGATAAACAAGTCATTAGATCTTTTTGAAAGAAGACATATAGGGATAAATAAAACGGAAGAAGCGAGTATGCTCGACCGCATCGGCGTATCAAGTATGGATGAGCTCATTAAGCTCACTATACCAGATCATATCATGATCAAGCGACCGATGGATATACCAGAGGCTGTAAGCGAGCAGGACTATCTCACAGAGCTATCCACAATAGCTGAGAAGAATGAGCTATTTACCAACTACATAGGTCAAGGTTACTACGGTACCATCACACCATCTGTGATACTGCGAAACGTATTTCACAATCCAGGCTGGTATACCCAGTATACACCGTATCAGGCAGAGATTGCCCAAGGTCGACTAGAAGCATTGCTCAACTTCCAGACTATGGTTGCCGATCTTACGGCCATGCCAGTGGCTAATGCTTCTCTACTCGATGAGGCTACTGCAGCTGCAGAGGCGATGGCGATGTTTTATGACATCAGAAACAAAAAGAGAAAGAAGGATCCAGCTACCAAGTTCTTTGTAGATAAGGGTGTATATCAGCAAACGCTAGGCGTACTAGCGACGCGGAGCTCACCACTAGAGATCGAAATAGTCATAGGTGATTACAAGACGGCCCAGCTCGACGACTCCTATATCGGTGCCCTACTACAATACCCCAACGCATCGGGACAGGCGGAAGATCTGAGCACATTTGTAGCTACATGCAAGGCCAATGATCAGCTGGTGTGTGTGGCTGCCGACTTGATGAGTCTAGCCCTACTGACACCTCCTGGCGAGTGGGGAGTGGATGCTGTCGTAGGTACTACCCAGCGTTTTGGCGTACCGATGGGCTATGGTGGACCACATGCTGCCTACTTCGCTACGCTAGATGCGTATAAGCGGATGATACCAGGAAGAATCATAGGTGTGTCACAGGATCGTAGCGGTGCTCCAGCACTACGCATGGCACTACAGACTCGTGAACAACATATCAAGCGAGAGAAAGCCACCTCCAATATCTGTACGGCTCAGGCACTACTAGCTGTGATGGCGAGTATGTATGCCGTCTACCACGGACCAGAAGGTATCAAGCACATTGCAGCGACAATCCTACAAAAAGCCAATAGCTTACGGGAGAATCTACGTGGTACAGGCCTCACAGTGACAGACGGACAGCTCTTCGATACTATTCAGGTTACGCTGAGCAAGGATGAGCAAGCCTCAGTGAAGGCGGGATTACTCGCAAGCGGTATTAACATATTTTATACAGCAGATGGCATCCGTATATCTGTAGATGAGTCGCATACTATAGCTGACCTCGACACACTCGTCTCGACTATTGCGAAGGCTGTAGACAAGACAGCAACATATGTAGCGTACGAAACTACAATAGCACCAGCACTACAACGAGCTAGTGCATTTATGGAGCACGAGGTATTTAGCAGCTACCACACAGAGTCAAAAATGATGCGCTACATCAAGTCGCTGGAGAACAAAGACCTGTCTCTAGTTCACTCGATGATCGCCCTAGGGTCGTGCACCATGAAGCTCAATGCTGCTACCCAACTCATACCCGTCAGTTGGCCCAAGTTTAGTAAACTGCACCCGTTCACGCCAGTAGAACAGACGGCTGGTTATCAGCAGATCTTTAACGAGCTCAGCCACTACCTAGCGGAGGCCACTGGCTTTACAGCATGCAGCCTGCAGCCCAATAGTGGAGCACAGGGTGAGTACGCTGGTCTTATGACGATCAGCGCCTACCACCACCACCGTGGAGAAGGACATCGCAATATAGCCTTGATACCTTCTTCTGCCCATGGGACTAACCCTGCATCGGCAGTGATGGCTGGTATGAAGGTCGTCGTCATCAAATGCGATGAGGCAGGTAATATCGACGTAGACCACCTCATGACCAAAATCGAGGAGTACAAGGATAGCCTTGCCGCCCTCATGGTCACCTACCCTAGCACACACGGCGTATTCGAAACAGCGATCACAGAGATCTGTCAGGCTGTGCACGATGCTGGTGGCATGGTCTACATGGACGGAGCCAATATGAATGCCCAAGTAGGCCTGACTAGCCCAGGCATGATAGGTGCTGATGTCTGCCACCTCAACTTACACAAGACCTTCGCTATACCTCATGGTGGCGGCGGACCAGGCATGGGCCCTATATGCTGCAATGATAAGCTAGCTCCATTCTTACCTGGTCACTCCGTCATCGATAATGGACACAACCCTGACATACATGCTGTGAGTGCAGCGCCGTGGGGCAGTGCGAGTATACTCCTGATCAGCTATGCCTACATACGTCTACTAGGTCGCGAAGGGCTTACTAACTCCACCAAGTACGCCATCCTCAATGCCAACTATATCAAGGCTAGACTAGATGGACACTACAGCGTCCTATATATAGGAGAGAAAGGGATGGCCGCTCACGAGATGATCATCGATCTCAGACAGTACAAACCACTACAGATACAAGCCGAGGATGTTGCTAAGCGTCTCATCGACTACGGCTTCCATGCGCCTACCCTATCATTTCCGGTGGCGGGTACGATTATGATCGAGCCTACAGAAAGCGAAGATCTTGACGAACTAGACCGCTTCTGTGATGCTATGATCGGTATCAAAAAGGAAATCGACATGATCGCTACTGGCGAGCTAGATGCGGAGGACAATCCTCTACGCAATGCACCGCACACCTGTACGCAGATCACGGCTGATGACTGGCCACATGCCTATACGAGGCAGCAAGCCTCCTACCCCCTACCGTATCTGTACGAAGGCAAGAAGTTTTGGCCTACCGTACAACGCGTCAACAATGCGTATGGGGATAGAAACCTTATCTGCACCTGTCCACCTATCGAGTCATACAGTGAGGATACACCAGCAACATAGATGCATACGCTAGCTGTAGACATAGGCAATAGTAATATCGTGGTCGCTCTATACCGTGGAGACCACCAGCTGCAGTTGTTTAGGTACTCTAGTCTAGAAGTACAGCCAGAGACCTTCTACAGCCATGGCCTGCAAGAGTTACTTCTAGAATGGCGAGTCCACCCTACCGATATACAGCGGGTAGCCATCAGTAGTGTTGTACCTCCGCTTACCGATGTACTAGCCTCAGGAGCGGAGAGTATCTTTGGGTTTGCTCCATTAGTCATGGGACCAGAACTCTATGCCCGGCTTCCGTTCAGAGTGCCTAAACCATACGAGATCGGTTCAGATATCGTAGCCAATGCCATTGCTATCTACCACAAGTATGGGCGAGACTGCATCGTTGTGGACTTTGGCACAGCACTTACATTTTCAATTGTGAGTTATCCTGCAGGCATAGAGGGAGTAACTATAGCTCCTGGTATCAATACGGCGATCAAGGCACTAGCAGGTAATACGGCACAACTCCCAGAGGCAGACATATCCTTGCCCGACTCCGTTATCGGCAAAGACACACAGCACGCCATACAGGCCGGCGTACTACATGGTTACGTGGGCCTTACCACTCACCTGATCAAGGCGATACAAGCAGAGTTATCATCTACCCATCACGTAATAGCTACGGGAGGCATGGCCAACCTACTACCGTTAAGTCCTACAGTTGACACTATCGACAAAAGTCTCACGCTAGACGGGATCAGGCTGGCGTGCAAGTACGCCTAGGCATACCTTTGGGGCTCTAAACGGCACGAATATTGGAGTATGTAACATATTAAATCCATATGTAATACTTTACACACTTATAATCAGTCTATTATGAGATTTCTATTGACCTTCGCCATCCTAAGTGTACTACATTGTACAATGATCGCCCAGACCGCTGCAGATTTTACGGTTACCGACTCAGAGGGCAATGCCCACTCCCTATACAGCGACTACCTCGACCAAGGTGATGTTGTGGTATTGAAATTCTTCTTCAGTACATGCCCTCCTTGTAACGCTAGTGCCCCGGCCGTACAGCAACTATATGAGGATTATGGTAGTGGCAACGCTGGTATGCAGATGATTTCTCTTACGACACAACCATGGGACAACAATGGCAATGCCGCTAACTATGTCAACCAACATGGACTGACCTTACCCGTGAGTGGTGCCGATGGCGGTGGTTACGATGCCTCTCAGCCTTTTAGAACTGGGCAATACGGTCCATTCTTTGGTACGCCTAGTTATGCGGTAATCGAGCCAGACGGTACGGTCATCTATCCTGTGTTTTTTAATAGTATCCGCAGTACCCTAGACGACCTACTGGGTATGGCTCCGCAGTCAACGTCTGTTAATCTAAACATGACAAACGCCAAAACAGGGGCTCCTATCGATGTTAATGGCCTAAGTGTAATACTAAAACCTGCTAATGCTAGTGGACCGACTGTAGATCTCATGGCTTTGACCAATGGTACATTGGTCTTCGACTATCCATCAGCTGACCTGCCCGAGATCAATAATCCGATCATAGTCTTCAGCTCTAATGGTAGTGCTCTCAGTGATGAGATTAATTCTCTAGACCTAGTATCCATGGCCAGGCATATTTTATCCCTGACGCCTATCACCAATCCTCTCCAGTTACAAGCTGCAGACGTTAACTCTAGTGGTACAGTTACAGGAGCCGACGTGGTCGCTATACGAGAGGTCCTACTGGAGAAGCGGAATAGTTTTCCCAATGGTACACCGTCTTACATCTTCATACCTAGTGAGGTTCCCCTCTCTACTAATCCAGGAGGTATAACATCATTGAGTACTCAGGTGCTAAAAGTAGGAGACGCTACGATCGACTAGGCAGGTTATCTACCCATGCCTGAAAGGATGACAAGTCTCTAGTATTGAGGCAGGCATCAGCTGTAAGGCCACCCTTTCTAGCGCTGGCTACACCCCACTCTATGTAGTGTATAGCCTCCCTGCTATGTGCATCAGGGTTGATACTGATACTCACCCCTTTCTCCATCGCATAAGGGATGTAACGCCAGTCCATATCTAGTCTGTACGGATTAGCATTGAGCTCGATAGCAACATTGTACTCACTACAGAGGTCTATAATCTCGCGGTGATCTACAGGGTACCCTTGCCTAGAAAGCAGTAACCGCCCTGTCATATGGCCTAGGATGTGGCAGTAAGGACTAGCAATAGCCCTTGTCAACCGCTCCATAGCCTTGGGTTGAGACATCTTGAGGCCAGCGTGGACGCTGCATACTAGAAGGTCAAACGACTGTAACACCTGCTCGGTGTAGTCAAGCTCTCCACTAGGCAAGATGTCACATTCTATACTCTTAAAGACCTTAAAGTCCGTATATCTGGCATTGATAGCGTCTATCTCCTGCTGCTGTGCAGATACTCTATCCGCCTTAAGTCCATTAGCATAGCCAGCATACTGACTGTGGTCGCTCATGACTAGGTACGCAAAGCCTTGCTCCTGGCAATAGGTCGCCATATCGTCTAACGAATGAATACCGTCGCTGTAGGTGGAGTGATTATGGACAATGCCCTTGATATCCGCTACGGTCACCAGGTCATCCGTCTCTATACTAGATACGTCGAGCTTACTATCTGTCAAGCCCCAGTCTCGTAACTCTGCAATGACGTAGGACTGACCACTACCCTTAAAGACCGACGCCTCATCAGCATAGACTTCGCTTGTGAGCTGCTCTGCAAAGGCTTCAGGCCCAGTAGAATGTGCCAGCACAGTCCCAAAGTCTTGCATACTAGCAGGATGTAGGATCATCGGCAAACCATCGAATGACAAGTGGTCACCCTCATAGGCAAAGCTTGCAGGGTCAGCTGCGAGTACTTCTGCCAGCGATAGTGTAGTGACTAGATCAATAGCTTCAACGATATTACAATGACGACGTATGGGTCCTGTCAGCTCAGTCCTAGCCTCAGGATATTTAAGCGATAGCGTTGCTATGGCGATCCGTGCCTTAGGAAGGATCTTACCAAGGTGAAACTTACCTCGGCTGGCTAGGTGGTACTGCAGTGATTCTATGAGATCGGCCTGTGTCTTGGCACCAAAACCCTTGAGCTTTACGAGGCGGTTCTCTTGACAAGCATACAATAGCTCACCTATATTTTCAACGCCTAACTGATCCCAGACGAGACGTACTTTCTTGGGACCAAAGCCTCTCACGAGCAGCATATCCTGGACACCTTGTGGTGTAAGATCCTGCATCTTAGACAGTGTCTGCATTTCGCCTGTAGTGCAGAGCTCGACGATCTTGTTGGCTATATTCTTACCTACACCTTCGATGGTAAGGAGGTCTTCGGTGCTCATGCTGAGGAGCGGCGCCTCCACTTTTCTTAGAATATTATAAGCCTTGTAGTAAGATCGAAACTTGAAGGGATTTTCGCCATGTAATTCCATGAGCTTACCCAGCAAATTAAATCGCCTGGCGATGTCAGCGTTCGTCATATGATATGTGGTCTAGCCTCTAGCAGAGCCCTAGTATGTGCTATGCCCTAGTGGAGAGATAGTTGTACTTTTTTCTCCAGTTCGGAGACCGTACTCTTAAACATCGAGTCCGTATCCATGAGGTCTTTTACAGCCTTGACGCTATAGATAACCGTACTGTGATCTCGACCACCGAAGTTATCACCGATGATCTTGAGCGACTCATTGGTGTAATTCTTAGCAAGGTACATCGACAGTTGACGAGCGATTACGACAGATCGTTTTCTAGTCTTGCCTTGTAGCTTATCCACGGGGACGTCCATATGCTCCGATACGAGGAGCTTGATGGACTCAACAGTTATCTCACGACCTACCTTGGTCACGAACTGCGCCACCACCTCTCTAGCGAGATCGATGTCGATCTCTCTACGATTGAGGGTGCTCTGCGCTACGAGTGAGATAAGTACCCCTTCTAGCTCTCTGATACTCTTCTTAATGTTAAAGCATACAAACTCAGCGACTTCGTCAGAGATCTGCAGGCCTTCACGCTTCATCTTGGCTTCAAGAATAGCACGCCTGGTCTCATAGTCAGGAGCTTGTAGGTCGGCAGAGAGGCCCCACTTAAATCGTGAGACCAATCTGTCCTGTACATCCATCAGGTCTTTGGGTGGCCTATCGGAAGTTAATATTATCTGCTTACCATTTTGGTGCAGCTGGTTGAAGATATTGAAGAATATCTCCTGTGTCTTTTGTCTATTAGCTAGGAACTGTATGTCATCAATGATCAGTACATCGATCATCTGATAAAAATTCATAAAGTCACTCGTCGCATTGTTTTTGATGGACTGTATGACCTGATTGGTAAACCGCTCTGTGGTTACATACAAGACCTTCATCTGAGGCTTTTCGCTAGTGATAGCATTACCTGCTGCATGCGCAAGATGCGTCTTGCCTAGACCCACATCTCCATAGAGTACCAGCGGATTAAAGGCAGTACCACCTGGCTTAGATGCAATGGCCATCGCCGCATTACGAGCGAGACGATTACAACTTCCCTCGATGTAAGTATCGAAGGTGTATTGACTATTTAACTGAGAGTCAACCTTGACATTTCTTATGCCAGGTATGACGAACGGGTTTACTATTTTTTCGCTGCTAAAGGCTCCAGGGTCTTTGGCTGTAGCTTTGTTAGCATTGTTACCGATCTTGCGGTGGTTGTCTACCAGTATATGATATTCGAGGCTGGCACCTTGTCCTAGGACCTTGGCTATTGACTTCCCTAGGATATCGATGTAGTGTTCCTCCAACCACTCATAAAAGAACTTGTTGGGAACTTGAATAGTGAGTACTTGCTCGTCCAGCTTTACCGCCTTAATCGGCTCAAACCACGTCTTAAAAGGCTGCTTCTCAACATATCGTTTTATTATCGCTAGACAGTCCGTCCAAGCTTTTGTGTGGATATCGTTCATGAGTGGTTTAACATTTCTCAAGTTGACCAATTTTTTAGTCAATTTCAGGCCTACTTACTTGATCTTGCGATCAAGAAGCTGGTCTAATCAGTTATGGTCATTTGCAACACCCATCAAGACGTCTGCCTAGGGATAGGTTGACAGAGCAATCGAAGTAGGTATTACAGCAACAAGTCAATGCTGCTGTTGCCGCTTGAGGGAGTCCATTTAGGGGATAAACAACCTTTGACGGTAGAACAAAAGTGGTGAAAAAAGGCTGAAGCACACAAATAAGTCGAGCACTAAATTTCAAAAACACTGTAGAGCTAACGTTTTGATTACCAAATCCTTATATACTTACAAAGTACATCTAAAAAGCATTGCTGTACAGATACATACACTTGAGTAATTCTGTAATGTATTAAATGTTGATACTCTGTAGCAGTGCTATACTAGACCCAAAAATTACCACATTTAAGGCATTTTCCGCGTCTGTTGTTTTCAAAATATAGATCTATACGGCCCAGCATAAGACCGCCCCACCCTGCCTGATTGATAGCCACCTGCTCTCCGTCTAGGTTGGTTAAAACATCAGGCTCATACAAGAATGTATGTGTATGGCCACCGAGTATAAGGTCGATATCTCTCGTACTGCGAGCCAGCGTCACATCGTCCACTTTATTATGGTCGTACTTATAGCCAAGGTGGCTGAGGCAGATCACATAATTACAATTCAGGTCATGCTTGAGTCGGCTCGCCACTCTTTGTCCCACCTTGATGGGGTCTTGGTACTGGGTGTCACCATAGAGGTCGGCCGGCACAAGACCTTGCAGCTCGATACCTAGCCCAAAAATACCAATGCGTATATCTCCAAACTGCTTGATGATGTGTGGTACCGTACGGTCAGCGAGCGGGGTATCATCTAGTCCATAGTTGCTGATTACCATCGGGAAGGTAGCTAGAGGCATTACGTCGATCAAGCCATCGAGACCATTGTCAAAGTCGTGATTACCCATCGTAGTAGCGTCATACTGCAACTCTGACATCAGCTTATACTCTAACTCTCCGCCATAGAAGTTGAAGTAAGGTGTACCCTGAAAAACATCTCCGCTATCGAGCAGCAGTACATTGTCCGTCGACTTTCTGACGGCCTGCACCATTGATGCCCTACGTTCGAACCCGCCCCTACCCGACTTATACGAGTCGTCTAGTGGGAATGGCTCTATGCGAGAGTGCCAGTCATTGGTATGTAGTACCGTGATATTGGTAATGTCGGGCTTGAGCAGCCGCGACATACCAGCTAGTCCTGAGCTCAGTGTGAGGCCTGATATGGCCGCCTGCTGTATAAAATCACGTCTCTTTATCATGGTCTATCCTCTTACTATATTAGGTATTACGGGCACACTCACAGTACCTCTACCTAGGCTATACTGTCGCCTGAGATAGTCTATCATGGCATCTCTTATCAAGACATCCGTCTCTACACGCGGCCAGTCTACTAGGTAGTCACAGCCGTTACCACCATTGGCCACATAGTCTGGCAGGGCCACAGCATATGACTGCTCGGACTGTATCTCTTGACCACCCACGAGGACTTCTAGGGGTTTACCATCTCGTATCGACATGGTAAATCCAGCAGCAGGCCAGCCGTTATCTCTAGCGATATGCTCTATGATCTCCATCAGCTGATCGCCTGTCACCTGCAATATCACGATGGCATTCTCAAATGGCATAACCTCATAAATCGTACGTACCGTAATATCGCCCTGACCCACCTCTGGCACCCGTAGACCGCCATAATTCTGCAAGGCTATGTCTACCTTGCCGTCGTATATACTGTCAGATACGGCTAGCAGCTCAGTAGCGAACCATTGATTAAGGGTACCTGCTGGCCGCTCCTTATATAAGGTGACAGGAGTAGTCGCAATCACCTCATCCATGACCGCATCCAGCTCTAACTTATAAGGTGCTATGATGGAGTCGTAGACACTCGGCGCATCGGGAATACTGGCAGACATATCGAGCAGCTCGATATTATTGACAGAGTGATAGGTCGATCTACAGCCTAGTGAAAGGAGTACGACAAAAACTAAAAAGAACAGGGGTCTTAACATGATATCAAGGAAGGCTTTACTTGTCAGTAAATATAGCCCTACATCACGAAAACAAAAATGCTAATCCGATAATACCCTAGGAAGCGTCTAGTCTTGCTGACAGGTACGGAGCTTACTTAGCGTAGTCTGCCAGTAGTGGCCTGATATCCACCCACGGCATGCCGGCAGCCTCTGCGGCCTTCATGCCCATAGGTCCATCCTCAAATACTAAGCAGTCAGCAGGTGCGATACCCATATGGATAGCCGACTTTAAGAAGACCTCGGGGTGAGGCTTGCCGAGTTCTACATCATCGGCCGTGACGATGAGCTCAAAAAACTCTGTCAGTTCTACATCCTCGAGTGACTGTAAGGCCCCCTTACGATTGCTACCCGTACCTACGGACATAGGTAGTATACCACGGTAGGCATGTACTAGCTCTAGCATCGGCACAATAGGTGTGGTCTTACCAGCCGCTGTCTTGATCGATCTATACTTAGCCTGCTTATCTCTGGTAAACTGGTCGTAGTCCGTCACCTGCCATGCATGTCGGTCTGCCAGTAACTCGATGATCTGACGTGTAGGTATACCCGCCATCTCATCGATCATGGCACCGGTGATAGGTAGATCATAATCCACTCCTGTCTCCTCCCATGCGTCTCGATGCAGTCCCATATTGTCAACCAAGGTCCCGTCAAGGTCAAATATTAAGGCCTTGATATGCGAGGGCACATCTACGATCAAGTTAGCTATCATATCTAGAAGTTGGCGTTACCAGGTGTACGTGGGAAAGGAATGACGTCTCGGATATTGCTCATACCTGTCACGAATAAGACGAGTCGCTCAAAACCGAGGCCGAAACCTGCGTGCGGGCAGGTACCGAACTTACGCGTATCTAGGTACCAGTACATCTCTTCCTCTGGTATATCCATCTCTGCCATACGGGCCGTAAGGACGTCTAGTCGCTCCTCTCTCTGCGAGCCGCCTACGATCTCCCCGATACCGGGGAAGAGTATGTCCATAGCCGCCACTGTCTTATTGTCGTCATTCATACGCATGTAGAAGGCCTTAATATCCTTGGGGTAGTCCTTGAGGATGACAGGCTTCTTAAAGTGCTTCTCGACTAAGTATCGCTCATGCTCGGACTGGAGGTCAGCCCCCCACTCGTCGATGGCGAACTTAAACTTGCCCTTCTTATTGGGCTTGCTACGGCGTAGGATGTCGATCGCTTCGGTATAAGTCAGACGTATGAAGTCTTCTGCTAGTACAAATTCGAGCTTCTCCTTGAGAGGCATCGGTGACCGCTCCGCTTGTGGTTTGGATTTTTCTTCGTTGGTAAGGCGCTGCTCTAGGAAGTCGATATCCTCCGCATTGTGATCAAGGACGTACTTAATGACGTACTTAAGCATATCCTCCGCCAGATCCATATCGTCGTCTAGGTCTGCAAAGGCGATCTCTGGCTCTATCATCCAAAACTCAGCTAAGTGCCTCGTCGTATTACTATTCTCTGCTCGGAAGGTAGGACCAAAGGTATATACGTCACTAAGGGCTAGTGCCCCAAGCTCTGCCTCTAGCTGACCACTCACCGTAAGGTTGGTCTCTTTATCAAAAAAGTCTTGCTTGAAGTCTACTGCACCATCCTCAGTGGTAGGCACGTCATTGAGGTCTAGGGTTGTAACTTTAAACATCTCACCTGCTCCCTCCGCATCACTACCTGTAATGATGGGGCTGTGGAGGTATACAAAGCCTCGATCATTAAAGAACTGGTGTATCGCAAAAGCTACAGCATGGCGTATACGGAATACGGCTCCGAAAGTATTGGTCCTAAAGCGTAGGTGGGCAATTTCTCGCAAGTACTCCAGGCTATGGCGCTTGGGCTGTAGTGGATACTCCTCGGGGTTAGCCTCTCCGTATACGTGGATGTCTGACGCCTGTATCTCGACAGACTGGCCTCGGCCTTGTGACTCGACAAGCGTACCTGTCGCTGATATGGCGGCGCCGGTCTTAATACGATTAAGTAGCGCCTCATCAAAGTGCTCGCGATCTACTACGATCTGTAAGCTAGCAACCGTACTACCGTCACTCAGTGCTATAAAGGCATTACTACGAAATGTCCTTACCCAACCCATCACCGTGACGGTCGTGCCTACGGGTTGGTCTATTAAGAGAGCTTTGATCTTAGAACGCTTAGGCATCATAGAAGCCAAAAATTAGTGGTTAAAAAAGTTGCGCAAAGGTAGTGTTTTGATGGACTAAAACATGGTAGCGAAAGGAGTGTAAATTAGTAGATGATCAATCTGACGATCCAATGATGTGCATCAGCGCTGTGCAGTAGTGCTAGCCGTAGCAATAGCGGAGGTTGGCAGACCGTAGGGCCGAGCGAAGAGCGAGCTACGTAACATAGCGACCACGGAGCCTCAGCGGAGTGGAGATGCCCCAGGTCAAACATCGATCACCATATGACATACATCCTTCCACGTAGATGTATCATAAGAAGCGACTAAAGCCTAACTTCTTGGTCATTAAAGCTCGTATATAACGTACAAATGATGGTATCTTTGCACTCAATTATGGTCAAGATTCGAGATATAGAACTGGGAGAATTTCCGCTATTGCTAGCACCTATGGAGGATGTCAGTGATCCTCCATTCCGAGCTCTGTGCAAGGAGCAGGGGTGTGATATGATGTACACAGAGTTCATCTCTGTGGAGGGGCTGATCCGTGATGCAAGCAAGTCAGTACAAAAGCTCGACATCTACGACTATGAGCGACCAATAGGTATCCAGATATTCGGTGCGGAGCTAGACAGCATGCGTCGAGCAGCGGAGATCGTAGAAGAGGCACAACCTGAGGTCCTCGATATCAACTTTGGGTGTCCCGTCAAGAAGGTCGTCTGCAAGATGGCTGGCGCTGGGATACTCCAGGATATCGACAAGATGGTCGAGCTGACAGATCACATCGTCAAGAGCACCAATCTGCCTGTAACCGTCAAGACTAGGCTGGGATGGGATGATAATACCAAGTACATCGAAGAGGTGGCCGAGCGACTACAGGATGTGGGTATACATGCCCTGAGCATACACGGACGTACGCGTAAGCAGATGTACAAGGGCGAGGCGGACTGGTCGCTGATAGGCAAGATCAAGGAAAACCCAAGGGTACACATACCCATCTTCGGCAATGGTGATATCACCAATCCTGAGAAGGCGGTAGCGTACAAAAATCGATATGGCGTAGACGGCATCATGATCGGGCGAGGCAGTATCGGCAATCCCTGGATATTTAGGGAGATCAAGCACTACATGGCGACAGGTGAACACCTAGCGCCACCTACTGTACAAGAGCGAGTAGCCGCCGCTAGGCAGCATCTCCGACATAGTATCGAGTGGAAGGGCGAGCGACTAGGTATCCTAGAGATGCGCCGTCACTATACCAACTACTTCAAAGGATTTAGAAATATAAAGCCATACCGATCTGCTCTAGTCACACAGCTCGACGTCGCTGCCTGCTACGCCGTGCTAGACGAGATCGAGGAGGTATATGGCAATGAGATGGCAGCAGCGTCATGACGATAGACAATCAAGGAAGTATTACTGAGATGAGGTTTGACTTTAAGCCGACGGAGGTAGACATCTGTCAGGTCATAAGTGAGAGCGGTCGATCGCTAGGGCAGGCTACCTACCTAGTAGGTGGATTTGTCAGGGATCGGATCATAGGCAGAACCTCCAAGGACATCGATATCGTGACGGTGGGTAGTGGCATAGCGCTAGCACAGGCTGTAGCCAAGGCACTACAGCCCCGCCCTAAGGTCACGGTCTTCAAGCGATTCGGTACAGCGATGCTCAAGTACGGCGATCACGAGCTAGAGTTCGTAGGTGCTCGCAAAGAGAGCTACTCGCCAGACAGTCGCAAGCCCGTCGTAGAAGACGGCACTCTGACGGACGACCAAAACCGCAGGGACTTTACGATCAATGCACTAGCCGTGAGCCTTAATGAGGGCGACTATGGCAGTGTGGTAGATCCTTTCGGCGGACTAGCTCACATAGATCGCCGCCTTATCAAGACGCCGCTAGAGCCAGGTATTACCTTCTCTGACGATCCGCTACGGATGATGCGGGCTATACGATTTGCCACTCAGCTAGACTATCGGATAGACCTAGAAACGTACGAGGCCATCTGTGCCCATGCTGGCCGACTAGAGATCATCAGCAAGGAGCGGATCATGACCGAGTTTAACAAGATCATGCTATCGCCTCAGCCTAGTAAGGGGCTCAAGCTACTGTACGATACAGGGCTGCTCGGGCAGTTTTTTCCAGAGATGGTCGCCCTCGAAGGTATCGAGCGGCGTGGCACATTTGCACATAAGGACAACTTCTACCATACGCTAGAGGTCATCGACAATATATGTGCCTATACGGATGATCTATGGCTACGATGGGCAGCGCTGATGCATGATATCGCCAAGCCACCGACCAAGCGATTTGAGCCAGGTACGGGCTGGACCTTCCATGGACATGAGGCCCTAGGCGCTAAGTGGACACCGAAGATATTTAAGCGATTAAAGCTGCCGCTCGATCAGAAAATGCGGTATGTACAGAAGCTCGTACGCCTACACTTGCGTCCTATAGCCTTGGTCAAAGAAGAGATTACCGATAGTGCCGTGAGGCGCCTACTCTTCGAGGCCGGTGATGACATCGACGACCTCATGTGTCTATGTCGGGCCGATATAACCAGCAAGAATCCCAAGAAGGTACAGCGTTACCTCCGCAATTTTGAGCAGGTGGAGCTAAAGCTAAAGGAAGTCGAAGAGAAAGACCGCCTCCGCAACTGGGAACCACCGATTACTGGAGAGACCATCATGTCTACATTCGGGCTCAAGCCATCAAGAGAGGTAGGACTGATCAAAAACGCCATACGCGAAGCTATCCTGGACGGCCACATACCCAACCAGTACGAAGAGGCGCATGCCTACATGGTCGAGCAGGGTGAGGCGCTGGGCCTGACTGTCAACTCCTAGACGATATATCGCTCGATAATGAGGCTGGCGGCCGTGTCGCTGGCTGATCTGTCTAGCATTTCCCATAGGCGGTCATACTGCGATCGCATCTTCTGCTGGTGGCAAGGACTGTTAAGTAGATGGTGCAAGTTTTCTCTCACCTTATCGGATGTACAGTCGTGCTGTATGAGCTCTGGCACCACGGCATCACCCAAGATCAAGTTGACCAAAGAGATATGGTCGAGGTCTATCAAGCGTCTGCCTATTTGGTAGTTAATCTCGCTGCCCTTGTAGCAGACTACCTGCGGCACCTTATGCAGAGCCGTCTCAAGCGTCGCGGTACCACTAGCCACTAGAGCACATGAGGCTCTTGCCAAAAGGTCGTAGGTCTTGCCCTCCCCTATGGTGGCAACTCCCTCGGTCAAATAAGGCTCATAGAGACTAGCGGGCTGACTAGGCGCCTTACTTATCACCACTTGATAATCCGATAATCCTGCACACGCCTCGAGCATAATGGGCAGTAGGGCCTGTATCTCTTGACGACGACTACCTGGTAGCAGGGCGATAATGGGCTTATCGGTATCTAGCTGGGGCAGGCCACCATAAGGATATCTGTCTATAGCGTCGATAAGAGGATGACCTACATAGTCCACCTCCACACCCCTATGCGCAAACCACTGCTGCTCGAAGGGGAGAATGACGAGCCTTTGATCACAGTATCGCTGTATCTGAACGACACGGCTTGCGTGCCATGCCCACACTTGCGGCGTGATGTAATAGGTAACTGGTATTTCCTGCTTATACAACCACTTGGCCAGTCGGAGATTAAACCCAGGATAGTCAATCAATATGACGCGGTCGGGCTTATATGCCTTGATATCTCGCTTTGCGACTTTAAAAAAGCCGAGGATCGTCCTTAAGTTTTTGACCACTTCGACGAAGCCCATAAAGGCCAGATCGCGGTAGTGCATGATAGGCGGACTACCTACTGCCGCTGCCATCAAGTCGCCACCCCAGAACCGTACTTGGCAAGAGGACTGCTCGCCAAGGGCCCGCAGTAAATTGCTACCGTGCAGGTCACCGGAAGCTTCACCGGCTATGACGTAATATTTTTGGAGAGCCGCCACGTACTAGATGAGCGAAGGGCCATACTTGTATAACCAAGCACCGGCGTAAAATATAGTAGGGAAGACCATACCCTGCATCGTCCTATCCCACTTGTACCGCTTGAGGATATTAAAGGGTATCAAAGTACAGCAGAGCGATAGTAGAAAGATCGTCCGCATACGCTGTGAGTCGGGAGACATACTAGCTGCTCCCATAATATTTAGATCTACGAGCTGGTCAAAAATAAAACCTACGATGGCGTATCCTACAATCGGGGCTAGTGCTCCTATGAGCAGTCCTAGTGCAAAGTTATTCTTATCCATGCTCGATGTATTTTTGAGGAGCTATGCCCTCGTACTTGGTGAGGTCGTGACCCGAAGGCACCACTGATATATAGCCTGCCGCCAGCGCATTGACATCGCTATCCGCCTCTAGATCCATGTTGTTAAACTGGCCAGTCAGCCAGAAGTATTTCTCCCCTCGAGGGTCTACATTCTCAGCAAAGTCCTCTGTCCACGTTGCCTCGCCTTGGCTACAGACTTTGACGCCTTTGATTGGTGTATCGGCCTTAGCGGGAATATTGACATTAAGAAGATTACAGCCTGTGAGACCTTGCGTCAGGACCTGGTCAACTATACGCTGTACGTGCGGTAGGGCATGAGAGAAATCTGCATCCCACCCATAAGCACATAGCGAAAAGCCTATACTATCAATGCCCTCAATACTAGCCTCCATGGCTGCTGACATCGTACCGCTGTAGAGGATGTTGATCGCAGCATTGGAGCCGTGATTAATACCGCTCAGACACAAGTCTATCTTCTGTCCCTTAAGGACGACGTGCTTAGCGAGCTTGACGCAGTCTACGGGAGTACCACTACACTCATATGCCTCAATGCCATCAAAGACGTTGGCTTTCTTAAGCCGTAGCGGTTGCTCAAGTGTGATGGCGTGTCCCTGTCCCGATTGTGGGCTATCTGGCGCTACGACGACTACCCTGCCAAACTGCTTGGCTATATTGACGAGATGGGCAATACCAGGAGCCGTTATGCCATCATCATTAGTAACTAATATGAGCTTATCCATTCACTATTTTATTGCTGCAATCAAAGGTATACAAAGATGACGAAGGACAGATTGACAGGGACAGGTAATACCTACACAACAAAAAGAGCCCATCGTTGCACAATGGGCTCTTAATTTATGCTCGTCTCAGCTGGCCTCGTAGCAGTACTATGCGATCGAGCCCAAATATGAGTCGCTGTGCTATTTGATGTATAGTCTCTGGCTTACTTGCTGATCACCTACATTGATCTGTACAACGTAGATACCACTAGTCAGTCCGTCTATCAAGACAGATGACGTACCGCCTAACTCTACTTGTCCGAGATAAGTAACCGCACCCATCATATCGACAACACTGACCTCAGCCTGTTGGTCATCACTATTACCTTCGATAGTAAGGTAGTCACCGTTGCTTATGTGAGATGGATACATCTTGACATCTGTAGGACGCTTACTATCCAACTTGATACTACGTAGATCACTGTAAGTAACTGTACCATCAAGATCTACTTGCTGTAATCTATAGTACGATGTACCTGCGAGCGGATCTGCATCAAGGACTGAGTAATCACGATTTTCGTCCGTATTGCCCTCACTTATGACCTTATCGACCATATCAAATGTACGACCGTCGCTGCTTCGCTCTACTGCGATGTAGCTACTGTTGATCTCTGATGTCGTAGTCCAAACGATCTCTACTTCTTCTGCATGTTGTACGACTTCGAACTTTGATAGCTCGACTGGTAGTGTAGAGAGTATCAGATTGCCATTGTCATAATCGCAAGTAAGTGTGCGACCATTGGTTAATGAAAACACTATTGCGCCGGTCATACCACCACTAACACCTGCACCCATACCATCAAGGTTTCTCCATAGAGAGCTACCAATAGGTCTGATCCTGGATTGATTTCCATTGGGAATACGAAAAGAACCAATCGGCTGTGAATTAGTCAGATTTGTAGGACACTCCCACATACCACCTGCACGATCGGTACAACCATCTAATTCAATCGTAGTAGTCTGACCGAATAAGTCGCTTGCATCAGCAGGACTAGCAAAATTCATTACAAACAAACCTGAACCTAACCAACGTGCATTATCTGGACAGGTCTGACTGTAGCACATGCTACTCAGACTAATAAATAACAAGCAAAAAAGTACATTCTTCATAGGTGGCATATTTTAAATTCAATCTTATGCAAAGTTATCACAATATGACATTTTGCAAGAATTATGACATTAAAATTTTAAATAAAAGCCATACAGCAATAAATACCTAAATATTATACGATTATATTATTTTATTTTGAAAATAATGCTACAAGGCAACTTATATAATGTAAGGCCAAACTCAAGCAACAGGAGAAAGACTTTAGAGCTACTCTATAGCTATATCAAAACCGCTAATAAGCCCTAAATGGCTAGCGCCACCCTGATAAATGACGAAGATAATATACTGACTTTCGGTTTGGTACCATCCTACTTCTGAGCTTTCACGAAAGCTATCAATTAGTCTTCTTTACGTACTGTGGGGCATTGGGTCAAACTCGTATGAATAGTACAGAACGGTAGGCTGATGGTAGAAACTCCAAATGACTATCTGGTCTTATTTACTGTGTAACATCTACCACACATCTAAACCCAGTATGGTTAAGACCAGTGTCAGCAGTACTACCCATACGGCGAGCATTGCGGTAGCCACTGCAATAGGTATCGTTGCACAAGAAGGAACCACCTCTGATCACTCGTTCTTTCTGATAAGGTATCATGGGGTTACTCGCTTTGGAAGGACCACTAGCACTCGCCAGAGGAGTTGTTTTCTTGCTATAGTAACTTACATCAAACCAATCCTCGCACCACTCCCAGACATTACCAGCCATGTCATATAAACCATACCCATTGGGTGCAAACGATGCTACTGGTGAGGTCGTTGCATAACCGTCCTTTAGGGTATTATGATAGGGAAATAAACCTTGGTAAAAGTTAGCTCTTGGTTCTCCTTGATTGACATCCTCATTGCCCCAAGGATAGACGAGGTTATCACTCCCACCTCTAGCGGCCCACTCCCACTCTGCCTCGGTGGGTAGGCGCTTACCAGCCCAGTCACAATAAGCGACAGCATCCTCCCAAGCGATCTGCACAACAGGATGAGCATCGAGTCCCATGATATCACTACCCGGTCCACTGGGGTGTCGCCAATCAGCACCTATGACCCAGCGCCACCATGCCTGTGGATTAGCAAGGGATACCTGCCCCTCTGGTGGAGTAAAGACTAGAGCACCTGGCATCATAATACTGTCGGGAGGCCGCGGTGTATCGGGCGGAAGGTTCTTTTTAAGCTCATCCCAATCAAGGGCTCGCTCCGCTACGGTCGTATAATCGGTGGCTTCGACAAAGTCAGAAAACTGCTTATTGGTGACCTCTGTCCTATCCATATAAAAGGCATCGATGCTGACCTTGTGCTTTGGGAACTCATCAAGAGATGACTGATCATTATCACCACCCATATGGAGTATTCCAGCAGGAACGTAGACCATGTCGTGGGGAGTAGGCTGCAGATCAGTCGAAGGTGGTCTAGAGTCACATGACGAGAAAATCAATAAAGCTGCGACAAATACTCCTGCTATAAACATGACAATCGGCCTCACATATGTAAGTAACCAGATGTGAGTATCTTGATACGATGACATACTCTATTACTTAATAGTGCACTACATCATCTCGTAGTCGATATCAAGCTTACGCAGGCCACGGAGTGCCGAGCTACTATTACTATCGGCGATAGCGATCTCAACTGGATCACCTGCTAAGAGTATATCGCAGTAGTCTTGAGCATCAAAGTCACTTACCCCCTCTCCGATCTCTTGCAAAAGACCAATAATCGCCCTTTTATCGGGCCTAGTAGCATCACAGGTAAGTAGACGGATCTGCATAAGATAGGTGTTTTACTATAGAGTCTAAAAGTAGACTTAATTTCTTTGCTATGCTAAAAGTGATTAAAAATGGACTGTATCACGGTCTAGCAGTATATGCTAATCAGATACGTAGGGTCTCTAGCATCGTCATAAACTCAAAAACCACCATATCAAGACTAGCGGTCGTCCTCTAAAGCGGCGACCCGAATCTCACCACCCCTACTGCGGATTCTCTACGGTCAAGCGCTGAAAATCTGTGGTAGCCGAGTGACTACCTATCCAGATCTTAAAATCTCCAGCCTCTACACTATAGGCGCCATCCGCATGAAAGAAACTCAACTGCTCTGGCCCCACCTCGAAGCTCACAGTCTGGGTATCTCCCGCACTAATAAATACCTTCTCAAAGCCCTTGAGCTCTTTGACGGGTCTAGTTACGTTGCCATATAGGTCTTGGATGTAAAGCTGTACGACCTCGTGAGCATCGCGGCTACCCGTATTGGTCACCTCGACAGACGCCGTGATAGAGCCATCAGCTGCCGTCGTACTGCTATTTAGGGTCACATCACTATAGCCGAATGTGGTATAAGACAAGCCATAGCCAAATGGGTATAAGGGTTTGAAGCCCTCATCGAGATAATGAGACGTATTGCCTAGAGAGGTCTGCCATGCCTCTACCGGTATATCTGCCATCGGTATCCATGACTCATCAGATGATGGCCGACCAGTATTCTTATGACTATGATACATGGGTATCTGTCCTACCGCCCGAGGAAAGGTAATGGGCAGTCTGCCTGACGGACTAGCGGCACCTGTCACCAAATCCGTAATCGCTGGACCAGCCATAGTGCCGCCATGCCATGCATACAAGACAGCATCTACCTTAGATTGGAGTTCCGTCAGTATGAGAGGACGTCCAGCCATAACGATCAATACGATAGGCTTACCTACACTAGCAAGCTCATCTAGCAACTGTGACTGTGCACCTGGTAGCCCCAGGTGTGCTCGACTATGTGCCTCCCCCGAAAGGATGGCTTCTTCTCCTGCGAAATAGAGTACTACATCAGACTGCTTGGCAGCCGATATGGCAGCAGCGAAGCCAGACTGGTCCATCGTCCTACTGATCTCTAAGCCAGGCGCATAGTTGACCGTCAGCTTATCCCCTACCTGCTCCTTAAGTGCTGTCAGTGGGGTTACGGAATCCGACTTCTTACCGTCAAAAGACCATGTACCCATCTGCTCGTGTGGCGCATGAGCCATCGGGCCTATGACGGCTATCGAGCCGATATCGTCCGAGAGCGGCAGTACTTCACCCTTATTCTGCAGGAGTATCGCAGACTCCTCCGCTGCCTTGCGTGCTGCCGCAAGGTGGTCGTTTGATAATATAGTTTTGGTATTGTTGCTTAGTGGATACGGCTGGTCAAACAAGCCCAGGCGACTCTTCGTCCTAAGGATGTTCCTTACAGCATCGTCGATCAGCTGCTTATCGATCAATCGTTCCTGGACCAGTGCAGGTAAGTGCTGATTGTAGGAGGTGCTCGTCATCTCCATATCTACACCCGCTCTCATAGCTCTGTATGCGGCTGCCTTCTCATCCTCGCAGTAGCCATGCGCTATCATCTCTGTGATCGACTCCCAATCGCTGACAACCATACCCTGGTAGTCCCACTCGTCCCGGAGTACCTGTCGTAATAGAAACTCATTACCGCTGGCTGGCACGTCATTTATCTCATTAAACGAAGTCATAAAAGTCATAGCCTCATGCTCGACGGCAGCCTTGAAAGGCCGTAGATAGACCTCCCGAAGGAGTCGCTCCCCTACGATCGCAGAGTTATAATCTCGTCCTCCCTCAGCCATACCGTAGGCAGCAAAATGCTTAGCACATGCGGCTATGTTACCATCCGCATAATTACCACTACCCTGGAAACCGTCTATCATAGCGACACCCATACGGGTAGTCAGATAAGCATCCTCACCGGGCGACTCCGCTACACGACCCCACCTCGGATCCCTCGTTATGTCTATCATCGGCGCAAATGTCCAGTTGATCCCCATGGAGCTACTCTCGAGTGCAGCTATCTGTGCCCCTTGCTCGACGATATCCGTATTCCACGTCGCGCTTTGTGCCAGTGGTATGGGAAACATAGTCCTAAAACCATGGATGACATCTCTACCTATCAAAAGCGGTATACCTAATCGACTCTTCTCTACGGCGATCTTCTGATAGGTGGCGATAAGGCGAGGATCCACCTCATTGAGTACAGATCCTACTCTACCCTCCTCGATTAATTGAGGAAGGTCGTTTTTGCTAATGCCGCCATCCAGCTGCTGTAACTGACCCAACTTCTCCTCCATCGTCATAAGCGCTAGTAGGGAGTCCGCCCTCCTAGTATCACTATCACTGATTGTTCTCACGACCTGCCGTGATTTGACTTGCGTCGATGATGACAAACAACTGGCCAGGCCTAGGAGCATGGCCAATCCTAGCATGACTGACAGGCCCTTATATGATCTAACTAACATCACTATCTTATCTTTAAGAGATTCTTACTTTGGGTTTAACACAAAGGTGGTCAGCATACCACTCTCAAGCTCATAGGCAAATCGATCGTCACCGTAACGTAGACGCAGGGTCTGTGCCCTATTACGATGATTAAAGGCTACGATGACGACACTCTCGTCCGTATTCTTAAACGCTACTTGAGATATGTTTTGGCTACGCGTATTCAGGGTCTTTATGCGTACTGCACCCGGACGTACGAACTTACCTATATGCCCAAGTAAGACATACTCCTCATTGGTAGTGTAGGTGCCATTAGCGCTATTGACAGTGACCACGCCACGGCAATTTTGACACCCTCCATTGCGAGGTCCGCTATTCTCGTCAAGCGCTAGATTCCAAAAGAGAACGGACTTCGACCAATTTCTCGTGGCACCGACGATTAGGTTGTCAACATTCCATGATAGATTCTCAGCATAGTCTGGTGCAAAGTCACCGCCTGAGCATTCTGTAAAGTAGATCCCAAAATCTGGATACTGATCATGCACCGTTGACATAGCATTTACGTCTCCCGCGTAGCAGTGAAATGCTGTGCCGTCAATGTATTGGCGTGCTGACGGGTCACTTAAAATATCCATTGGGTACCCTATATCGTCCCAGTTATGATCGTAGATGATGACTTTGGTGTCAAGGTTCTCCGTCTCCATCATGGGACCGAGGTGATCCCGGATAAAGATCTTTTGCTCCTCTGAGCTCATTTCCATACTCATGTACGGAGCGGCATATAGAGGCTCATTCTGGACGGTGATCGAGTGTATCGGGATACCTCTTTCCTCCATCGCCTTGATGTACTTGACTAGATAGATGGCATAGCTATCCTGAAATAAGCCCTTAAGCCTCCCTCCATTCTCCAGGTTTTCATTGGTCTTCATCCAGGCTGGCGGAGACCATGGAGTCGCCATGATATTAAGGTCTGGATTGATTTCGAGTATTTTGCGAAGGATCGGTATAAGGTACTCCTCTTCCATACTAAGGTCAAATCCGTCGACCGCCCGATCAGACTGCCCGCTACCTAGGTCATTGTAGGTATAGTCTGATAGTGAAAAGTCAGAGGCGCCGATAGTAAGTCTTATAAAACTAATACCGATACCCTCCTCTGGATCAAAGAGGTCGCGCAGCACTTCGTCTTGCCGAGCCTCTGAGAGATGGGTACTAATTACATAAGCGGATGATCCTGTCAAGGCTGCACCGAAACCCACCATTGACTGGTACGTCGTCTCATCGTCTATTAATACGTTGACACCAGCACCAGTAGAGTCGCTATCGAATGACAGTGGCTCCGTCAGTCGGGCTAGCTTTAATAAGCCCTCCCTATCCGATCGGTACACGTCAATCTCATGCTCTAGTTGGGCCGTCTCGGTATCATCATTACCATCATCTTGAGCTGGTGGTACTGGGATCTCGCTCTCGCCACAACTTGTTGCGAGTAGGAGTAATGTCACTACTAGTAGAGACAAACCTTTAAATATATGGGTATAGATCATCTATGCTTGATTAGTCTTAGCGAGGGTCCACGCTGTATACCATGGACCCTACACTGCCTAAAACGCTTACTATTAACTTAACTACTCTTTCCTTTTGCTAGGTCTTACCTCAGCGAAATCCTATCTGACGACGATCTTACGAGCCTGCTGGCTAGTAGATGTTCTCAGCTCAACGATGTAGACGCCTGGTGTCCACCCGTCTAGACCGATACGGTGTATATCATGCGCATCACGAGTAGTCAGTCTCTTTTGATAAGTTACTTCTCCACTCATCGTGTATACGGAGAGGACATCATTCTGACCATCTAGGGACAATACCTTTACGCTTATCTCTTCATCTGCGATAGTAGGAAAGACCTCAAAGGTTTCCTCCAGCTCTGTCTCTGCCGTAGAGACGGTAAGCGTATTACAAGTACCGAACTCAAAGACTGGAAGTGCAACTGGAGCATTAACCTCTATGTCCAAAATCTCAAAGCGATTGTTGTTGTAGCTGCAAGACGCTGGTACAGTCTCGTCTGTCCCCCACGCATTGCCGTTGAGAAACTTGTACTCTATGTAGGACGTGGTAGCCATTACATCAACCTCCACTTGGTAGGTATCTCCACCTATGTTAGCCATCTCTGTGCCCTCGGGATTCCAACCCTGAAAGCTGCCTGCAACATGCACTCCAGCTGGGTCAGCAGCTGCGTCGAGGCTGGTGGTAAATGTTACTCGCTTGGTCGGGACCGGATTGGCACAACCTCCGAATACAGCCATAGGCAGGGTCACCGAACTACCAGCTCCCACTATGGTGTAGGGTCTGTTAGAGTCACCATTAGCACATCCATCACCAGGCGTCTCTTCACTGCCCCATGCATTACCATTGACAAACTTGTACTGTAGCACTCTTATTGAGGATAGTACAGGCACGGTCGCTTCGTATACTGTACCCGATGTGAGCTGCAGGGTCGTTCCTTCAGGGTTCCATCCATTGAAGTTACCAGCTACATGCACACCCTCGGCGCCTACTGTCTGGCCAGCCATATCAACTCTAAAGGTTACATTCTGTGTAGGTATTGCGGCAGGACAGCCATTAAATGGCACCACAGGTAGCATCATGTCCTCCGTAGGTGCTGTGAAAGTCCTGTTACTACCGCCTATCGTACAGTCACCAGGAGCAGCCTCCTCAGTTCCCCATTGATTGCCATTGAGGTACTTGTACTCATAGTCTGCACCGGGCTGTAGGTCTAGCGTTAAGGCATAGATGCCATTGCCCTGATCTTCGAGTTGGTTGGCTTCAGTATTCCAACCATTGAGACTACCTGCGATATGTACGCCGTCTGCCGACACGGTCTCACCAGTCATATCTAATTGAAAAGTAACCTGTACTTGACTACTAACGATCATAGTACAAATTGAAAGCAAAAAAGTATAAATAACTTTCATGATATAGGTTTATGTGTTAAAAATGTGAGTATTGCTTATTTGATAAATATTGTGGTCTGAGCCGAGCCATCGACCCTCACGATAGAGACTAGGTAGGTCCCCGACTGTAGACGGGATACATCGATCGTCTCAACCTCACGACCAAGATCGCGGGACACTACAGGTTGACCCTGGATATTGTAGATGGTCATGTGGCCCACCGCCTGATTGATCGTAATTACGTCTACCGCTGGATTGGGATAGATAGAAATGTCTGTAAGCCCAGCGTCTAACTGCACAGACACCACGTATGTGTATTCGTCTTGGCCATCGATATCTACCTGACGCAGCCTATAGTAGTTAGTACCAGCGCTAGGGCGATAATCAACAAACTGGTATTCTTTAGTCTCTTTAGTAGTGCCGAAACCTTCTACAAAGCCAATCATCGACCAGTCTCGTCCGTCTCGACTCCGCTGCACCTCAAAGCCCTTGTTATTGAGCTCGGCCGAGGTTACCCAGTCTACCATGACCTTGCCATCTCTAGCGACTGCATCTAGGCTAGCCAAAGTAACTGGTACAACGAAGGAGGACGGCGTGCATGTTCCATAGTCTATACCAGGCACAATTACTGATGATCCAAGACCGTCTATGACGTAAAATCGATTAGTCGCTGCATTAGCACAGGCGGCAGGTACTGTCTCTTCATTGCCCCAGCCACTACCATTGAGATACTTGTACTGGACTGTAGTAATTGACGATAGTACCGTAAAGGTGATTTCATAGAAATCATTGCCGATAGGTGTCATCTGTGTAGACGTAGGATTCCAACCATTAAAATTACCAGCGATGTAAACACCCGCAGGCGAGATGGTCTCGCCTCGCATATCTACCGTAAAGGTGACGTCCTGCGTGGGATTGGGTGTAGGGCAACCACTAAATGGTATTACGGGTAGCGTCATATCTGCTGTGCCCGTAGTGAATATACGATTGTTACCACCTACAGCACAGGCCATAGGAGGTGTCTCTTCTGTGCCCCACGCATTACCATTGAGGTACTTGTACTCATAGTCTGCATCTGCGTCGAGCACCATAGTTACTTCGTAAATATTGTCACCATCAGGATCAGTCAGCATATTGGCACTGGTATTCCAGCCATTGAGGCTACCAGCGATGTGTACACCGTCCACAGATACAGTCTCGCTAGACATATCCAGCTGAAAGGTGACATTAATCTGAGCAGTCATAATGGTCACCAGGAGCATGACGAGAATTGTATTAAGAGTTTTCATGGTTAGGTAAGTCTAAAGGTTGATTAAATGAATGGTATCGGGGCCGTGGTCAGCAGGTTTTATTTTAGTAGCCTGGGTTTTGTGTAAGGTTAGGATTACGGTCTAGCTCGGACTGCGGTTTAGGCCATAGCAGCTCATAGGGCTGCACATCGTAACCTCTGTCTAGTGCATTCATGGTAGTGAGTGCAGTGCCTGTTCTCTTTAGATCAAACCACCGATGCCCCTCAAAGGCAAGCTCTAGGCGTCGCTCTCGCTGGATCGCAGTACGTAGGTCCTCCTGAGTATCTGCGCTAGTAGCAGGCAAGTCTACCCTATCCCTCACCTCGTTAAGGGCAGTTGCAGCTGGCACTAGGTTACCGAGTTCGTTCTCAGCCTCTGCCAGCAAGAGTACGACATCCGCTAGACGCAAGAGTATGTAGTTGTTAGGGCTCGACCAGCCACTAGCGATGCGTTGCTTAAATGGGAAAGGTATTACACCACTAGGATAGTCAGGGTCTGACCACGCTAGACCTCCCTCCATGAGTATCGATGCCCGCCTACGTATATCGTCTCCCTCAGCATTGAAGGCATCGAGCAGGTCATTGGCTGGTGTGTTAAACTTACGCCAGCTATCATTAGTAAGGGAAGTAGGCAACCATAGCTGGGGTCCCCAATTAGCCTCATTGGTGCCGCCTATAAATTGTACTTCGAGAATAGACTCTTGTGAGTTTTCATTATTGGGCTGCCAGAGCCTATCGTAGTCAGTAAGTAATTGATAGGTACCACTATTGATGACAGCCTCAGCATACTCCTTGACGGATGCCCAGTCAGGGTTAGGACGGTGTGCATTGGCCTTGGCTAGCATAGTCTGCGCCGCTCCCTTCGTAGCTCGCTGCTTCTGCCTATCATAAGATACTGGCAGCCGCTCCTCGGCGAAAAGCAGGTCTGCAATAATCGCATCATAGACTGCATCTACATCAGACACAGGCTCAAATACTACTTCGGGGTCAGTAGAGTTGACTTTATTTAGCACTAGGGGCACCTCACCGTAGAGGTTAACCAATTGAAAGTAGTGGTAGGCTCTCAGAAAAGCAGCCTCTCCTAAAACTTGGCGCTTTCGCTCTTCGGGAAAGTCAGGTGACTCAATATCCACCACATTATCTAGTACAGCATTGGCCCTACTCACCGCCTCATAGAGGTATCCCCAGTCTCTCTCGACATTGAGGTTAGTAGGCGCTACTGTAAACTCGTCCAGCTGAAAGTTATTAGGGTTATCGCCACCGGCATAGCAGTTGTCAGAGATAACATCTCCATTGGTAAACCGATCAAAAATGTAGTACTCACTCTGCAATGCATCATAGGCAGCAATCAGCGCCGCCTCAGCATCTGCTCCAGTCTGGAAAAAATTCTCCTCGGCTAGATCAGAGATAGGATCTCTATCGAGAAAGTCTGAACAACTTGCGAGTGTAAGCACTACCGCCAAAAACAAACCTTGCTTAATCATGTCTCTCAGTTTTTAAATAATATTCTAAAAGTCAAGTTTTACACCGGCAGTCATAATACGAGCCTGCGGGTAGGTACCGTAGTCGATACCTTGAGATATAGCGTTACCACCATCACGATTGACCTCAGGATCATAACCAGAGTAATTAGAAAAAGTTACTAGGTTCTGACCACTAGCGAAGACCGACAAACCTTGTATAGACAATCGATCTAGCACCTTCGTGGGTAGTAAATAGGATACTGTGATATTACGAAGTCTGATAAAGGATCCATCCTCAATAAAACGGTCGCTAATTCTACTATTTTCGTTAGGATCACCAAATACCGCTCTGGGTACTCGCGTGATATCGCCAGGCTCTTGCCATCGATCTAGCGTCGCTGCACTTGCATTTTTGACAGAAAACATACCTTCTGTTTCTATGCGAGTAGCATTAAAGACGTCATTGCCGAGACTAGACTGAAATAACACATCTATGGTCAGGCCACCTAGCGTAATGGTATTGGTAAGACCTAGTATGAAGTCAGGATTGGCATCGCCTATGACCGTACGATCGGCATCATCGACCACTCCATCACCGTTGATATCCTCAAACACGATGTTACCATCCTCAGGATTGACCCCTAGACTGCGGTAACCATAAAATGAACCTAGAGGCAGGCCCTCCTGCACGATCACTGAAAAACCTCGCTCTGGGATATCACCTGCAAAGATCACTTGGTCAGGACCTCCGATATCTAAAACTCTATTGCGATTAGCTGATATATTGAATTGTGTACTCCATGAGAAGGCCTCCTTACGTATGTTGTAAGATCTTAATGAGAACTCCCAACCGCTGTTCTGGACCTCTCCTAGATTCTGAATACCACTGGCAAAACCCGTCGACCTAGGCAGGTCCACGTTAATCAGTAAGTCGCTGGTCCGCTTGTAATAGTAATCAGCTGTGACATTGAGTCTAAAGTCAAAGAGGGCAATATCTACACCGGCATTGTACTGTGTCGTGGTCTCCCACTTAAGATCCTCATTACTGATATTGGCTGGCCGAGTACCAGGCAGGATGACTTCGTCAAAGATATAATTGGACCCAGTACTGTAGAGCCCCCTAGCTGTGAAGTCACCGATCTCCTGATTACCAGTAGCTCCGATACTTGCTCTGATCTTGAGGTCATCGAGGCGGTTAACATCCTTAAGAAAGTCTTCTTCTGTCAACCTCCACCCGACGGATAGTGATGGGAAATAGGCATATCTATTACCAGCACCGAAGCGAGAAGAGCCGTCTGCTCTGAAGCTAAGATCTGCTAGGTACTTGTCACCAAACTTATAAGACACACGGCCTAGGTATGAAAACAAGGCCCATTGTGATGCAAAAGAACTCGCCTCGATCTTACGACTACCAGCATTGAGAGTGGTAATGGCTGCATTGGGGAAACCTTCTGCTCTCGAGAATGTGCCTTCATAACCTGACTCTTGTGCGGTCACGCCAGCTAGAAAGTCCCACGCATGAGCACCCCTTGTCATCTTGTAATTAACTGTGTTTTCCCACAGCCATATGAGCTCTCGATTGGTGCTCGTAGTGGCGATACCTTCGAGGCTTCTACCAAACTGTGTTCTGAATGGATCTAGGAAGTAATCATTTTTATTGTAGTACGTCTCTGTACCGAATGACGTTTTGAACGTCAAGTTCTCTATCACGTCAAACTCTGCAAAGACGTTACCCACCAGTCTTGCCGTTGAGGCCACATCGATTGGGGCCTCGACATTGGCTATGGGATTTTCCCAGGCTTGTAGTGGGTTAGTCGTATAGGTACCATCGTCATTGAGGATACCGATAATAGGCGGCGAAGACAATGCCCCAAGGATGACGCCACCTTGATTGACCCTACTGTTGTCTGGCACATTGTCAAAGTCGATCTTGCTCACCGTAAGACGTGTACCTACCCTGATGCCCTTACGTAGCTCACTATCGAAATTGGTACGGAGGGTTAACCGCTCAAAGTCAGAACCACGTACGATCCCCTCTTGGGTATTGCGGTTAGCAGAGATGTAGTAGTTGCTCTTATCTGATCCGCCACTGAAAGATAGTTGTAGGTCAGACGTACGAGCATTGCGAAAAATCTCATTCTGCCAGTCCGTATTTTCTGTAAAGTTCTCGGAGTTGAGGACGGGACCCTGACCAGCATTGATATACGACTCATTGACAAGGTCGACATACTGCTCACCATCTAGGAGCGGCAGCGTACGGACCACCTGACTGACTCCCATATTAGAACTGACGCTGATCTGCGACCGTCCCTCGCCACCACGCTTGGTGGTAATCAGGACTACCCCATTAGCCGCTCGTGCTCCATATATAGCAGAGGCTGAGGCATCCTTCATGACCTCAATGGAGGCGACGTCTGCCGGGTTAACTCCCTCTGTACTCAGTACAGGCACACCGTCTATAACATATAAGGGTTCGTTGCCGGCAGAGAGTGACGTAGCACCTCTGACCCTTACCGAAATCGCATTACCTGGACGACCAGAGAACTGATTGACCTGGACACCAGCGGCCTTACCCTGCAGGGCATTCTCGAGTCGAGCGAAGGGCTTCTTCTCTATATCTTCGGTACCGACTGATGCGACTGAACTGGTAATATCGCGTCGCTCTCTCGTACCATATCCTACGACGACAACTTCATTAAGCGTATTGCTAGACTGCTCTAGGTAGATCTCCTGCATGGATACCGCCGAAGCATCTAGTAACTGCGTGGTATATCCCAGGTAGCTGATTTCTATCTGATCGCTGGCATCGACAGAGAGTGTAAAACGTCCATCTAGATCTGTGGTCGTACCCTGAGTGGTGCCGCTAATTATGACATTGACACCTATCAGAGCCTCTTTGCTAGTAGCATCATATACGACCCCCTGCAAGTCTATATTTTGCCCGATGACCACACCTGACATTAGTACTATCAGAACTACGACTAAAATGTTTCTCATTGCTGGTTTTATATTCTCTTGTCCCAAAATCATTTGTTGCCTCATATTATCATTAAGCAATAATATTTTGGCAAGCACGCCTCCTTAACCGTATTGTTTTAAAGAGTGTGATTGATCACTGGCGCAATAATAGAGGGAGAACACAAGAAATACACAAAAAAAGCACTCGACAAACACCTGACATAGGTCTAGATTGTAGTGTTTTAACGGGCTGGCGGTATAAATGATGGACGAAGCCTAGGTCGAATACGCAAGGACGGTTAAGTCGCTACTACTGATGATATTGCTGGAGATACTTGGTAAGTGACTCTGCTTTTTCGAGACCGATCTTCTTTTTTAAGCGGTACTTGGCCTGTTCGACGGCGCTTACGGTGATATTAAGGATGGCAGCAATCTCTCTGTTATTGAGCTTCATTTTGATAAAGCAGCACAGCCTATGGTCATTCGATGTGAGGATTGGATGTTGGTTTTCAATGACCCGAATAAAATTCTGAAAAGTCTGGTCAAAGTTGATTTGAAATTTGGCCCAGTAGTCTTCCTGTTTTAACTCCGTGTTTATGATGTTAATGACAGACCTGAGTGGTTTTGCTGCCGTTTCGTCCGCATCGGCTTTGATCTTCTTAATTCTGTTTTTGAGCACATTGAGAAACTCATTCTTATGAGCCGCTTGGAGCACCGAGGCGTTAAGCTCTGCCTTTTTAAGGGACACTTCTTTCTCTAGCGACGTATTGGTCAATTGGAGGATCTGCTGCTCCCGCTTAAGGAGCTCTTTTTCTTGTAAGAGGGCCTGCTCCCTATACTTTTCCTTTTGCCTTCTCAGCAGGAATACGTAAATCAGATAAACACTTAGTAATAGAATACCAGCCATCAGACCGATAAAAAAGCCGGTCTGCCAAAATGGTGGTTTGATATTGACCTTGATCGTACGTACCGTATCGCTCCATGCGCCACTGCTATTGGCTGACTTTAGCTTAAAGAGGTACCGCCCACCCTTGAGCGACGAGTAGGTGATACTCCTCGTCTGGGCATCGGTGTATTGCCAGTCCTCGTCAAAGCCCTCCAGCATGTACGCGAAGCTATTGCGACTAGGAGCCGTGTAATCTGTCGTACTAAACTCAAAGGTGATACTCCGGTCTTCGTACGAGAGATCTACCTCAGCATCAGCGGCATTAAGGTCCGACGTCATGACCACTCTATCACCATACTGACCGACCGCTACCGACTCGCCTGCTACTTTGAGATCCGTCATCACTGGTACTGCGTCGTTACCATTGAGCTCGACGGCGGACGGCTGCACGATCGAAAAACTCTGCACGCCACCGAATATGATCCGACCATCGCTGAGGAGATGTACTGCACGTGGGTTGTAACTATTGTAGTCCAATGACGGATCGACGCCAAAGTCTAGCAGGTCGCCAGAGTCTCGATCTAGTCGAAAGATGCCATCTGCCGTAGCCAGCCATAAATAGCCCTCTTGATCTTGGGTGACCGTACGGAGACTACTCATCGGAAATACTTGGTCCAAGTCAATCGGCGTAATGGAACCATCACTGGCATCGATACGATCGAGGCCTGCGGCATGAACCACCCATAGGTCTCCTCGGTCATCGTCAAAGATCGACATAAGCATATCACTCCGAAGGCGGTTATCTGCTGCCCCATCCTTCCTATACGCCTTTACCTCCATCGAACTGAGGCTGAGCCTATACAGCCCCTCTGCTTCTGTAGCCGCCCATAAGTAGCGATTGCTCTTATCCATCTCGATATCGATAATCTGCACACTAGGCAGTAGCGTCGGATAATGCTTAAACGCGGATGTCCCAGCGGCTAGATATTCTAGACCTCCACCCAGCGTAGCAATCCATAGATCACCACTCTCATCCATCTCTATATCCCACACATTATTATGCGATATGCTGGTGGCAATGGTATCATCATGCACATACTGCCTGATACGTCTCGTAGTGAAGTCATAGTAGTTAAGTCCACTAGCGAAAGAACCGAACCATATGCCACGATCTTCATCGGGTAGTATACTAGTAACGACATCTGTAAAACTGCCCACCTCTATTAAGTCTGTGCCACTGCGCAGGTTAAGGGGAGCATCACCTGTGTTAAAGTAAAACAAGCCACCACCATCGGTACCTAGCCAGACTCGATTGCGGTCATCCTCCTGGATCGACAGCACGGATCTCAATCCTTTGCGTCGCTCCATATCATACTCTCGATCAGTCCAGAATGGAGACTGAATAGCCTTGAGACTATTCACACCACTATTAAAAGTACCAATCCACAGGTTATCCCCACGATCGAAGTGCAGGTCGTATATGGCATCAGTCGTCAATGAGTTGGGCCTCAACGGATCGTATTGGATGGAGCGAAAGACATCGCTTACGGGATCATATACATTGAGCCCACCACCGTCCGAAGCGACCCACAGTCGTCCAGCTCTATCTTCCTTGATATCCGTAATGATATTACTACTGAGCCTATCCTTTTGAGCTAGATAGACGTCCCAGATATCTCTACCCTGGTCAAAAGTGTAAAGACCATTACCCTCTGTACCTATCCACAAGATGCCGTTACTATCAAAGCATAAAGTCTTGCCGAAGCTATTGAGGTCCTTGGCTACAGGAGCATGTACCTCCTCTACTCCTCCCAAGTCCTGGCTGTACCTATTGAGCCCTCTACCGGCAGTAGCGATGTAGATATCACCATTATCATCTTCTGCAAAATCAAATACAAAGTCGTTACTAAGCTTCTCTTGTCGCTCCTCATTGCAGTATGTACAGTAATGCGCCTGCACCTTTCTATCCGTATCTAGCACAATGGCGCCTCCACCGAAGGTGCCTATCCATATCCAACCTCGACTATCTTCGTAAATAGACCTGATAGTAATCGTGGACCAATCAACCGTCTTGTTATCGTCGAAAGGATATCGTCTGATCGTATGATCTAGTCGATCGTAAGCCATCAGGCCACCCGCCTTTAGCCCGATCCATAGCAGACCACGTTTATCCACCTCAAGAGAGAGAACCGCAGCAGTTGTAGGGACTTGCGAGACAGAGTATGTGAGCGGTACAGCGTCAAAGTCGTATCCATCAAAGCGAAATAAGCCACTCTTGGTACCTATCCACAGAAACCCTAGCTCGTCTTCTGCTATATCGTAGACGGTATTACTACTCAATCCCTCAGAGCCTCCTAGTTTCTCAAAGACACTCGCCTCTTGCGCCATAAGACAAGACCAAGCACATAGGCACAACAAGTGTAAAGACAGTGCGACACGCAACATGAGGAGCAGTTTAAGCCTCAAACATGGTTTGAGAGGCTTTTCGCAAAAGTAGATGATAGCTATCGAACTAGCAATTGTATCCGAGAAGCGGATGCATTTCAGTTTGCAGTTAGTCTACGTCTTGGACATTGAGAAAATAGTACTACCATATGTCACCGATTTCGACTGATTTTACTGTCACCACATCTTAGAATACGTAAAAGACACCGATTCTGGTTTGGCTTTTGTCGCACTGGTGCGACGGACCAGTGACTTTTTCCATTGCTGAAAAAGTAACCAAAAAAGCTAGTCGCTCTAAGGCAATTCCTGGCAAATATGATGTGGCTATAAAAATTATCACTAGTCAGTAAACTACTGACTACTTGGGATTTATGGAATGCCAGGATCGGCCGCTACTGAGTCAAAATTGCAATCCTTTTGTTGATGTATTAGTGGCGCATAACTTAAAGCCCTATCCACCTACCTTCGAATATTCCTCTTATTTATTGCTTTGGTTGCAAAAGCTGCACATTTTGCCATCCGCTTGCCTATTGCTGTAGAGCGACGGTTCTTAATTGCCACTGGCCCAATTGCTTGAAGCTAACTATTCGAAGTACACAACCTACACTTTGCTACTAAACCTGCATGTTGAAATACACCCCGAGAAGCATAGGACTGTGGGAGATCTGGATGTCGCTAAACGGTAGATGCCGCATGCAGATATCGCTGATAGCTTAACTTATAACACATCCCGAGAGTTAGAAATTTTGAAGCTACTTGTTTCTGCAGACCCAACCTAAGCTTTATCTTAGGCTTGAATTTCGAACACCAGCGATAACAACCTGTAAGTATGACTAGAACACTACGCCTCACCGCAGTATGGCTTAACCTCTTGTTGGCTACCCTAGTATCAGCACAGCCTACTATCGACGGCATATTTGACGGAGTGACTACCTGGGGGACGGCTATAGCGACAGCGGACGGCACACCAGGCTGGGCAAGTGTAGACCTCGACCAACTCTACGTCACCACGGACACTAACTACGCCTATATCGCTGTGACTTACGATGCAGTAGCAGACTGGCAATCAT
Organism: uncultured Saprospiraceae bacterium; assembly: GCA_964389475.1. Taxonomy (GTDB): domain Bacteria; phylum Bacteroidota; class Bacteroidia; order Chitinophagales; family Saprospiraceae; genus CAYMFD01. Next base: position 53,928 of record CAYMFD010000009.1, read on the forward strand.
GGGGTATCGCTATCAATACGACTGATAATGCAGGCGGTGCGGCAGAAGTATGGGGCTACCCTATCACGTACGGTCATACGGAGCTACCAGATGTAGTCGTCAAGGGGCATTTTGGCCAAGGAGGCACATCATATGCAGAGGTCAGAACGTGGAATAACGGCTGGATCAGATCCGACAATAGCGGTGTCGATGCCCCTCTCGCTGCGGCAGACTTCTCCGCAGATGAGGCAGGCATCATCGAAGTACGGATTGCCAAATCACTGCTCAGCAATGCCGTCGATGGTGACATTCAGGTCTACATCAGCGGTGATAACGGTAGTGAGCATGCCACCTTTGATGCTCTACCTGATGACGAGGTAGCTCCCGGCTGGAATGCGAGTACCACACTAGACAACTACGTCACGGATGTACCTCTCGGCGGATCGCCTGTGGTCACGGTGATCCCGACTATGCCTACTGATGCCGAGACGATCACCATCACATTTGATGCAAGCAGTACCGCACTAGCAGGTGCTAGTGCTGTCTATTGTCATGCAGGAGTATCAGTAACGAGTAGTGACCTCACAGCCTTTGACCATGTGATCGGCAACTGGGGGCAAGACGACGGTGTAGGAATTATGACCAACCTGGGTGGAGATATGTGGCAACTAACCATCAGTGATAGTAGGTCCTACTTTAATGTGCCGTCTACTACGGAGGTGTTTGGGTTAAACTTCCTATTTCGCAATAGTGCTGGTACGGTCGTAGAAGATCAAGGTGGGCAAAATTATAATATACCCACAGATCCTGGTGCCTACTTTACGATAGACTCTCCTGCTGAGGCCGTAGCTATCGCCGAGATCAATGAAGTCGTCAATCTCGATCTTACAGCTAGTGAAACTCCGATCTCTTGGACAGTAGAAGAAATCGACAACGCTGGCTCCAGCATACAGGTGATAGGCAGTGGTGGCGCTACACTGACCTACAGTACTACGATAACTTCAGCCACTCCGACTACTCGCTACTATAAGGTCACAGCACAGTTCGCCAGTGGTGTCAAGTACAAAGACCTCACCATCATCACACATACTCCCGTTGTCGAAGCCCCGCGGCCAGCAGGTATGGAGCCAGGTATCAATTATCACAGCAACGATGCTACAAAGGCTACGCTGATACTACATGCGCCTACCTACACCCGCTACTACAAGCACCCGCAGGGTCAGCCTCCGGTAGTATCAGGGACCAATATGACAGCAGAGTTTGATGTAGTGTATGTCTTGGGTGATTTTAATAACTGGACGGTAAGCGAGGCCTACAAAATGAATCGCGACCGCGACGGGTATGATCCATCGACAGGAGTGGACGGCGATGGAGATGGTGATAGAGGGGACTACTGGTGGCTCGAGGTGACAGGCCTTACCGCTGGTCAAGAATATGTCTTTCAATACCTGCTCGATGATGGGACGCAAGTAGCTGATCCATATACCCACAAAGTGTCTGATGTAGAGGATGCCGCCATAGACAGCACGCGATATCCTAATCTGATCGCCTACCCCAGCCAAGCGCAAGACCGAGCCAGTGTCCTACAGACGGCTCAGTCAACATATACCTGGACAGCGCCTCCATTTACCAAGCCTGATAACAATGACCTTAATATCTACGAGCTGCACTTCCGCGACTTTACAGAGGAGGGTACGTATCTATCGGCCATCGAAAAGCTAGACTACATCAAGGCACTCGGTATCAACGCCATACACGTCATGCCCGTCTCCGAGTTCGAAGGCAATAACAGCTGGGGCTACAACCCTAACTTCTACTTTGCCGCTGATAAGTACTACGGTACGGCAGATGACCTCAGGACCTTCATAGACGAGTGTCACAAGCGTGAGATACAGGTATTTAATGACCTGGTACTTAACCATGCCTTTTACAGTAGTGTCATGGCCCGCATGTACTGGAATGACGTCGACAATAAGCCCGCGAACGACAACCCGTGGTTTAACCCAGACCATAGAATGGTAGCCGATCAGGCTGGCTGGTGGGGTGCCGACTGGAATCACGAAAGTGAGCACACACAGCGGATGGTAGATCGGGCAATCGACTACTGGCTACAGGAGTTTCAGTTTGACGGCTATAGGTTTGACTTTACGAAAGGTATCGGACAGACTATGCCTGACACAGGCGACCCATGGGCTAGCACCTACGACCAAGATCGGATAGACCTACTGATGCGTCTCGTCAATGGTATGTGGAACCGCAACCCAGGTTCGGTAGCTATCTTCGAACACCTAGCCAATAGCAGTGAAGACGCCGTACTAGCAAACGCTGGCATACTCATGTGGAGTGGTGCTGGACACCATAATCAGATCAAAAACTTCCAGCTCGGCTTTAATGGGGCTGACATCTACAGCTCAGGCATATTCTCCGCGCAGGGCTTCACCTTTGCTAACTGGATGAGCTACATGGAGAGCCACGACGAAGAACGTCAGGCTTACGAGATCATGACTTTTGGAAGTAATAGTGGATCATACACTACAGAAGAAGTTGTCGACAGACTTAAGCTAGGCACCTCCTTTAACCTTCTCTTCCCGGGCCCACGGATGATCTGGCAGTTCGGAGAGCTCGCGTATGACGTACCGATTAACTTCAATGGCCGTACTGGTGAAAAGCCTGTCAGATGGGAGTACTACTTCGATACACACCGCCACGAACTATGGCGCCTCATGTCACAATGTCTGCACCTGCGTAATACGACTGACCTCTACGCTACTACACCAGACTATGGCAACATAGGCAGTACAGCCGGTGTCAATGTACCTCGCTACATGAAGCTACATGATGGTAGTGGTAAGCATGTGGTGGTCATCGCCAATCTAGACCCTGACAACCCTGCGGCGATCACTCCAGGCTATCCCACCACCGGTACATGGTATCGCTACAATGGAGACCCTGCCATCGATGGCACCACCTATATGGTAAACAACACAGGCGATAGTTATACCCTACAGCCCAGTGAGTCTCTGATACTGACCAACTATGATATACAATGGCAAGACGACTGTGATGATGCCGAGGTGTGCTGCGTGCAAAGCGTATATACGTGGATCGGCGGCAACGGTGACTGGCATATCCCGTCTAACTGGGATCGCAATGCCGTACCCAAGCCCTGCGATATGGTCATAATACCTACAGGCAGTACCGTTGAGGTCAAGGCAGGAAGCGTAGGCTATGCCAGATACGTCATGACAATGGGTAATGCTCAGCTACTAGTCAATGGAGACCTTGAGATCAAGATTTACCCACCAGAATAACGGTGCCTTTACACGACAACCTCTACCCCTTGATCCCACCAGCCTTTAATTCACTTTGTTCAAATCTTAGCAATGACTAACCTTCGAATGATTTTGGTAGCAAGCATTACAATATGCGCTGTATGTAACCTACTGGCACAACCCAATGTCACGCCAGCAGCTGGCTACGAGTGGGTATTGATGGGCACCGACACGTATACTTCTCCGACAGTAAGTACCGTACCAGGAGGGGTTGGCGTCAATACTGGTTACGGCCAGCCAGGGGACAGTGATCCCGCCAGCTGTGCTAATTACTGTGGTGGTAATTGTGATGGTGATGGAACCATTGGTAACATTGTTTTTGGAAGTATTACTTCCCCTAGCTCAACTTGCGAGCAAAGAGCAGTTCTACTGGATCACTGGAACAATACCAATCCCGAAAGCAGTATTGCGAATGGTGCTACTGCTGGCACCGTATACCTACCTACGAGCAGTACCGTCAACATCCTAAACAGTCGCACAGGCGCAGGTGGTGGCAACAACCGCGCATGGATAATCGGTGGTAATGGTAGTCCCAACACCTCCCAATTCAACACCCAAGTCGACTACAGCCTCAACTGGCATGTAGCCGAGTACAATCTGACTGGCGGGTCAGGCAATCAAGACTATGACTTTGCATGGACAGCAGGCGACCCAGGAAATAACCAAGAGGTAGAGACCAATGGCTGGAATAATAACTCTACAGATGGTTTCGGTATGGCATTCGATGATGTGTTGTCTGTCCCGACCAGCAGTGTGATAGAGACCGGCGGCACATTCGAGGTCATCTTTGAGGCTAATAGCAGTATTATGATTGGACGAGATTTTGGTAATGCCGACGGTCGTGTGCAACACAATCCAGGAATGGAAGGTACTGCTAACTACGTTGTCAACTATGACATATGGGTACTAGAGACTACCCTCCCTGTAGAATTTAGTTACATCAAAGCGCATCTGGCAGATGAGGCTATTGTAGTCAATTGGGCTACTGCAATGGAGGTAAATTCTGAACGGTTCATCGTCGAGCGGTCAGTAGATGGAGCTGGATGGACGGCGCTAGGCGAAGTGGTCGCTGCGGGTAACACCGATTCGTCTACAGAATATACCTACATCGACAAAAAGGCTACCAAAGGAGAGTTGAGATACCGACTACTACAGATCGACCTTGATGGCCTATCTAGCTATAGTCCTACGGCTGTCATCAAAGTAGAAGCTACTGGTAATCCACTAGAGCTCTACCCCACTGCAGCCGATCATCAGATTACAGTGGACGGGATTACTGGCGACGTAGCTCACTACAACATTATGGATACAAATGGTGTCAGCAGGCAGTCAGGGGATGTCGCTGATGGAGAGTCTATCGATATCGTGGATCTAGAGGCTGGCGTCTACTTTATTAGCATCGTTGAAAATGCTGGAGTATCTGCTAGGTCATTGAAATTCATAAAGATCTAGACTACATCAAACGTCACCGCACTATTACCTCCAGCGATACGTGCTCCACGCCTGCGACTGCTTAGGGGATAAGAAGCTCCAGAAAAGCACACGAGCCTTTTTATTCGTGGTATCAATGGCCATGGTGCCATGAGTCATCTGAGGTAAGGCTTTGAGCATCTTGGTAAGTGGCTTGAGGTTAACACCTTGAGACACTAGGCAAGTGTACCAATATGCCTTGTTCGCGTAGGTTTTACTCTCGGTGATGTAATCCTTCAGTATTCTCAGCTCTCCCCCATCACAGGCGATCTCGTGCTCCTTACCACCGAAATTACGGACGGCTTCTGTTCCCAGCTTTTGTGCTTTATGAACATTTGCATCTTGCGACTCCGCGGTATCGTAGAATGGCGGATTAAATACCACCGCATCTACATAATCCATATCATCGATAACTCCTCGGAGTATATGCTGAGGATTAGCCTGATGTACTAGCTCGACTGCAGTTTTCGGAATACCGTTACGATCCAATATTTGCTGGGCATGGGTCAATGACACCTCGCTAATATCACTTCCGACTGCTGTCCAACCTAGCCTCTGATGGGCCAACAAGGGATAAATTACATTGGCCCCAGTCCCGATATCTAGTATGTGCATTTTCGCTCTCTTGGATGCACCAGACTGGACGAAAAGCTGCGCTAACTCCTTGATATACTGCCATCGGCCAGGCACAGCAGGAATTAGGTTCTCCTCCGGCAGGTCGTAGTACGATAACATGTAGTCCTTCTTCAGCAAGGCGATATTAAGAGCCCGCACCGCACTAGGATTACCAAAATCAATCGTCTCATACCCTCTGGCATTGACGACGTAATGTGACAGCTCAGGATGAGCCTCTGCTAATGCGGTGAAGTCATACTGTAGCTGTCTTGCCATAGCGCTAAGATACTGTACGCCGTGCACAGTACTCCCGCTGCCAGCCAAGCACCTTGCTATGGCAGACTCGACTACTGGGCCATTGAGCAAAGCTCATTTCTTGTATCTGTATTTTTTGTAATAGTTTTTACTCTATTGCCTTGGTGATATTTTAATTGATTGTATATTTGCAGCCGCTTAGAGAGCAACGGCTTTCTACACCACGGTGAGGTGGGTGAGTGGCTGAAACCATCCCGACTTGTAGTCGGGACGTACGTCACCATAGCTGAACATAGGTTTTCGAATGCGAGGACCACAATAGAAAAATAAAACGGTGAGGTGGGTGAGTGGCTGAAACCACCAGTTTGCTAAACTGGCGTACGGGAAACTGTACCGGGGGTTCGAATCCCCCTCTCACCGCCATAGTAATATTCGGGGCATAGCGCAGTCCGGTTAGCGCACCTGCTTTGGGAGCAGGGGGTCCCAGGTTCGAATCCTGGTGCCCCGACTTTTTAACTCTTAACAGAGTCTAAAAGCCTGTAAATCATCTGATTTACAGGCTTTTGTGTTTTTAGGACATTCATATAAACACAATAGAATACATCGCTTCGGTTCGTGATTCGGTTCGTGATTTTGAATTACGAAAATCACGAACTATATTTGGATTTTACGACTGATAATCAGACCATTACGTTTGTTTCTCTTTGGTGTCATTTGACTTTGATTTGCTTGAATTGAGCCGCTTTGCGGTTCGTTATTACTCAACCTAAATCATTTGTTATGCGATCATCGACGACTTTTGCAGTCATTTTCTTTCCTAAGCCCAGTCAGAGAAAGGACAAACTCCACAATTTATTTGCTCGAATTACTTACGAAACCAAGCGAGCTGAGCTAAGTCTACGAATCAATATAGACCTCTCGCAATGGGACGTTGGCCGTGCCCGACTCAAAGGATCTTCTTACGAAGCTCGGCGTATCAACCAATACCTCAACCAGATCAATGCCGAAATATTTGACGCCTACGATAGCCTCCGTAAGGAAGGAGCTGTGGTCACTCCTCACGCTATCAAAGCTCGCTTCCTCAAGGAGGACCAGCACCACGAAACTCTACTTGGTGCTATCGCTTACCACTACAAACTAGCAGAGACCACTATCAGGGCAGGCACCTTAAAGAACTACAGGACGACAGAAAAGTACGTACGATCATTTTTGATCGATAAGATGAAGATCGAGGATATAGCCCTTGGGAGACTGACTTATGGCTTCCTGACCAAATTCGAAACCTACCTAAGGCTATACGA
>CAYMFD010000010.1:0-56440 GCA_964389475.1 uncultured Saprospiraceae bacterium
TCGCTATTTTCCTAACGGATCGCAAAGATACCACAACATCAAACTACCCTGCAAGGCCTAGCGATTCTTTTTTCACATATTTATATCAATATGCATAAAGACATACTAACCAACAAGTTGTATCACCCCCAGATCATGGGTTTTTGAGTCGCTGAAGATAACAGGCCGCTTAAGCATTTGACATAGAGATCGTCACCGTATTTCACACGAGAGCCTATGTTGAAAATAGTATTGTCTATAGCTTTTTGATGCACACATAAAAAATGGTTTTCAGCCACAGCGACAAACAAAAGATCGGCATGATGGATACACAATGGGCAGGGCCACCAGTGTCAAGATATAGTCTGTGAATAGTGAGAATGCTCAACCAGCAGCAACGATCATATCTGTCTGTATACAACATGATGTGCGAGATACACTTAATTGGGGACTGTTCCTCAACTGGCTTTTATACTGTAAGAACCTGAACATCCCACACATCATGTTTTTGCTTTGCTACTAGACTTCGTAGCCAAGGCCTCGCCATAGCTACCCTTCGCCAGACAAACGGACCTCGGCCATGTCTAGTAAGCCATTCGCTTTGCGGTTTAGTCTTTTGGATGGCTACAGGGTGGGTCCCTTACTCCTAGCTATGAGCTGGGGCCCAACGCTACGCATAGACATCCGCTGCTTTGTAGAGCTCTCCATTAAGCCTTGTCTAATGCCAAAGCCTCCAACAACCATAATGAAGCACTCTCATCCTAATATGGTGCAGTAATAACACTAACTACAGTTTACTAGTCAGAAGACTAGACGTCACTGGAGGGTCAAACAAAGAATGGGATAAGCAAGCCTACCATAGCCATCTACACGGCTACTACTCTCAAAGCAGTGACCTGCCTAGGACTGAATGGTGTAGGAAAAATTATATACGTAGAGTTTGGGTGGACGTAGAATCGCGCTGCTATTTTAACGGATATTGTTTAGTGGCTATGGTATATCTTCTACTTTTGCTGCCCTACAGATATGTATAGACATGAATAAGAAGATTACCACAGCCTTGATCTCCGTGTACCATAAAGAGGGTCTAGACGAGATCGCCAAAGAATTAACTAAGAACGGCATCACAATTTACAGCACTGGCGGTACGCAGAAGTATCTGGAAGAGCGGGGTTGTAAGGTAAATAGAGTTGAGGATCTGACTGGCTACCCCTCTATACTAGGTGGCAGGGTCAAAACTTTACACCCTAAAGTCTTCGGCGGAATATTAGCTCAAAGAAATGCGGGGCACCTAGGAGAGCTAGACACCTACACTATACCTGCTCTAGATCTCGTCGTCGTAGATCTATACCCCTTTGAGGAGACTCTAAAGCATACAGATGCAGAGGCTGATATCATAGAGAAGATAGACATAGGTGGCATATCGCTCATCAGGGCGGCAGCGAAAAATTATAGAGATGTGGCCGTGGTAGCCTCAAAGGCTGACTATGGAACACTACTAGATATACTACAAGCCAATAATGAAACTAGCCTAGAAGATCGTGCCGCACTAGCTAGGAATGCATTTAACATCTCGTCGCTTTATGATACGGCGATACACCGCTACTTTGAAGAAAGCATAGCGGCAAGCCCGTCGGGCACAAGTCTGCGTTACGGTGAGAATCCACATCAGGTGGCCAGTTTCAGAGGAGAACTGAGCGACATGTTTGACAAACTCGGTGGAAAGGATCTGTCTTACAACAATCTGGTAGATGTAGATGCGGCCGTAGAACTCATGCAAGAGTATGAGAATGAAGATCAGACCTTTGCAATACTAAAACACACAAACGTATGCGGGCTGGCTAGCAGATCAACAATGCTCGAAGCGTGGCATGCTGCTCTAGCAGGAGACCCTGTGAGTGCATTCGGGGGAATACTTGTGTGTAATGGCATCATCGACAAGGCGACTGCGGAGCAAATCAACACAATATTCTACGAGGTGCTGATCGCTCAGGCATATACTCCAGAGGCACTGGAAGTGCTGCAAAAGAAAAAGAAACGAATCCTCCTTAAGAAGAAGGGAGAAGCCACACAGCGAAAAATCTCAAAAACCCTGCTCAATGGAGAGATTATACAAGACCGAGATCTACAATCTACTAAGTGGTCAGAAGTCAAAATCGTAACTAAGAGAATACCCACCTCAAATGAGGCAGATGACCTACTCTACGCTGAAAAATGCGCAAAGCATCTAAAATCGAATACAATAGTACTGGTCAAAGACAGGCAATTGCTGGGTATGGGATGCGGACAGACCAGTCGGGTCGATGCTTGTAATCAGGCTATTGACAAGGCAAAACGTATGGGCATGGATCTAACGGGGGCTGTGATGGCAAGTGATGCCTTCTTTCCTTTCCCGGATTGCGTAGAGCTAGCACATAAGGCTGGTATAACGGCAGTCATACAGCCAGGAGGCTCAATAAAGGATCAGCTCTCTATAGATTACTGTGATGATCACGGTGTTGCTATGGTCTTTACAGGTGTGCGGCACTTTAAACACTAGTGTAGAATAGTGTAGAGTGTAGAGTGTAGAGTTTTTTAGGCAACTCATTTAGTTGTCTTGAAAAAGGTCGCCACCTTTTGAATCAATCTCTCCTCAACCAGCGCTATTAACACTTGTATTTTGACACATATGATTCGACTTCGGTTAATTGCAACGCATCAGGAATAGGGGCTCATTTGGTTTACGTTGCTGGTGTAAGATCAATGGTGATAGTGACTAAGAAACAGGCTGACCGTCCAAAAGACAAAATATCTTCAATGTACCCGATAACAAACTACTAACTAATTGTCAAGGCAATGATGCTCATAGTTTGTATTCCTTAAAGTAAATGGTAATTTAGTGATTACGGGCCTTTTGTAATAAGAGGTAGAAACTCCAATCAATTGACCTTATGTCAGAACTGCAGCTAGATCTAGACCACGAACTGAAAAAGTACTTTGGTTTCGACAAATTTAAGTCAGATCAAAAGTTAATCGTCCAGAGCCTAATGGACGGGCATGATACCTTTGTGATCATGCCTACTGGCGGAGGGAAGTCTCTCTGCTACCAGCTACCTGCCCTGCTTCTGCCGGGCTGCGCTATCATCATAAGTCCGCTCATAGCACTGATGAAAAACCAAGTGGATAGCATAAGAGGATACTCTGACGAGGACGAAATTGCTCACTTTTACAACAGCTCCCTGAATAAGGGACAAATGAAGCAAGTCAAGGAGGACATTACGAACGGCAAGACTAAGATGCTCTTCATAGCTCCAGAAACACTGACGAAGGAGGAGAATATAGAGTTCTTTAAACATAGTAATATCAGCTTTGTAGCTGTGGATGAGGCTCATTGCATATCAGAGTGGGGACACGACTTCAGGCCAGAGTATAGAAACATAAAGCGGATGATTAAGGGTATCAATGCAGAGATACCAGTGATCGCACTAACCGCAACAGCGACTCCGAAAGTACAGTCGGACATTGTGAAGAACCTGGATATGGAGAATCACAATACGTTCGTCAGTAGTTTTAATAGGGATAATCTGTACTACGAGGTACGTCCTAAGAATAACAAGCCTCAGGTATTTAAAGAGCTCATTCACTTTATCAAAAAGTCACCCGGCAAGTCAGGTATTATCTACGTACAGGCTAGAAAAACGACTGAAGAGATAGCCAAAGTACTACAAGTCAATGGGATCAATGCCGGTCCCTATCACGCTGGCCTAGATGCCAAGACCAGAACTAGGGTACAGGACGATTTTCTGATGGAACGCTTAGACGTAATCGTCGCGACTATTGCCTTTGGCATGGGGATTGACAAGCCGGACGTACGATTTGTGGTACACTACGACATACCTAAGAGTATCGAAAACTACTACCAAGAGACGGGGAGAGCTGGAAGGGATGGGATACCGAGTAACTGTCTGGCATTTTACAGTTACAAGGATATCATGAAGCTCGAGAAGTTTCTTCGAGACAAACCTGTCGCTGAGAGAGAGTTAACAGCTCAGCTAATGGATGAGATCATAGCGTACTCAGAAAATGGAGGTTGCCGGCGTAAGTTTTTGCTCTTGTACTTCGGTGAGCAGTGGCCCAAGGATCACTGTGACGACATGTGTGATAACTGTAAGCACCCAAAGGAACGTGTGGATGTATCGACCGACATGAAGGTGGCGCTGGAAACTGTGCTAGAGCTTAACGAAGGTTATCGTATCAAGACGCTGGTAGATTTTATCACGGGTAAGAACACCACTGAGCTCAGGGAGTACAGGTTTGATCAACTCGCTAGTTTTGGGTGTGGAAAGGAGCATGACGCATTGCACTGGCATAGTCTGCTAAGGCAAGCCATACTGCACAACCTACTCCTTAAGGACATAGAGCAGTACGGCCTACTTAAGCTCACGCCTGAAGCACATGACTTTATAAAAAAACCATGGTCAATCGAGATACCGCTAAATCACGACTACAGTGCCGAAGGTGCTGGTGAGGTAATCACAGATGCTAGTGGTGGAACTGCACTGGATGAGGGTCTCGTGAAGATCCTACTAGGCCTAAGACGTAAGGAGGCCGAACGACTCGATGTGCAGCCTTGGATACTATTCGGTGAGCCGACTATCAACGATATGGCTACTTACTACCCTAGAACACTAGCAGAGCTAGAGCAGATAGGTGGGGTAAGTAGTGGTAAGGCTCGTAAGTATGGGAAGCCATTCGTACAAGAAATAGCGGACTATGTAGAAGCAAATGGTATAGATCCGCCCATGGAGATCGTCATCAAGCAGGTCGCCAATAAGAGTAAAGACAAAGTAGCGATCATACAGGAGATAGATCGTAAACTGCCGCTAGAGGATATCGCCAAACGTAGGAGTAGCGATATGGAGACATTCCTTTACGAGCTCAATACCATCGTTGACGCAGGAACAAAACTTAATATCAATTACTACCTAGAAGAGAACCTAGACGAAGAGGTTGTAGAGGAGGTCTTTGAGTATTTTGAAGAAGCAGAATCAGGTGATATAGAGATAGCGGCTAAGGAACTCGGCCAAGAAGACATAACTCTAGAAGAGGTGCAACTAGTACGGATCAAGTTTATGTCAGAGGTGGCGAACTAATCGCCTGCTCATGCCTCGTGTGGAGTCACTATTACATCTACATACATAAGACTGTCGACAGCATGCCATGCGTCCTACAGTTGCGCAGCAAACCCCAAGTAAGCGAGGGTTAGTGGGTATATAATGCATGACAGAGCGACATCACGACCTGAGCTCAAGAAATTATTTTGCTACTAGGACGACATCAACCCATAATAAGGATGGGAGATAGGCTAATAAAGCACGAATGTGGTTGTTAAGTATTTGACTATCATATATTTTTGCAGTACAGGATAAAATGATATCGACAGAAATTGCGTTGATATCAAATCAAAGAAGATTAAGAGCTCATATGAGACAAACTACACTCGTGCTACTATTAGCAATCATAGGCTATCATAGTTCGGCACAGATCATAAATGGTCAGGATACCCTAGTGGGTAATGAATGGCTGGAAGATGGCAATATATATCATGCCTTAGAAGTATGGCAAGATGGCGTATACCAAATCCAAGCGGATCATCTCACTAGCCTAGGTATAAGCACATCTGATCTAGATCAAGTCAACCTCTACTGTAGAGGCGAGCAGCTGCCTGTGACCTATGTACGCAATACGGCTGATGATATCGTAGCTGTGGAATTTTACGGCGAAAAAAATCGAGGGCAACTCGATGATCAACTATACCGCTACAGCTCGGGCAACGAACCTCTCAATCCGCGATACAGCCTATACACAGATACAGCTATTTATTGGATCACCGTAGATAACGAGCCCACCAATACATACGTAGAAGCAAGCACTGCACCCAATGGTCTAGGCCAAATACCATATTTATACCTAAAGAATGAGATAGTGTATGGTGACAGGTACTGGAAACCTGTCCACGGGTCAGATAGAGATTACATACGGTATAGTAACTTTGATTATAGCGAAGGTTTCGGTAAGGCCCCAACCACAAAGAGCACAGTAAACTTGGCCGCAGATAATCTATTTGCCAATAGTGGTCTGACAGCCACCGTCAACCTACGGATGGGTAGCAACATAGGTCAACAGACTCATGAACAGTCGATCGTATGGAATGGCCAGGTACAGGAACAGTTGCAGTACAACGGATACGAAATACATGACCTCACGTATGAGATACCTGCAAATACTATAGAAAGTGATAATGAACTAGAAATCGTCAGTAGTATTACGGCTGACCTACATATACTCGCCTATGCAGAACTACGCTACCCGGCTACACCTGATGCAGCTGGAGCATCGACGTTCTGGTTCGAACTAGATCCTTTTAGCGATAGTAGGCAGGTAAATATCGCCAACTGGACCGGTAGTGACCCCGTGGTATATGATCTCAACAGCGGAGAGTCGCTGCAGGCCGTCATCAGTGGAGACAGAGTACTAGTAGGTGTACCGCCTCGCAGTACCAGCCATCAATATGTACTAGTTGATCGTAGTACCACACCCGCACTCACAATCTCTAGAAGCTACCAAAACGACGAACTGGTCAATACAACAACAGACTACGTCATCCTGACCAATGCCGCGCTACAAGGTGCTGCCATGGATGACTATGTCACTTACCGAGAGAGCAACGCAGGTGGCAACTACAATGTAGAAGTAGTCGATGTAGCTACTGTGTACGATCAATTTGGATTTGGGGTCAAGGAACACGGGCTAGCTATGAAAAACTTTGGTCACTACCTAGTGACTCAGCGACCCAATGTCAAGTACCTCTTCATTATCGGTAAGGGTAGGAGTTATGATGACTACCGCACCCTTGAAGATAGAAGTGAAGACGGTCTAGAGATGATGGTACCGTCCTATGGGGCACCGTCCTCTGACAACTTGATTACTGCTTTGGGAGACTCGCCGATGGCTAGAATACCAACAGGTCGTCTAGCTATAAACTCCGGTGAGGCACTAGCAACGTACCTAGATAAGATCGTTACCTATGAGGCGGCTTACCAACTGGATCAGACGATAGAAGACAAGCTGTGGCAAAAGAAAATCCTACACCTCAGCGGTGGTAGTAGTAATGGAACAGAGCAATCTACTATAGCCAATTACCTGTTAGATATGGAGCAGAAAGTTGAGGAAAACTCATTTGGTGCTGATGTGACCACGTTCTACAAAACGAGTAGTGACGACCTGCAGACCTCTGTCAGTCAGTCGATCCTCGACGCTATAAATGGCGGACTGCGGCTGCTGACCTTCTTTGGTCACAGTAGCCAAGGTTCTTTTGACTTTAGCATTGAAGACCCTAGCAAATATGAAAACGACGGACGAACCCCAGTACTACTATCACTAGGTTGCCTAAGTGGTGATATACATACCAGAGTGGGTAGTCTATCAGAAGACTTTGTGCTAGAACCTGAGCGAGGAGTGATTGCTTTTTTAGCAGCAAGTGGCACGGCGTATCTCAATCAGCAAGGCAACTTTGGTAATAAGCTTTACGATCTCATGGGAGGTAGCATGCAAACCAACACCCTCTCTGAGATCTTACAAGAAATCGCGAGACAAGATAATACCGTACGAGACTTTGACTTTGCCATCCGTACCATGCTACAGCAATTTACTCTACACGGTGATCCTGCTATACGACTGATGTACAACGAGGGACCAGACTATCTACTAGACTATGCCAGCGCGACTACTAGTCCTGAGATCATTACTACATCTGGCGACATAGAGTTCACTGTAGATGTCGTCAACATAGGCGCCTACGATGCGACTAGCGACTCAATAGATCTAGCATTTATACATCGATTGCCTAACGGCTCAGTAAGTGATACTATCTACACAAAAGCTGCTCCTGTCTCTTCAAGAGAACAAGTCTCAATCAACGTAACTAATCCAGGAGTAAATGGTGTGGGTAAGAATACACTGACCGGACGACTAGATGTAAACAATACCGTAGCTGAGATACCTGCTCCAGATGCAGAGCAAAATAATAGACTGCGAAGTACTACTGGTGAGGAAGACTACACATTTTTTATATTGGACAACAGCATACGTCCCATCTATCCCGCCAACTATAGTATCGTTAACTCCCCAGATTTTGAATTTGCGGCAAGTACGGCGAATGTATTTCAAGAAACGGAGACCTACCTAATAGAAGTAGATACGACAACGACCTTTGATAGCCCACTGAAGTATAGTAAAACTAAGACTGTATCTGGAGGAACCGTAACGTGGGATATACCGCTAAACTGGACTAGCAACACAGTATATTACTGGCGGGTAAGTCCCGAAGCGAGTAGTACAGAAACTGGCGATTTAGTGTGGCAGAGTGCCTCGTTTATATACTTGCCCAATAGTAGTGAAGGATGGAATCAGAGTCACTACTATCAATGGCTGGAGAATGTACCTAATGGGACGATGGTCATAGATGAAAATAGAGACTTTCAACTCAAACTGGAGCAGAACTATGTGAAGATTTTCAACAATACTCGACGTCATCTCGGTAGTGATTTTGGTCCTAGATTCATAGGCTGGACCTTTACTGCTTATGGGTCGGCTTGGATGTGGAACAGATCCTCTCTGAGGGAAGGCATTCATGTGGCCGTAGTTCAAAAAAACAGAGACTATTGGCTTAATCAAGTACCAGGTAGGGCTGGAAGTACAATAACAAGAGGAATATCTGTGACACACTCTTTTAAAACTAGTACGCCAGAAGAGAGATTAAATCTAATTCGGTTCTTAAAAGATAGTATTCCAGACGGTGATCATGCGCTTATCTATAGCGGTCAATACAATCCTGACAATTCTTACTACGTAGAAGACTGGGAATCTGATCAAGATGTAATAGGTACTACACTCTTCGAAACCTTTGATGACCTAGGAATCACAGGAACACGTATACTAAAAGATAGAGGTAACGTACCCTTTATCTTTATGTGTGAGATAGGTACCGGTGTGGTCCTTAGAAATGTAATTGCAGAAACTGTTGATGACGAAATAGAAGCAGAATGGGAGTTTGTAAGATACGGTAGCGAAGCTATCATGAAATCTCCAGTAATAGGACCTGCCCAATCTTGGGATAAGGTGCTTTGGAACGAAGACCTAACGGGCTTAGACAGTACAGTGGTCGTTATTAAGGGTGGCAAAAGTCAACAAAATATATCTACAGTAATTGATACCGCTAGGCTCGAATACGAAATTGATATCGCTAATATCTCCGTTGATGAGTATCCTTATCTACAACTAGAATTATTATCATATGACTCTGAAATGTCTGCAGCCCAGATGAACTACTGGCGAGTCCTATACACTGGCTCTGGAGAAGGGACCATATGTGTAGACAGATTCCATGCAGACACCCTACAACAGGGAGAAGTATTGACCCTTGCGCATACCGTGAAAAACATCTCGAGCTATGATCTAGATAGCCTCCTAATCAAGTATGAGATTGTTAATACAGAGAATCAAAGCATAGTCAAGACTCAACGAATAGCGCCGCTTGCTAGTGGGATGTCGGAGGCCGTAACTTTCAATTACAATACGACAGATATAAGTGGTAACCAAATACTTGCAGTAGAGCTCAACCCTGACAACGACCAAGTGGAGGCTTATACTTTTAATAATGTAGGCCTCAAGCGCTTTTTTGTCAAAAAAGACAATCGAAATCCCGAGCTTGACGTCCTCTTCGACGGCGTGCGAATTATGCATGGTGATTACGTTTCGGCGCAGCCGGAGATCGTGATAACCTTAGAAGACGACAATCCATACATTCTAATTAATGATACCTCGTCAATAGAATTACGGCTTAACAGCATAGATGATCCTAGTCGCTCTGGACCTATCTATCTTGATGATCCCAGAGTCTTGTTTACACCCTCGACCGAAACAAGCATACCTGCCGAGCTAACGTTTTCGCCCATACTAGAGGATGGTACCTACGAGCTCGTGGTACAAGGTCGAGATGCAGCTAGTAACTTCAGCGGTAATAACAATCGATCTATAGAGTTTAAGGTAGATAACCAATCTAGGGTGAGTAATGTGTACAACTACCCCAATCCATTTAGCACCAGTACGCAATTTATCTTTATGATTACTGGGCAGGATGTGCCTGACGATATGGCCATCCAAATCATGACAGTAAGCGGTAAGGTTGTGCGAGAGATCACGAAGGAGGAACTAGGGCCCATCCAGATAGGGCTCAATCGGTCATCTTATAAGTGGGACGGTCGTGACGAATTTGGCAGTCAACTGGGTAATGGGGTCTACCTATACAGGGTTATGAGCAGTCATCGAGATGAAGAAGAGATACAACACTTCGATACAGCGGCAGACGACCTCTTTAAAGAGGGATTCGGTAAAATGGTTATAATGCGGTAGCATGAAAATCGATGCCAACGAAGGGTACTCAATCAAGTCTTATCTAGCAGAACTCTATCACAATCGACAAGTATTGCAGGGGCTTGCTATAAGACAGCTAAAAATAAGATACAGTAATGCCAGCTTGGGGTTATTGTGGGCAGTGATACAACCGCTTATAGTGTTAGGTATGCTACTGCTAGTATTTACTAATATCGCTGGCTTCCCCACTGAGTTTGAACAGTCTCCCCTTGCCTATGCTCTGGTAGGATTGGCAGTTTGGATGTTTATCAGTTCAAGCTTCACGTCTACGATTAACATTGCCCTATCCTCAAGAGAGATAATTGGGAAAGTATACTTCCCGCGAGCATACCTAGCTCTGATTGCCCTATCCGAGAGCGGCATAATCATGCTGTTCTGCCTACTTGGCTCTATCCTAGCTGGGTCGTGGGTTGTCGAAACTCATACTCTATTTGTGCTTCCCTTTCTTTTAATCCTGGTTGCCTTTACCGCATTTATTAATTTGATAGTAGTTATGGCGGTACTAGTATACCCAGATACTCGATTCATTGCTCCAGTAATAATAAGAGTACTGCTCCTTATCTCACCTATCACTTATGCGCCAGCTGTTATCAGTAGTTCGACCGCATCTGTAATCAACTACATTAACCCCATTGCCGCGCTAATCGATCTGGGTAGATATGCAATTTCTGGGTTTCCACTCGAATCTTATACGGTTTATACTATTACCTTCTATTTTGTGATCTTAGTAATAGGTGTCCTACCTCTTTTTGTTCGTTTTGACAGAATGATCGGTGATCTAATATGAGCATAGCTATCCAAGTTGACAACTTACAGAAGTCATTTAAAGACAAGGCTCTCGCTGGTTCTCTTCGCAACCAGCTGAAGCTTGAAACTTTGTCTAGGAAGCGAGGCAAACCAAAAAAAGTTCTATCCGACATCAATTTTGAAATCAGGCACGGAGAAAGTGTAGGATTAATCGGCAGCAACGGGTCTGGCAAGTCTACCCTTCTGAAATGTCTCTCTCGGATCATCTGGCCTACTAGTGGTACGATAACTCTAAATGGCACCTTGAGCCCCATGCTAGAGGTAGGCACCGGTTTTTACCCTGACCTATCTGGACGTGAAAATATTTACCTTTCTGGTTCCCTACTTGGAATGTCTAAGTTGGCCATTAGCGAAGTCTACGACAAGATCGTAGCATTCGCAGAGATACAAGACTACATAGAAGTCCCTGTACGCTACTACTCCTCAGGCATGTATGTAAGACTCGGGTTTGCCGTCTCTAGTCTACTTGCTTCTGATATTATGATCATAGACGAAGTACTGGCTGTCGGCGATAATCACTTTAAGAAAAAGTGTGTCAAACACTTAAGCTCTCAGTTTCGCGACATTGGCAAAACGCTACTCGTTGTTTCCCATGACATGCATCTTATTAACTCTATCTGCGACAGGTGTCTCGTACTAGATCATGGCGAACTCATCTACGACGGAACTCCCGAATCAGCGATCAAACTACACCTCAGCATGCCGTCTAGTGGCAGCAATACCGCTTTAAAAACAGACTACTTTATTATCCAAAAAGTCGAAGTTACTAGTAGTGATATCCAGCTGACAGGCAAACACAGAGCTGGTGAAAAACTAGAGTTTAAGATGAGTATCGAGGTATTATTAAAAATACCTGATGTGATATTCGATATAAAAGTCCGCCATAGAAGTCAAGGCGTAATTAGCACAATTAACAATCTTACTAGCGGGACTAGTATTTTTCTTGAAAAAGGACAATCGAAGGTTATTTGCGAGATCCCAACAACACCACTCAACGAAGGCGAATATCTACTTGATCTAGAAGTACAACACAAACATCATCTACTAGCATCACAAAAGAACGTAGCTAAACTACACATTGAAGGGGGTACCTTTTTCGAAAGCGGTAGACTACCAAAACCGTCGCAAGGTCTTGCACTAATTAAAAGTAGGTGGATACATCAAGACAACGCCTAAAACATGGTATCAGTCATAATTCCTACATTCAACAGATTTCTCCTACTACAAGAGTCTATCAAGTCTTGTATGGAGGCCAAAAATATCACCGAAATCATAGTTGTAGATGATGGCTCCTCTGAAATAGCGTACAAGAACCTTAAACAAACTTACAGAGACGAGCCATCAATCACGATACACCAGTTCACTGAAAATAAAGGCTCCGCCCAGTGCTATAACAAGGGAATTGACCTAGCCACGGGCAAGTTCATTTCATTTCTTGGCGATGACGATATTTTCTGCAAAGAACGATTCACAACAGCAGTGAATATCCTAACTACTCACAAGGCCATCGATATTGTCATAGAAAACGTACATAGTTATGACGAAAAACTAGCTAATAGAGTAGCAGAAAAAGATATCATAGTACCTGTAAACTTTAGTGGCAACGTACTGAACTTACTTCTAGCCAAAAACAATTATCATATTTCCCTAGAAGGTATGACCATAAGAAGGTCGCTAATCGGTAATACTAGATTTGACAAGCGACTTAGAATATCTCAAGACACGGACTTCATTTGGGAAATATGTAGACACGCATTTGTACAAGGAGCAGGTTACTCGCACTCTTATGTTAAACGCAGAATACATTCGACCAATATTACCAAAGATCAAACAGAATTGTACCGCTGCAGAGAAATCCTCTACAGTAATTGGTATATAAAGTCTCTGTTAGCGAGTGACCTTAAGCCTTACAGATGGCGCTTCTTTAGGCACTATGCTCACTGGAAAGCCATCAACTTCTATGGGCTTAACGCAAGTCCCATTCAAAAGATAAAGGCCTATAAAGACGTATTGCAGGAATCACTACACGCCAGAGGCCAGTAAAGATTGATATATATATCTGTGGCGATCAACGATTGCCGCTTTACCAAAGTGCTGATGTACCCATCGACTGATGTACTTGCGATCGTACCTACTGAAGTCACTCATTACCTTAACTAGGCCTTGCTGGAATTCATCCATATCGCTTAATACTATTCCCAACTCAGGAGATTGTACAATATCTCTGACACCACCACTATCTAGAGCTACAACAGGCAAACCACACGCTAAAGCCTCAACATACATAACCCCAAAAGTCTCTAACTTACTAGCAGACACAAATAAGTCAGCTGCCCTCAGCGCTTCTGCAACTGCAACTTGATCAAGGGGCCCTGTGAAATGGACAGACTCCACTAGGCCGAGTGAGTGTACTAGCTGACGTAAATTCTCCTCTTCTGGGCCATAACCCACTATGGTAAGCGTTGCCGTCGGAAAATGGTCTACTACATCAGCGAATATGTGCAATAGAAGATCAATCTGCTTACGCAGTATCAATACTGATACCGTAATCAAATGTATACCCTCACGTTGCGGACTCGATCCATCAAAGTAGAAAATATCGGTATCAATAAAATTGGGTAACACCTCTATCGTAGTGCCTGTTTGCAATTGCATCGCTCGTGCTAAGGCAGAACTCACGCCAGCCGAATATGCATGGCTCGCTAAGCTGGGTAAGAATTGACGTTGTGCTGGAGGTAAGCCATTTGACATAAGCGCAGTGCTATGCTCGGTATAGACAAGCGGTATGCTTAATGACTGAGACACATGTAGAGCTGCTGGACCAATCATATGGTTATGCAGGTGTATTACATCTGGTCGTCCGTGGTTGTTGATGACAGATAAAAGCATCTTTTGTGCTGCCTTATTGTATCTCCGCCATAACCAGCCTATGCGCTTTTTGGGGAAGGGCCCCTCAAGGCGAAACTCCGGCACGCTATGGTAGTCAGTCTTGCGACATCTATTCCTGAATAATCCTTTTGCCAACCACTGACCTGTCAAAGAAATAGACACTACAGAAACATCCAGACCCGCTTGGCTGAGCATCAAAGCTTGGTTACGTACAGATAGACCATCCTCTCGGTAGATAGGATTAGGGTACCAGCCAGTACAGATCAATACTTTCATCATGCAAATATCACATTTGTCATCAAGTCTCTGGACAAAGCATCTACTGCCAGATACGTCGTAATTGTCGCTTAGATATTTCGATCATATAATGCCAAGGTCTCAACAAATTGTGAAATCGACTTACCGACAACTCTATTGGTGCTTGGAAGTTAAAGCTTGCTCGGTCAAAATCGCTTACTGCTCGAAGGTGCTTAATTTCCCTATTTGCAATATTCGTCTCATGAATGACTTGAATCCAATAACGACCTGCATCATCAACTACGATCCTAGAGCTATCTAACCATTGCGTATGTTTACGACTCCACACCGTTTTACAGTTGGCCGTGGGTTCTACGATCGAGACAAATGCATTACAAGCGTCTCTCAGCTCAAGAAGACTGGCGCTACTACCGTTCAATACCAACTGATAACCCAGAGATAGATCTATGACTGTAGTAGTGCTTGCGTCAGCAGTAGAGGCACAATCTCGGACGGTAGAGATATAGCCCTTATGTAAGATATCGTCATTATCAAGCCTAGAGGTCACGACACACTTTGATTGAGTCTCAGACGTGATAATACGTTGTATGTCATGCATTACACTGTCTCTTGAGGTAGATACAATTGTATAGTGATCATGCCCAGCAATCATAGAGGTGAGCCTCTCTACAAACTCGACACTACTCGTCTCATCTACAATAATGAGCCACCGAAAATCCTGACAAGTCTGCCCAATAACTGAAGGCAAACAAAATCGAGCGAATAGGTCAGTACGATGCTCCAACCACTCATCCGTCTGTACAGCTACACCGCTTCTATCCTTAGACCACGAGACCTTAAGATTAAATCGTGTAAGAAGGTAGTGATTGCACTGAGACATCAACAGTCAGTATCTAGTGTAAATTTGCAGGTGTGAGTAAGCCAAAGTCCAAGGTAGCACTTTCTATAGTGATACCACATTACAACATGCCTGAGCAATTGGGGCATTGCGTAGCAAGCATCTACGACCAGGCGCTAGATCGCGATCACATCGAGATAATCGTGGTAGACAATGGCAGTACTGTTACTATACCGAATGAGTTACAAAATAGAGTTGACCTTTGGCTAGTTTACAATGATGTTGCTAATCCTTATGCTTGTCGTAATCTCGGGTTAAAGTCAGCAAGTAGTGAGATGATAGCATTGTTGGACTGTACATGTCGACCTCACCAAGCGTGGGCTAAATCTGGTATCAATGCACTAAACCAGCATATAGTAGTAGCTGGAGCTTTCGAAAAGAATGTGAATCACCAAGACATTTACTCAATCTTCTACGCAGTGTCCCACCTAAATAATGGACTCCAGGTGGAAGATCAGGCACCACTAGTTACCGGTAACCTTTTTTTGAGAAAGTCCGTCTTGAAGAAGTCCGGTTATTTACCAGAAGATCATAGATCAGGTGGAGATATCAAATGGACTAAAGGGCTACTAGACCAAAAGATATCAATAGGCTATGAACCATCAGCCTTAGTAACTATTAAAGCCAAAACCAAGCCCCAGGTTATCAGCGCTGAACGTCGATTTGGCCGTGGTGCCTACCTACAGAACCGAGACCTGCCGTTAGCTCACCACCTCAAGATGATACTCTATCATCTACTACCTGACAAGCCCAGCCGTATCAAGCGCAAGATCGATGGTCAGGACGATCCCTCGATCTATGATGGCAAGGTATGGTCGCTGTGGTGGGTGACCTGGCATACCAATCTACTATTCCTACAAGGATACCTATCTGGACTGCTGCTACCTAATCGGAAGATGTATCTTGACTGATACTCCCGACGGACCGGAGTCTATCTGGTAGTTACCTCCCACCTTGGCTAAGCGGTCCTTTACTACTTGTAGAGCGACGGAAGTATGGGTGGAGGATGCTGTGGAGGTAAGACCAGGACCATTGTCCACAATAGAGACCTGTAGGTAGTGCGGATCAGCGGTAGGCTCTACTGTGAGAGATATATGACCACGGTGATCGACCTTGGTCACGCCATGCTCGATGGCATTCTCTAGAAAGGGCTGTAGAATCATGGGTAGTATGCTGATATCATCCTCTAGCAGGTCAGGCGGGCAGTCGATCGTATAGTCAAAACTGTGGCCATGGCACATTTGCTCCAGCTGCATATAGCCCTGGAGGAGGGTCAGCTCCTGGTCCAGCGGGTAGTACTCCTGCCTACTCGTCTCTAGCACTCTACGCATAAATGCACCGTATGTGCCGAGCATCTCGTTGGCCTCCGGTACCCTACCGCTGGCCAGCAGACCCTGGATAGAGGCTAGGGCATTAAAGAGGAAGTGGGGATTCATCTGCAGCTGTAGGGCTTTCTGCTCCTGGCGGATGGCCGTCTGCTCTGCGATCGCCTTGTCCCGAGATATCTGCGCCAACCTAGCTGTACGGCGAGCGGATAGTAGACTCAGCATAGCCACAACCAAGGCTACCACTGCTAGGGCCAGGGCAGTGAGCAACCACCATGGGTAGGGTGCCTCTGCGACGTATATCTTAATGATGGGCGAATAGTCATAGTATTGATTATCGCCCGTGACTCGTAAGATCAGATCGTAACTGCCAGGATCTAGAGCCGTAAGCTGGAGCCGCTGATCATCGGCTTGTGACCAGGTAACACCGTCATCTATACTGTAGGTGACCTCGACCTTCTGTTGATGCAGGTTTACGGCGTTGTAGGTGATTGCTACCTGCGCCTCATCATGCCTGAGTCGTATGGCCGACTGCCAAGGTACTGCGACACCTCCAGCCACTACAGAGGTTATCGTCAATCTCGGTGGTGTATTCGTATCAGGGGATGACACTAGCTGCAAGCCGTCATCACTACCCACCCATCGGCCACCCCATACGTCGTTTACGCTGGAGAGGCAATCGGCAGTAATACCTAGTCGCTCTAGCGCATAGTCTTCTCCTGACCAGTGGTAGGTATCGCCAGCAGTCGTGAACATAAAACTGGCCGCACCAGTGACTACGAGGCTTGTAACTGGACTACTGTAGGTCTGTCCATCTAGCATAATAGCCCTATGCGTAGTCGGTGTGAGTAGTAGCAGACCACGCTGTGTGGCCGCCACTAAGTTACCATCATACGTAATGGCATCATTAAGCCCAGCGACAGCTACTGCTCTAGTCAAGCCTTGCTCGGTGTAGGCTAGTAATCCGCTCTCCGTGATAAAATATAGCTGACCATCATGCACCAGGAGCCCAAAAGCCGCTTGTAGCCAAGGATCCGACATAGATAAACCTACAGGCTCTAGCTGATCGCCTTTCAAAGTATATAGTGCTCGATCGCCGAGGACGTAGAGTTGGCCCCGGTAGTGTAACCAATCGACGGCCTCGATCGGGAGCTGGCCCATCCACTGACCTTTACCGTCTTGATAGTAGAGCAGGCCTTTAGTCGTGGCTAGCAGGTGGCCTTTCTGGTAGGGTGCACCACTGTATACACGGCAGTCTGCCTCATACGCCTGATCGACGGTGGCACCATCAAAGGTAGATATCGTACAATCCTGTGTGACCACTAGTAGCCTGGCGTCAGGTAAAGTGTCGACTAGTACAACGGGGCCCTGTATGCCTCTCACCACAGACGCAGCTGCCAGTCCGGTACCGGGTAATACGCCGACTGATAGATACGTTAGCATCAGTATACGTAAGGATCTAATTATCTGGTATTTAGTCACTTATCAATTTTCTATATCTTTACATCGGTAAAATACTACGAAGTAACGCCGAAAGATGCAATTATTTTGTCCTTGATTGCGTTACTGTTGATGCTTGGTTGCTTTAGGCGCTGAGCTTTTTTTATAATTAAAGTTTGAATTAAGACATGGGCAGAAGGAGTACAAAGAAGTTTGAGTACGCAAAAGGTATCTGGTATTTTAATATCAAGAAAGGTTACAATAACAATATCACGATCAAGAGAACCGAACTTAAGCAGGCCTTAGACTCGTACAGAACCTATCTCGTGACACAGAAGGGAAAGTGTGAATGGTTAGGCAAGTGGGACGGTAAGAAGTTTACAGATAATAGCTACGAGACGCTACTCAAAGAGAAGGCAGCGTAGATCGAGGCCAATAAATTATACAAAGAGGTTACTTGTAAAAGAGTAGCCTTTTTTTTTGTGAAGGGGCGATCGATCAATCTAGCCACCGTCTTGTTATAGCATGACAGTAACAAGCGAGTATGTATAGATATGTGCCTTTTGACGAAATAGAACAAAACAAGTGGAATGGCACGGTGTACTACAGCCCCAATGGTACGGCCTATGGGTACTACTGGTACCTCAAAGCGCTATGGCGAGAATGGGATGCTATCGTAGAAGACGACTATGAGTCTGTCATGCCTATACTGCCTAGGCGAATGAGCAGGGGGGAAGATCTCCTCGTGCCTGAGCTAGGGCCTTACAGCGTCAATGCGCTGACACCGGCTAGAGTCGGTGAGATGCTCGACCTAGCCAGACAATACAGCCAAGATCGGCTACACCCTCTCAGCAGTCGCGTCAAAAAACTGCCCGACAACTACCCTAGCAAGGGTGTAAGTACCGCTTGGCGTCTTGATACCATCGACGACATAGATGTGATAAGAAGTAGCTATGATGCCAGTGTAACAGATAGGCTTGCACAAAGCAATAGCTATAAAATCGATAGTGGTATCAAACCGGAGAAGATCGTCAAAGTAGGCAAGCTATCATCCGTACTCCAAAATACCCTGCTGAGAATTACCTACAATGCGATGCATCGAGGTATAGGGTGGTCAAGCGGCATGCTCGACCAATCAACAGGAGAGTATCAAGCGTTGAGCTTTTTCGTAAGTACTAACAACAAGATATTTGAGATCTATGCTGCCGAGCTATACAATAGCCCTGCCAGACAACGTATGCTAGACCTACTCATCTACAATAGTGCTGGCAAGCCCAACCAAATTATCAGTGCCTACCAGTCAGATAGCCTTAAGGAAATGGGATTTGCGCCAGTAGAAAGACATAAGGTCCAGGTAAGTGACTCCTTGTCTGACAAAATCTCAAAATGGCTGGGGCGGTAAACCTATCTTCTCCACAGATCCACTCGTAACTATGGTACTAGGGGATCTTCAACTTTAAAACCTAGAGCCGTAACCGCACATCCGGTCCACAGGCAAAACCTGGGACCTCAACCAACCTTCGAAAGGCACAGACACGGTTCTCTAGTAAAATCGAAGACTTCAACCGGTCCACACGTCCGTTCGACATGTATTGCAGTAGGAGATTTTCAAAGCACTAATGCTACGATCAATATTTGTCTGGAAAAGACCTTTGAATCCTCAAGAAGGCACTGTAAGCTCATTACCATACAGTCTCCACTAATGGGTTCATATGCCTAATTGGGCCACATTACCCTATAAAACAACTACTTATATACATATAGACCAATTATACGAGCAACAAATATGTGTTTTACATATTGCTTTATTGCGTAATATGTAATTCTTGTGATACCTTCGCCCTACACGAGTGGTTTCCCAAAGTCGCACGTGCTTATCCCTTGAGCAGTAATACCAACTTTTTTAGAGAACCGATTTACTGACATAATCACTGAGAAATGATAAGTCTGCACTTACGTGCTCTGGCCATGCCTTTGGCTATAGCACTAGGTCTTGTGTACATCCCACACGAGGCACAATCTACTGTATCACATTATCAAGAAGAAGACCCTCTAGCCGCAATGGTAATGGTACTCTGCCCTGACATGCTCGTTACAGAAGATATCTTAGGTCCTGGCTGCACTGCCATGGTGACCATCCCACCACCTACAGAAGAGCCAAACTGCGCCTTCACTAGCATATCAAATAATACAGGTCTTGCTGATCCGAGTGGACTCTACCCGGACACCAGTTTTATGATCACGTGGGAGGTAGACGACTGTATGGGCTCCTTCACCTGTATGCAACTCGTAGTAGTATCTGATATAGCAGATCCTGATCTACAAGCACCACCAGACTTTACAGGTACTACCCTGCCACCAGCGCCACAAGACCTCACAGAGCTAACTGCTCAAGGAGGATCGGCGACCGATAACTGCTCACTAGATGCTAGCACGCTTACTGTTACGACAGATCTAGTATCCACTAGTGGCAATGTATTCTTCTATCTGAGGCGATTTACGATTTCTGATGTCAATGGTAATGTCTCACAAGACTTTCAGAGCCTCAGTATCGATGCATCAGTCACGGCGACTCTTATGTGTCCCAATGATACAACCGTGGCCTGCAGCCTGGATAATTTGCCGCCATTCACTCTCCTTAATGCATTTAGAGCTCAAGGTGGCAACATCATTGCTAATGCCGGAGCAAACATCGCTGGCAATACCTTTCACCTAGCTGATACAGATACACTTATGGTCGCGGGCTGTCCCGTATACGACAGGACATACGCCGTAGAGGTAGACGGCGATACGCTGACGTGCACCCAACGAGTAACGGTCATCGACGGAGATGATCCTGTCATCACTTACTGCCCTGCGGATACGACGATTTACACCTCGGCCTTGAGCTGTGATGCCTTATTCTCGGTTGATACAACAGGATTTTTGATTACTGATAATTGTGCAATCGATACTGTGACTAACAATCAAACAGCTAATGGTCCCGATGCCTCAGACACCTACCTAGCTGGCATGCACCAAATCACTTTTGTCGCCTCGGACGTGTGTGGCAATAGCGCTAGCTGTACACTGACACTGACGGTACTAGATACAATCTCACCTGTCTTGACACCACCATCAGACACGACCATCATATGCGACATCAGTAACTACGATTTAAGTAGCTACACCGCATATCTAGGTCATGGTGGCAATGTTGTAGAGGCTTGTGCCCTAGATGTAACAACATTTGATGTAGACACCATGCTACAGACGGGCAGTATATGTCCGCACATTTACACGATTACCTACTCCATAGAGGATACATCAGGCAACCTAGGTAGCGCTGTACAGACTGTTATGGTTAACGATACGACACCGCCTGTAATAGATAGTCTAGGACCGATCGTACTATACACAAGTGCGGCCTCATGTGATGCGACATCCATGTTACCCGCCATTACAGCTACTGATAATTGCACCCTAACCGATACGCTTAACAGCCTCAATGCAGCAGCCGGCAGTGTACTTACGCTAGAGCTCGACACTACGGTCTTGCAGATCTGGGTTACCGATGCCTGCGGTAATGCAGATACGATAGACGTGACGTACATCGTACTGGATACGATCGCACCTGTGGTTATAGCGCCTAATGACACGACCATAGCTTGCAGCATTAGCGACTTCACCACGACCCACTACAGTGACTTTGAGGCTGCGGGTGGCGTGGCGACAGATGGCTGCGCCGTCGACACCTCCACTTATAGTGCTAGTATCACGCTACTCAGTGTGGGAGGATGTCCAATGATATATGAAGTCACATACACCGTATCTGACTCTTCTGGCAATGCAACTAGCGATACACATCTGGTCACTGTCGTTGACACCATAGCACCGACTATAACTAATGTAACTCCGGTCATCTTGTATACTACAGCATCGACATGCAGTGCTATGTCAGCGCTGCCCGTAATCGAAGTAGCTGAAAACTGTACAATCAGCGACACGCTTAACAGTCTCAATGCCGCCCCTGATAGCGTGCTCACGTTAGAGCTCGACACGACGGTCATCCAAGTATGGGTTACCGATGCCTGTGGCAATGCAGATACGGTAGATGTGACATTTGTAGTACTAGACACCATCGCTCCTGTGGTCACAGCGCCTGCGGATACAACCATTACTTGCGATATCGGCAACTTCGCAACTACCCACTACAGCGACTTTGAGGCTGCGGGTGGTCTTGTCACAGATGCTTGTGGTATCGACACGTCGAGCTATCTCAGTAGTTCTATTCTCATAAGTACGGGAGTATGTCCTATGATGTATGAAATCACCTACACTGTATCTGACTCTTCTGGTAATACTGGAAGTGATATACAGATCGTCACGGTCAACGATACGATACCACCTATGGTAGATAGCCTGGGACCTATCGTCCTATACACAAGTGCAGCCTCGTGTGAGGCGACATCGATGCTACCCACCATTACCGTTTCTGACAACTGTACACTAGCCGATACGCTTAACAGCCTCGATGCGGCAGCTGATAGCTTACTCACGCTAGAGCTCGACACTACGATCGTACAGATCTGGGTAACCGATGCCTGTGGCAATGCAGATACTATAGACGTAACCTTTGTGGTACTTGATACGATCGCACCTGTACTAAGTAATGCCCCACTCCTAGATACTGCCGTTTGCTCTATGGCGGAGATCGACACACTATTTACCATCCAGGACGCTAGAGATGCAGACCTCATTGTGACTGATAATTGCAGTTTGGTGGATTCGTTAGTGCTAGACAGTATAATCTCGACGACAACTCTAGTACAGCGATACTACAGTGTAGTCGATAGCAGTGGCAACGGTAGTCCATTCGAACAAATCATCACCCTGCGAGATACAGTGGATCCTGTATTGGTCTTGGCAGCAGACACGACGATTACCTGTGGTGCAGACACCATGAGCTTCTTTGCAGTCGATCCGATCTCTGCGGAGGATAATTGCGCGGTCGTTGACACCGTACGGTCAGGACTCATTGTCATCGATAATGACCCTTGTAACTACCAAGTAGGTATCAGCACCACGATCATCGATCAGATGGGTAATATGGCCATCGATACTCAGATGGTCACGGTCCGCGATACGACATCACCATTGATAGGCAGTCTCGTGGGTCTACCAGATACATACTGCGGTGATCCTCGACCGGTACCAGAGATGCCTGCTGTAACGGACAACTGCAGTTTCGTACAGCCCCTTACAACAGTCATAGACTCAAGCAGGAAGGTCTCCTGTGCTGACTATCCAATGATCTATCGCTACACCGCACAAGACGCGTGTGGTAATAGCTCAAGCTTGACGGATACCATCATGATCTTACGAGATACGGTACCACCGTACCTCATCAGACCTGTAGATACGCTACGACTGTCGACTGACTCACATGCGTGTGAGGCTACACATAATCTGGTATTCCCAGATAGTACGGTAGCAGACGATTGCAATCCTTTCGTAACGACAATACCCGACAACTTGAGTGGTACATTCCCACTCGACACAACCATAGTCACATGGACTTTAAGAGATCAATGTAACAATGATACGACAGTGCAGCAAGTCGTCATCGTTAAGGACAACCAAGCACCAACAATACTAGTATCTGGGCCCAAGATCGTCGCCATCGGTAACAATGTACCATCGGCTGTCGATGTGGAGACATTCGTGTCTACGCTATTTGACAATTGTACCAAGACCTCCGGTATCAAGGTTACCGGTATGAAAATCGACGCAAATGGCAATCCGATTACGACCTGTGGAGACACAAGTACTGCACTGAGAGATCAACTTCTGTTTTGCTGTGAAGATATCGGCACTGACGTCTTCGTCATGTTGCAGGCAGAAGACCATCACGGCAACACCGCACTTACAGCGGCATTTAGGATAACGGTTGAGGATAACATCGGGCCGATCTCCGGTCCATCCTACGACTTGCCGGATATCACAGTTAGCTGCCAGTATCCGCTAGACGTCAATGACCTCTCTGTTTTTGGCAATATTAGCTATGATATCAATGGTAGAGACAGTATCACTATCGAAGGCACCTACTGGGGCCTAGATGCCTATGTCTTGGACAACTGTCCCGATATGACGACCATCAAGGATACGGTCATCTCAGACAGCAGAATGGACTGCGGTCAAGGAGAGATCATACGACAACTGATCGTCGATGATGGCCGTAATACACCACTGATCATCGACCAGGTCATCACTGTGCGAGATACGAGTCCTATAGGACCAAGCGACATCGTGTACCCAGCCAAGTTCACCCTAGACGACTGCGGTGCCACGACGGTGCTACCTTCGGTGTCAGGCATACCGATCATCTCCAACCAAGATGCCTGCTCTAATGTATACTACAGTTTCGATGATCAGCAATTCACCTTACAAAATGGCAACATCGATATCAGAAGGACGTGGACAGTAATCGACTGGTGCCAGTACGACGCAGCCAACAATCTAGGCATATGGCGTGGTGTACAGAGTATCAGTATCATCTGCACGAGCGGTAGAGCCGTCAATGTGGGTGGTGCAATCTATGGTGCAGACGGAGCTCCTATGTCAGGGGTACAGCTGAGACTATCAGGACCGGAGATGGAACTGACTGTTACGAGTGACGAAGAAGGCAAGTGGGACTTTGCGGAGATCCCCTCAGACTACTCCTACGCTGTGACGCCTATCTATGATGAAGATCACCGAGAAGGAGTCTCTACCCTGGATATGGTCCTTATGATGAGACATATCCTCGGCTTCGAATCACTAGATGCCCCTAGTAAGATGATCGCCGCTGATGTCAATGATGACCAGCGCATAACGGGTAAGGACATCGTAGAACTACGACAGCTGATCTTAGGTATTACAGACCACTTCGATGACAATCTATCGTATAGGTTTGTCGCTCCTGACTGGGAGTGGACTTCGGATGTAGATCCATGGTCATGGAAGGAATCGTGGATTACAGAAGGAATCTGGGAAGACGAAATGTCTCTAGACTTCGATGCCATCAAGATAGGTGACGTAGATAACTCGATCGCCCTAGATAACAGATCATCCAAAACGCTGAGCCTATTCCTATCACAGCCCTACCAGCTAGCTAATGGTAAGTATGGCGTGGAAGTAAGCAGTGGTGATGCCATCGACCTGCATGCTATGGAGATATCCCTAGAAAGCAGATCTATAGTAGGCGTCGCATCAGGAGCTATCGATATTGACGACTGGCACGTAGCTGATAGCGATGGCGTACACATAGCCTGGGCGGACGATACGCCATTAGAGCTAGAAAGTGGACAACTTCTATTTACGATAGAGCTGAGCAGCGAAGACGACGTGAGCATACTGCAGACAGCAGTAGCAGAGGCCTATGATGATGCATTTAATCGATATGCTATCTCCCTGCATGACCTGCCAAAAAATGCGCAGGTCGATCTAGAGCAGAACACGCCAAATCCATTCTCAAACCTAACGGAGATAGCCTGGACACAATCGCAAAATGCTAGAGTACAGCTACGACTGCACAATGCTAGCGGAGCTCTTATACATCGACACATTGCACGGTACGACGCTGGTAGACATACGTATATGATCACGGCAGCAGACATAGATCCTGCTGTAGGTGTGATCTTCTACAGTCTCAATGTACAGGGTGAGCAACCTATCGTCAAGAAAATGATAAGAATCGAATAGTTCATGGTCTTTTGGCACAGATGTTGCAATTAACATATATGTACCCAAAGACCTTAAGTTAAACTCATTTAGGCTTTTATAAAAGGAGTATTCTCTAGGAGTAGAGATTACTCCTTTTTTCTTTTGGCAAAATATTGACAGTCTTCAAAGGCGTATCTCTGTCTACTGCATAGTACGTGTTAGAAAAGCTCGAAACCGATCCTTTAAACTTGCATACCACCCTCGCTTTTGTCAACACCTAGATGTGAATCGACTTGATAGAAAGTAAATTATTGTTTACTTTTAAGTCATGAAATGATCTGAATTCCTTAGAATGCTCAAACGAGATGGATGGTATGTAGTTAGCATGAAAGGCTTGCACGTCAAAATGAAGCATCCATCAAAGGAAGGAAACGTGATTTTCCCAAACCATGGGAGCAGCGATTTGGGCAAAGGACTTGAGAATAAGCTTAGAAAAGATGCTCAATTAAAGAAGAAGAAATGAAGTACAAATTTGTAATTGAACGAAGCAAAACGGGCTACTCAGCCTATGAGAAAAGAATGCCAATATTTACTTACGGTGATACAATCCGCGAAATGCAGATGCATGCCTTAGAAGCTGTTAATCTTTATGAAGAAGAACTTGACAGAGACCCTGCAACACTAAACAACCTATCATTTGAAATTGATTTCAAACAATTTTTCGATTATTACAAAGTAATCAACTCTAAACATCTTGCTAAGAGAATCGGAATGAACGAATCTCTTTTATCGCAATATGTAACTGGAAAGAAAAACCCTTCCAAAAAACAAGTAGAAAGAATAATTGACGGGTTGCATGAAATTGGCAAAGAACTCACTGAACTTGTGCTTGTGTAACAATAGAAAAAACTTGATAGATAGATTATACAGGCTGTAACCCCTCTCCTAGCCACAGTCTACTTGAGCTTCGACCTGCTATGAACACCACTTTCTTAAGCACTTCGCAAAACTAAGTTAACACTACCACGGCTCCATCAAATCACCACAACTACTCCTTAAAAAACCAAGAGCTATCTATAAGC
This sequence comes from uncultured Saprospiraceae bacterium, assembly GCA_964389475.1. Classification (GTDB taxonomy): domain Bacteria; phylum Bacteroidota; class Bacteroidia; order Chitinophagales; family Saprospiraceae; genus CAYMFD01. The sequence continues at coordinate 26,835 of CAYMFD010000010.1, forward strand.
CAGTAGGTCTACCTGCTGCAGATAGTCCTCTAGACGCTGACGCCTAGGGTCTACGCTACCATTGAGATACTGCTCTATCATGAGGCTAGCAATGGGTGCTGCCATGTCGGCGCCAAAACCAGCATTCTCGACATATACGGCGATCGCGATCTGCGGATCGTCCTTAGGGGCAAAGGCAAAGAAAACGGAGTGATCCCTTCCGTGCGGATTCTGTGAGGTGCCCGTCTTACCGCATATATCAAGTCCGTCGACATACATATCTCGAGCAGTACCCGTCCGCATCACCCGCTCCATACCCCTGACTACAGGCTCGTAGTAAGCCTTGTCGATACGCATGTGATTGGGCTCTCTATAGGGAGAAGGTAGCGTAGCGCCATTGCTAAAAGCCTTAGCCAGGTGAGGCGTGATGTACCAACCTCGATTAGCGATAATAGCGGCGAGATTAGCCATCTGTAGGGTGGTTAATTGTAACTCTCCCTGGCCTATACCCAGCGACAGTACGTAGGTCGACTTCCACCCATTGACGACATAGTCATACAGGTCATCATAGTAGTCTGAGGTAGGGATATTCCCGGCACTCTCATAGATATAGTCGATGCCTAGCTTGCGTCCCATACCGAAATCCTCGAGGTAGGAGGACAGCGTATCTAGGGCCATCCCGGGTCTATTGTACCCGTACTGCTCTAGGTACTCACGCATGAGCTGGTAGTAGTACGTATTGCAGCTGTGCTCTATAGCGATCTCTACATTATAGGGTGTGGGGTGGGCATGACAGCCTTGGACGTACCCTTTCTTACCTGCCTCATACTCTCCCGTGCAGTAGATAGTACGATCTGCCTGTGTGATTCCTGACTGTAGAGCCACCATAGAGAAGATGGACTTAAAGATTGATCCCGGTGGATAGGCAGCCATCACACTTCGATCTATCGAAGGCCTGTTGATCGTATCATTTAGGAGGTCTTGGAAGGCTTGACCGCGGTCTCGATCCAGGTTGAGAATATTGGGGTCATAGCTGGGGGCAGAGATCATAGACAGTATCTCACCTGTCGCCGGCTCTATAGCCACGATACTACCACGCTTGCCCTGCATGAGTAGCTCGCCGTACTGCTGTAGGTCGAGATCGAGGGCCGTGGTAATATCGACTCCAGAGATAGCAGCAGAATCTAGAGAACCCTCATCGAAGGTGCCTACCTCGCGACCGATGTTGTCTTTAAGGACATAGTTGATACCAGGGCTGCCTCGCAACATCGACTCGTATGTCCGCTCTAGGCCACTCACGCCGATGTAGTCACCCGGCTTGTATACCCCTTGGCTATTATCTATCACCGCTTGGTTGACCTCACCGAGGTAACCGAGAACGTGGGCAGCACTCTGATGAGGGTAGCCACGTATATTTCTAGTTACCGTATAGAAACCTGGAAATCGAAACAGATGCTCTTGCAGCTTACTGTAAATATCAGGCTTGATACGAGACATAAACGTATAGGCAACCGACCTACTATACCTTGGGCTCCTCCAGTCTCGCTCGATCTTATCTTCAAATTCTGCAATATCAATATCCAAGAGATCACAGAAGAGGGCCGTATCCATACCAGGATCGAGGTTGTTGTAAATGACCTCTAGGTCGTAGATCGTATTGTTAACGACGAGGAGGTCGCCATTTCTATCATATATGAGGCCGCGAGCTGGATAGATCTTCTTCTTACTGAGAGCGGTACGCTGTGCTTGATCTCGATACTTGGTACTAAAGAGTTGTAGCTGCGCCATCTTAACCAGCAAAGCCACACCCACCACTACAAATAGCGCAATTACTACACTAGCCTTACTACTTCGTTCTGTCATCTATGCCGCTAAGATCTAGACGAAAATACCATCTCTATGATCAATATTACAAAGAAGGACGCTAGTAAGCTCACAAGTGTATCTAGCACTATACTGAGCAGGTACACAAACGAAAAAGCCTCCACGCTGAAATAGGCAAATAGATAGACGGCAAGACTCGCTGCCAAAAAGGACATAAACCAAGTGACACCCATCTGCTTGAGCGAGGGACCGACCTCCTCATTATACCCTTCGTAGGGCTCCAGCAGCTGCAGGAGAGGTGTACGTATGTACGCTAGCAGTACGATAGCGGCAGCATGTACTCCAGGACTATTGTAAAAACCATCTACGAAAAGGCCGATGGCCAACGCAGCTAGCATAAGGATGATGCGTGGTGTCTTGATCGGCAGTAGTAATACCGCAAGCGGATAGACCATAAAGTGTACATAGGCTACATCACCTAGAGGCAAAGTAAGGCGACGAAAGATCAACACCTGCAAGATCGCTAGCACGACAAAGCGTACGATATGTATCCATGTACTAGCCCTCATCCTCTAGCTCTTTCTGTTCCTCCCGTCGGGCATTTTGCACGACGTAGGCATGGGTAGTGGTTGTCACGTCATTGGCCAGGCGTACATCTATATCGTAGTCATTACTACCTCTCGGGATGGTGAACGACTCCACTACACCCACCACCAGTCCACGGGGGAATACGGCACTATAGCCACTGGTAATTACGGTATCTCCGACCGAGAGGTCCGTATGCCTAGGCACTCCTGACAGCGAAGCTCTCAGCGGGTCTCTATCCTGCCAAAAGAGGTTACCAAATGAGTACTTACCCTTGATCTCACAGGATATCCGGCTCTGACTATGCAGTATGCTTATGACACTGGCGTAGTGCCGAGAGACGTCCTTGACGATGCCTACGACTCCTGTGGCGGAGGTGACCCCCATCATCGGCGCTATGCCATCTGCGGAGCCTTGGCAGAGGGTAAATGTATTGTTGCGCAGGTGTATCGTCTTGTTACAAACCGTCACAGGCAGCAGGTCGTACTGCCCCATAGAGTCTACGACCGTGGTAACCGATCGAGTATCGTTGGTAAGGATTTCGGATTTTATAAGCCGCTCTAGCAGTTGCTTATTCTCTACTTGCAGGCTATCATTGATACGCTGGAGGTCAAGGTAGGAGGCAAGGCGATCAGTCTGATTGCTGACCTTGGTCGTATAGAGAGACGTACTATTGACAAAAATAGAACGCTGTATATCGTTGTAGTTTATGATGAGGTAAAAGCAGAAAACCTCTATCAGCAAGAATGCCAAATGAGTACCATACTTGACTATAAGAGCCAGTAATTCCTGCATATATCACGCTACCTGTACTAGATGTCTCTAGCTGTTCTACGATCGATTAAGAAAGAGTATCGATGGCTGTTCTTTAAGGCTAGCCCTGTACCACGAACCACCGCTCGTAGCGGGTCATCGGCCACCTGGACACCTAGCTTAGTCTTAGCAGCTACCCGATTGGCAAGACCTCTCAGGAGAGCTCCTCCGCCGGTGAGGTATAGCCCGGTACGATAGATATCAGCAGCTAGCTCTGGCGGTGTATCCTCTAGTGCCTTGAGGATGGCCTCTTCGATCTTGGAGATGCTCTTGTCTAGCGCCTCGGCTACTTCGACGTGATTGGTAAATACCTGCTGAGGTATACCCGTCAGTAGGTCACGACCATTGACCGCAAACGGCTCTGGCGCATCGTCTAGCTCTGGGCTAGCGGCACCCACATGTATTTTGATTTGTTCGGCGGTCCGCTCACCTATGAGTAGGTTGTGCTTACGCTTCATATAGTCGATGATGTCATTGGTAAACTCGTCACCAGCTATCCTTATACTCTGGTCGGTAACGATACCCGACAGTGCTATCACGGCGATCTCCGTCGTACCACCACCTATATCGATGATCATATTACCTACTGGCTCCTCTACGTCTAGACCTATACCTAGGGCTGCTGCCATGGGCTCATGTATAAGGTAGGTCTCCTTGCTATCTACATGGTCTGCGCTGTCAAAGACGGCACGCTTCTCCACCTCTGTAATACCTGAAGGAATACAGATAACGATCTTAAGGTGGGTGAAGAATCGCCTTTTCTCACCGATGAGGGCTATCAATCCTTGTATCAAGGCCTCCGCTGCCTGAAAATCGGCAATCACGCCATCCTTGAGCGGACGTATGGTCTTGATATTCTCATGTGTCTTCTCGTGCATCTGCATAGCACGCTTACCCACAGCGATGACCTCATTGGTCCTGCGATTGATAGCGACGATGCTCGGCTCATCGATTACTACCTCATCATTTTGAATGATAAGCGTATTGGCCGTACCTAAATCGATCGCTAGCTCTTGGGTAAAAAATCTAAATAGATTCATAAAATAAACATCAACATAAGACTCCCATAGGGAAGTCACCAATCTATAATCTCACAATAGAATCCAAGAAATATCACAAGTGAAAGTAAATCAACACTTTACACCAGACCCCTCTCGTAGTCTATCTATAGTAGCAAATAATATGCCGTGGCCCTAACGCCACTGCTGGGGATTGATATGCAGGAGATCAAAAGTATAACAAATATGGACAGTATTTTTGACCTCAGATGTCAGGAATAAATCCAAGGATTAAGGTACGTGCCAAAAGCTCGCAAAGCATCGATTACTACGTCGATGGTCTCAAGCGTGGTGACCGGTATATACTAAGCGAGTGTATCACGCTAGTAGAGAGTACACATAGCAAAGACGACCAGTTACGGCTCGACCTGTTAAAGTATGCCACTCAGCAAAAGTCAGCCAGCCGCCGTATTGCGATCACGGGTAGTCCTGGAGCTGGCAAGAGCACCCTCATAGAGGCGCTAGGCAGTAGTTTTATCACAGCAGGCGACGACGTAGCTGTCCTAGCAATAGACCCTAGTAGCAGTCAGTCTGGTGGCAGTATACTGGGTGATAAGACCCGTATGCAGGTACTATCGCAGGCAACAGGAGCTTACATACGACCTACCGCAGCAGGTAAGACGCTAGGTGGTACTGCCAGACATACCAAAGAGGCGATGACCCTATGCGAAGCGGCGGGTTTCGATACCATAATCATCGAGACAGTCGGTGTCGGTCAGTCAGAAACCGAGGTAGCAGGCATCGTCGATATGATGCTAGTCGTCTTACTACCAGGTGCTGGTGATGAGGTACAGGGTATCAAGCGAGGTATCATGGAGATGGCCGACCTCCTTATCATCAATAAGGCAGACGGCGACCGGCTATCTCTAGCTCACGACACAATGCTCGCCTACCGGTCTGCCCTATCGCTACTGCCTAGGCGGCACGATACTTGGCGACCCAAGGCGATCAAGGTCTCGGCCCTACACAAGGAAGGTCTCGATAAGATCACAGCAGCTGTAACTACCTACTACACCACCCTAGGAGGAGAGGCGATCGACCGCCTACGACTAGAGCAAGACGCGAAGTGGTACCGCTACCAGGTAGAGCGGATAATCATAGACCGCTTCCTCAAAGATCCTACCTATGCCCAGATCGTCAATGACTGTATGACCGACATCGTACAGGCTGACATTGATGCCTTTACCGCCCTAGACCAGACGATCAATCAAATACTAGGCGCATGATCACTCGACTTATCACTAGCCTCGTGTGCCTGACCTTATCGATGGTTACCCTACTTGGCCAGAGCAAGCCCGATAGTAACTATTTCATATCACCCGTCCTACACGATATCGTGCTGGCGGGTAGTTTCGGTGAGTTGCGATCCACCCACTTCCATGCCGGCGTAGATATCAAGCCCAGGGTCAAAGACCGTATCGGTGACAGCATCGTTGTCGTTGCTGACGGCTATGTGTCCCGCATCAAGATACAGACAGGTGGTTACGGGCAGGCCGTCTATATCGACCACCCCAACGGACACACCAGCGTATATGCCCACCTTGACGAGCTGACAGATACGCTAGCCAGCTATGTAGCGACCATACAGCGGGCGACACAATCCTACGAGGTAGACCTGTATCCCGATAGTACTAGCTTCGCTGTGAGGCAGGGCCAGTACTTAGGCACTATGGGCAATACGGGTCGCAGCTATGCCCCGCACCTCCACTTTGAGATACGTCATACCCGGACCGAGACACCACAAGACCCCTGCCTATGGGGTATAGGTGCTCCAGATCACAAGCCGCCTACCCTACAGAGCATAGGCCTAGAAGCAATGACGCCTGACCTCCAGACGATCAGTCAGCAGATCCACTATCCCGAAGGCAGTGAAGCTAGCATTCGTGTGCCCGGCTGGCGAGTAGGTATCGACGTACAGGCCTATGACCAGATGGATGGCAGCACCAACCGCAACGGTGTATATCTACGGCAGATCTTCGTCGATGATACCCTGCACTGGGAGAGCCGCACCGACTCCATACAGTGGGACGAGACTAGATATATACGCAGCTACTATGACTACAGTGATAAGGTTAGCCTCAACCGTACAGCTGTATGCGCCTACGTATGGCCGGGCTCACCCCTGAGTATTTACACTAAGAAAGGAGGCCCCATCAAGCTCTTCGGCGACCAAGCCCGTAAGGTAGAGATCGTCCTCACCGACCTTGCTGGCAATACCAAACGTTACCGCCTATCGTTACTACGAGCCGACCCTGTAGATGCACCACCCGTAACCTCTTACAATGCTCTCATCCGGTGGGACACCACCTATGCCCTACGTATGGGTAGGTCAGAGATCAAGATCGACTCCGCGACATTTGATCGAGATGTACGATGGCAATATGGCGAAGAGGCCGGTCATATCAAGCTACACGAAAAGACACAAACCGCCTACAGGCACATACACCTCAAGGTTGCCAGTAGCCAGGCCCTAGACCACCGTAGTTGTCTAGTCTACCATGACGATAAGCGGCTTACATCCTATGGTGGATCGATCCGCGGTGACACCCTCACTACCACCATAGGGGCTCTTGGAGACTACAGCATCGTACAGGATACCACGCCACCCACCATCGAGCTCGTCCAGCAGTCCGCCAGCCAGCTGCTACTCCGCATCGATGACAATCTAGCTACCAAAGGATCTGCCGCAGAGGTTAAGATCAACGTCTACATAGACGGAGAGTGGCAGATCACACCCTACAAGGTCATGACCAGACAACTGCGTGTGCCACTAGATCACCTACCCGCCGGCACACATCAGGTGATGATACAGGTGACAGACGATCGTGGTAATGAGAGTATATGGGAGCGAGCGATAGAGGTGTAGGGGGAGAAGCACTCTTATTTTTTTTGGATTTGGCTGTGAGGCAAGTGAGTGAGCTACTACCCTACGACGCCGCGCTGCGGGTAGAACCGCGGCACCGCTAACTAATGACTTTACATCATCGTCTGTAAATACAAAAGTCGAAGAAGTATCCATGCAGATGGATACTCGTGATCAAGTCTTATCGGCAGGTATTCAACTTTATTCCAAAAGTGACCTTTCCATACTATGAATAAGAAGGAATATATCTGGGACTTTCTAGTCGACCTGACCAATAACAACTCCAAGGAGTGGATGGATGAGCATCGTGACCGCTACCAGACCGCAAGGAAGTACTGGGTCGATGAGGTAGGAGCAGTACTCAATCGCCTGTCGCATCACGACACCTACTTTGAGCAGTTCGAACCAAAGAAGATCATGCAGCGGATCAACAACAACCGCATGTTTCACCCAGATAAGCCGATCTACAAAGGCCACTTCACAGCCTCGCCGGCAGGAAAGACCGATATGATCACCAAGATCTTTATGGCCTTCGGGCCTGGGTTTACGATGATAGGTGGAGGCATCTACCGCCCTGATTCCGCCGCTCTCAAAAGTATACGAGCAGCCATCGACTACGATGCGCAAGAGCTCCTCGACATCATCAACGACAAGGACCTAGTAGCCGTCACAGGTGGATTGGCAGACGACGAGACCAAACTCAAAACCTCACCCAAGGGATACCCTAACAATCACCCTCACGTTGAGCTGCTCCGCTACAAGAGCTTCACTGCGCAGTACTCCCCATCTAAGAAAGCTATCATCAATGCCGACCTTGCAGACGAGGTAGAACGGGTGTATTTAGCCATACGGCCGCTGGTACAGTGGATCGAGAAAGCGATGAGTGTGTAGGTGGCTTCTCATACATGGCAAAAAGATCAAAGACCTGTGGTGCTTAGCAGAAAGGTTTGCAATCAGAAAGTATCCTTAGCAACTACCTCCCTTCAATGCTGAAAACACCGGCTACTCCCATTATCGGTCATATTCTTACAGCGTGTGCCACTCTTAGTAGTACCGGTACATCGTGTGGCCTTAGCAGCACTCTGTAAGCAATCCGTGCCCGTGCCTACGATATCCACACTAAACTGGACACCTCGATAATCATTGAATGTTGCCGAGCCATTGACTATCCGTGGTGGATCAAACTCACCTGAGTCAGTGTGACCACCATTAGGGAAATTCATTTGTACGAGTCGCTGGCCGACCAGCTCTAGCGTCAGCTTATATTGCGATGATCTACCAGTAGTGGGGTTGTACCTTTTGACATCAGCACAGTAGGTACCATCTGCAAAATGACGCTTATTGCAACTCGTCGAGAGGAATAGCAAAAAGAGAACGGTGAGTAAAGTAGGTGTGTATAATCTCTTCATTGAAGCTGTTGTAGCGATTTAGAGAATAATCAAAGTAAGAAAAACCTCGCAATCAGACTGCTTGCCCTTCCACTCGCAGAAGCTTCCGCCTGTATGCTAAGCAGATTGCATAAGTGCTCTCAGGTAATAGCCGTAACTTAGTATCTAAATGAGGAGATAATGTCTACTATAGAACTCAAGCAAAAGGTATTGGAAAAGCTAGAGTCGGCTGATGACTACTTGCTGAAAGAGATTCTAGGTATATTAGAACTAGAGAATTTTAAGTCTGACATACTGAAAATCCCTGAAGCCCATAAAAAGTCCATTGATGCCGGGTTAGCTGAAATGGAGGCTGGCGAAACAGTATCAAACGAAGAGGTAACAATAAAGGTGCAGCAATGGCTAGGCAAATAGTCTGGTCCAAGACCTCTTTGTCCCTGCTCCAAGAAATTGTGGAGTATTGGAATGAAAGAAATGGTAGCTCTGCATATTCAGAAAAATTATTTGCTCTTTTTCAAAACCTACTACAACAACTAGCTCGCTATCCGGAATCAGGTGGACTCACAGATAACAAAAGGATCAGATACAAGAGAATACGTACTTACTATATCTACTTTTCTTATGAAACCAACTCACTGACGGTAATCGCTATTTGCCATGTCAAAAGAAGCCCAGAATATATAAAAGCACTACTCAAAGACTCTACAATAGTTTAATTCGGCTAGCGCCTGTCTGCCAAGCAGGTAGCGTTCATTCCATACAAAGTGATTCGCATCACTCCGCATCACTCCGCATCACCAGCATCAACCGGTCTCACCCCACCACCCGTTCGCAGTAGCCCCAAACAATAAGAGCCCTTCTTGCGAAGAGCTCTTATTGTTGACCCACAAGGACTCGAACCTTGAATGACGGTACCAAAAACCGTAGTGTTACCATTACACCATGGGTCAATGCTTTTGTAAGCGACCGCAAAGATATACCTTTTCTTTTTTTACAGCCAAGTAAGCGGCTTGAAATTTAAAGTCAAGGTCTCCGCCCAGCATCCAACTGCCAAAACAGGTACAATTGATCATCCTATATCTCTAGAGAACAAACAGGGCAGTATATTAGGGCTACGACTCTATATTAGTCGACCACAGCCATCCGCACATTATGAAGAACGTCTTGCCTCTACTACTGCTACTGTCCATACAAACGGCAGTGTGCCAGTCTATCCAGTCCACCAATATATACGACATCATCGAGAGCATATCACCAGACCGCATCTATGAGGACATAGAGGAGTTAGCGAACTTCGGCACCCGCCATACCCTATCCGACACCGTAAGCAACACCCGAGGTATCGGTGCTGCAAGACGGTGGGTCAAGGCAGAGATGGACGAGATATCGAGTGACTGCGAAGGCTGCCTGGAGGTCTCATACCTAGGCGATCTGGTCAAAGAGGGAGAGAACAGACGGATATTTAAAGATGTGGAGGTGGTCAATGTCATGGCTATCAAGCGAGGGACGGTCTACCCCAATCGATACATCATCATGGCGGGAGACATCGACTCTCGCATATCAGACCCTAACGACCACACTGGCGATAGCCCCGGTGCTAATGATAATGCTAGTGGACTGGCTGGAGTCCTAGAAGCAGCTAGGGTACTGAGCAAGTATGACTTTGCAGCATCGATCATATTCGTGGGATTATCCGGCGAGGAGCAAGGCCTATTCGGTGGTAAGATCATGGCAGCACATGCCAAGGCAGAGAGCTGGGACATCATCGGCATCCTCAATAATGATATGATCAGCAATATAGAAGGTGTAGATGGGGTGATTGATAATCGTACGTTTAGGATATTCTCTGAGGCGAGTCGAGCAGACGAGGACGAGCAGCAGCGTATCTGGAAGCGATTTTACGGTGGCGAGGTAGACGGGCCATCGAGGCAACTGGCTCGCTATGTACACCGGATCACCTCTAGCTATATGCCAGAGATGAATCCTATGATGATCTACCGCCTAGATCGCTTCGGGCGGGGTGGCCACCACAAGCCCTTCTGTGACGCTGGCTATGCAGGTATACGCATCATGGAGGCCCACGAAAACTACAATCGCCAACACCAAGACATACGTACCGAAGACGGCATCGACTATGGCGACGTGCTGGCCGGTGTAGATAGGCACTATGCCGCTAAGCTCACCACCGTCAATGCCATCAATCTAGCTAGTATCGCCAGTGCTCCTGCACCTCCGCAAGGGCTGATGATAGGCGGTGCCGTACAGCCATCTACTAGGCTCAAGTGGGATGGTAGCACGGACAAACATATCGCCGGGTATAAGATCTACTGGCGTGAGACTACCGCTCCTCAGTGGCAGCATAGTCGAGTGGTAGCGAGTGATGTTCACGACTTTACCCTAGAGGGCATCGTAATCGACAACTACCTCTTTGGGGTGGCCAGTATCGATGCGGCAGGCAACGAGAGTCTCGTGACTTATCCCATGACACTGATACCGAGGAGGTAGTTAAATTGTGACGCTGTACGGCGACTACCACAAGTCTAACTGGTGGGAGCTAATTATTCGAAGCAGACTAGCTACCCTTTGATGATGAAACCGGCACCCTAAAAAACATCATCAACAACAAGTTGGGCATAGAACTTCTAAAAAGGTGTATGTTTGCAGCAGATGAATAATAAAACGATGGCATACTACTATTTCTGGAACTACTCACGCTGAGTGGACTGACTAGAGTATGCATTATGCTATATAAAGGAGTCCAGTCGTTGATTGGGCTCCTTTTTTTATTTAATCTATGACCAAGACAATCGCCATACAAGGATATGAGGGTAGTTTTCACCACGCTGCGGCATTGCAGTACTGGGGTGAAGATATCGAGCTTATCTGCTGCGATACTTTTACCAAGGTGGGTACCTCCGTCATAGATGGTAGTGCCGACCATGGCCTCATGGCAATCGAAAACAGCATAGCAGGCACCATCTTGCAGAACTACAGGATACTCCGTGAGCAAGCCCTACATATCAGTGGCGAAATCTACCTCCGCATCGTACACCACCTGCTCGCATTACCCACTAGTAGCATAGCTGAACTCACCTCTGTAGAGAGTCACCCGATGGCCATCAACCAGTGCCTAGACTTCCTCAAGCCTCTAGACGTAGAGCTCGTAAACAGCGCCGATACGGCTGGCTCGGCCATGCAGATCGCCGCAAGAGGAGATGAGACACGAGCCTGCATCGCTAGCGAACTTGCAGGACAGCTACATGGCTTAAAATCACTAGCGACGGGTATACAAACCCACCCTATCAACTACACTCGATTTTTTGCCATCGATCGGCAGGAGCAACCGGCTCGTCACGATAAGTCTAGCATCTACCTCCTCATCAAAGACGAGAAGGGACTCTTACTAAAAGCGCTACAGGCCATAGATGCAGCGGGCATTAACCTGAGCAAGTTGCAGTCCTTCCCAGCAATGCGGCAATTGCGATGCTACTACTTTCACATGGATCTAGAGTACGATGATCCCGTACAGCTAACGACTGCACTTGACTCTCTCCGCACCATAGCTACGGAGGTGACTGTACTAGGGTCTTACTTACGTAAAGATCCACAATTATGATCACAACAGCGAGTCGCATACAGCATACAGAACCCTACTACTTCGCTACCAAGCTGGCGCAGATACGTGCTATGAATGAAGCCGGGCACGAAGTCATCAACCTAGGCATCGGTAGCCCTGACCTACCACCTCCAGCTGCGGCGCTAGACCATCTGCGGCATACCGTGGGCGACCTGAGCAAGCAATCATACCAGCCGTATCGAGGGATACCTGAGCTGCGGGCTGCCCTCGCAACCTGGTATGCACATCACTACAGCGTCACACTTGATGTCGATAGCGAAATATTACCACTCATGGGTAGCAAGGAGGGGCTTATGCACCTCTGCATGGCCTATGTAGATGAGGGCGATAGCGTCCTAGTTCCTAATCCTGGTTACCCGGCCTACAGTGCCATTACTAGGCTGGCAGGTGGTATACCCGTAAGCTACTATTTAGGCCCTGACAATGACTACTTCCCTGATATAGAGACACTAGATACAACTGCCAAAATCATATTTATCAACTACCCGCATATGCCGACGGGTGCGGTGGCCACACTCGATCAACTGAGTGACCTAGTAAACTGGGCGAGGAACTACGACGTACTGATCATACATGATAACCCCTACAGTCACATCTTAAACCCCACACCTATCAGCCTCCTACAGGTCGAGGGTGCCATGGAGGTAGGTGTAGAGTTGACCTCACTGAGTAAGAACTACCATATGGCGGGCTGGCGGATAGGTGCCCTAGTAGGCGGACGAGGCGTCATCGATGCTGCAATTACTTTTAAAAGCAATATGGACAGCGGCATGTATCGGCCCATCCAAGAGGCCGCTGCTGTAGCCCTGCATCATGCTGACTTTCATACCGTACATAGCGCAACATACATGGATCGACGAGAGATCGCTTATCAGATCATGGATGCGCTAGCCTGTACTTACGTAAGGGATAGGCCCGGACTATTCGTGTGGGGGCGAGTACCTACAGGCAGTGGGGGCAGTAGACTGAGTGATCAGGTACTAGAAGGCGCCAAGGTCTTTATTACCCCAGGGATTATTTTCGGGTCAGCAGGCACAGACTATATCAGGATATCACTCTGCGCCTCGGTATCTCAACTGACAGAGGCCCTCTCTCGTATCAATAAGCAGCAAGCATGACGATATTTATCATAGGGCTCGGCCTCATAGGTGGGTCGATCGGGCTAGAGCTCAGCCGCCAACTTGGTGTCAAGACTATAGGATTTGACTATCTGCCAGCCCATCAAAAAGAAGCGCTAGACAAGGGTATCGTCCATGAGGCGGGCTTGTGGCAGTCCGATCTACACAAGTCGGACATCATACTAATAGCAACACCCGTCTCCATTATCGAGACCTTGCTGCCAGACGTACTGGATCGCGTAACGGAGCAGCAGGTCGTGATCGACCTAGGCTCCACTAAGCAACACATCGTCGAGGCTGTACGCAAGCACCCTATGCGTGGCAGGTACGTGGCGGCGCATCCACTTGCGGGTACCGAGCATAGCGGTCCACAAGCTGCCCACCTCGGCCTGTTTGCCGATAAGCGTAATATCATATGCGACTCCGGAGATAGTGATGAGGCAGCAGTACAGCAGGCTCTCGACCTATTTGATAGCCTAGGCATGACTACCCTACTTATGGACAGTCAGGATCACGACAAGCACCTCGCCTACGTCAGTCACTTGAGTCATGTCACCTCATTCGCACTGGGGCTGACCGTACTCGATCTCGAGGAAGATACAGGTAGGATCATGCAACTGGCTGGTACAGGATTTGCCTCTACTGCTAGACTAGCCAAGAGCAACCCTGCCATGTGGGAGTCCATATTTACCAATAATGCACAACCCATCACCACTGCCCTAGATGCATACATAGACCGCCTGCAAGACCTACGTCAAGCTATCATATCGCAAGACAAACCTCAATTAATACAACTACTCAAAGAAGCTAACAAACTCACTCCTTACATCTAAGCAAATAAGACATTATGGAAAATAATACACAACAACTGCTCGGCAGGCGCTACCACAATGGACGGGTTGTGCCACTAGTAATCGCAGGACCCTGCTCGGCAGAGACAGAGGCTCAGGTCCTCGAAACCTGCCAGCGAGTGGCCGCTACAGGCAAGGTAGATATGCTACGTGCTGGTATATGGAAGCCTCGCACGCGGCCCAATAGTTTTGAGGGTGTAGGCGCCGTGGGTCTACCATGGATGCAAAAGGCCAAGGAGCTTACTGGGCTACCTGTTACGATCGAAGTGGCGAAGGCTCGTCATGTGGAACTGGCACTTGAGTTCGGCATAGACGTACTATGGATAGGAGCTCGTACGACCGTCAATCCATTTGCCGTACAAGAGATCGCAGATGCGCTACGAGGTGTTGACATACCGGTCATGGTCAAGAACCCAATCAATCCTGACCTGGCACTATGGCTAGGTGGCGTAGAGCGACTAGAGAAGGCTGGCATCAAGCAGCTGGGTGCGATACACCGAGGCTTTAGCAATGCGGGAGAAAAAATCTACCGAAATCGACCGCAGTGGCAGATACCGATCGACTTTATGACCGAGCGACCTGAGATACCCATGATCAATGATCCTAGCCACATATGTGGACGTAGAGACATACTACAGAAAGTCTCTCAGAAAGCGGTCAACCTCAACTTCGATGGACTGATGATCGAGTCTCACATCACACCAGACGACGCATGGAGTGATGCTAGGCAACAGATCACACCTGAGGTGCTAGGGCAGATGATCACGGACATGAAACTCAAGTTTTACGATCCAGACAATATCCCTGAGAGTACCAAACTAGAGAAGCTACGACAGGATATCAACCTCATCGATGACGACCTGATCAACCTGATTGCTAGTCGTATGAAAGTAGCTAGACAAATAGGCGGCTACAAAAAAGAGCACGATATCACAATACTCCAAGAAGACCGCTGGAAGCAAATCCTATCAAAGTACGTGGAGCGAGGCCAAGAACAGGCACTATCAAAGCACTTTGTGGAGAGCTTTATAAAGGCCGTACACAATGAGAGTATACGACAACAAGAAGAAGAACAGGCATAAAAAAAGGGGCTACTCCAGGTATGGAGTAGCCCCTCATTTACTTTCTAAAGGTTGACTTATTCCATGAAGTCGCCTCCGATGATACCGATCAGGTCAACAATAGCCCAAATACCAAATCCACCTAATGTAAAGATGAAAAGTAGATTCCATCCAGCAGGCTTCTTAGCATACCATCTGTGAGCAGCTAAAAGTCCTAGGAAGAACCATAGCAATAGTAGGATAACCATAGTATTGTCACTAGCTGTTGCTGCTGCTGGGCTCAATGCCTCTTCAGGAGAAACGACCAGGTTTACATTGGCTACACTTGCAACCTGATCATTGATCTGATCTTGTGTTACAATCTCTTGCTTTTCGACGTTCTTCTTATTTACTGGAATAGAAGCAATCGCTGCTGAGCTAAAGAGTAGGCAGCAAAGAGAGAATAGGAAAATTGTCTTTTTCATTGGTTCAATTTAAATAAAGTGAAGTTATATTTCGCCCTAAAGTTATAAATCTACTTGGAAGTAATGCACAAAAATCTACTACACTTATTGATCTGCCTAGTCGGACTGGCTACTACCGGTTATAGCCAGGTCATTGACCACCACGAATTCGTAGGCACTATACAGCTTGAGGATCAATCGGTTATCACCTATAAACTACTGTTTGATGAGTATGCGAATGGGTCAATAGCAGGTACAAGCATCACTGATTTTGCAGGATCACATCGTACAGAAAGTGATATCAAGGGAGTACTTAACGATAGGAGAGACAAAATATCATTCCGTGAGTTAAGCAATATTACCACCAAGTCAGATATCGCTTCAGATGACTTCTGCTATATACAGATGGACCGAGGCGACGTCAGCCTAAGCAGGAAGAAGGCTATGATCAAAGGTAACTTCACCAGTCAATACACATCGGGTGAAGACTGCATACAGGGTACCATCATGCTCATGAGCGAAGCGGTGTTTAGCAAGAAGCTCGCCAGCGTCACAAAAAAAGTCAAGCGATTCGCCCCAAGGTCAAAAAAACAAAAAACCCTTGAGGTGCTAGAAGACTCAAAGCTATCCCTTGACGAAACGCTAGTACTCAAAGATGGCGAAGTACTTACCTTTTCGGCTTATACGGACACCATCACCTTGCAGGTGTGGGATGATCAATACATCGATGGTGACCAGATCACGATCTCCGTCAATGGTACACCTATTATATCTGGCCATGAGGTCAAGCAGACCGTTGAGGTTTTTGAGATACCCCTACCTACTAACACTACCACTATAACCATCAGCGCAGATAACGAAGGCAAGTATCCACCTAACTCCTCTAACGTGTCTATCCTACACGAAGAGACGACGATACCTGTAAGTGTCCGCTTACTAGAGGGCAAGGTGGCTACCTTCTCTTTCGTCAAGCAGTTGGCTGCAGAGGAGTAAGGCCTTATTGTATGATGACTTTTTCGGTGTGGGTGATGCCCTTACCGGTTGAGACCTTGGTAAGAAAGGTAGTAATTGATTTGGGGTTACCGCGCTGCAGGTAGAGCCAAGGCAGCGCTAGCGTAGAGCCTGCCCCATATGCTTAAGTACTTCAGTTAGCTTAAGTGGTGATTGAGCTTTTCGTCGAAATCTCCGATCTGAAAGCTCAAGCCTTTTCCGTCTGCTTTAGCGGACGGCTTGATGCAATGCACACTGTTGGGCTTTAGCCCCGTTGACCTACCATTGCACTTCCCTCTACCCTCTTACCAAGTCCGAATGGTACAATGTGGCTAAAGCTCTTACGGGAGGCTTAACTTATTCCGTCCGCTAAAGCAGACGGTAAGTTTTACCGCACGCTGTAGATCTAAGTGCCCAGCTATTTAAATAGGAACCTTCAACCTCTTTCGCTTAGGCGTTACCTTATAGGGCTTGACCTTGATAAGAAAGGTAGTAAGTGATCTGACTTTACCGCACTGCGGATGGAACCGCGGCAGCGCTAGCGTAGAATCTAATCGAGGTAAAAGCACAACAGTATCTACGATGGATACTCCTCATCCACTGCTATTTACATAGAGGCCTATCTTAACCGCCTAGTGCTGCTGCACCACCAACAATCTCAGCAAGCTCCTTAGTAATAGCCTCTTGACGGGCTTTGTTGTACGTGATCTTTAGATCCTTAAGCAGTTCCTCCGCATTCTCAGTGGCATTATCCATCGCGGTCATACGAGCACCATGCTCAGAGGCATGGGTGTCAAGCAGGAATTTCTGAAAGGTCGTCTGTAATATGCTAGGCACCAGCTTCTCTAGCAGCTCCACCTTACCAGGCTCGAACAGGTAGTCTGTGCTAGCTGTAGGCTCTTGCTTGAGGTGTGGATCTATAACTGTAGTATCTACCGGCAAGAATGTCACCGTCTGTGGTTCTTGGACAGCTGCATTCCTAAACTTACCATAACAGGCTACTACCTTATCGTAGTCACTCGCAACGAATGACGACATCACTACCTGCGCTGCCGCAGATACCTCGTCATAGGACATACGTGTGATCAAGTCTACGTAATCCGTCACGTAGTTAGCAGCTGGGTACGACCGCTTGAGGGTCTCATATCCTTTCTTACCTACCGGTATGATGGTCACTTGTCCTCTATCTAGTAAGCCCCTATATTGCTCTAGTTGCGCCTTGGCCGCCTTGATGACATTGGTATTAAATGCCCCACAAAGGCCCTTGTTACTAGTCACCACAATGATGGCTAAATGCTGGACGTCTCGGTTTACGCCAAAACTCGTAACAGCATCTCCCTCGAGGTTGCTCAGGATATTCTTGAGCATTTTATCTAGTCTATCTGCATACGGCCTCATCTCCGTAATCGCCTGCTGCGCTTTACGCAACTTGGCAGCAGAGACCATTTTCATGGCCTTTGTAATCTGCTGTGTAGACTTTACGGATTTGATCCGTTCTCTTACTTCTTTTAATGCACCTGACATAGTGTGATGGTTTGGAGGTTAGTACGTTAATAACGTTAAAGCGTTAGTAAGTCACAGCTTACTCTTGAGATACCGAATCAAAGCTAGCAACTTATTCCGTTGCCTTTCTATATCAGATATCGTCTTACTTACATCTATAGCATAGATTCTATCAACTATAAGACACTGCGTCTCAAGTTCAGAGGTAGAACCCGCTGCTATATGTAGAAACCGCACATACTCTTTAGTGCTGCCTCTAGCGGCTCCTTCCGCAATATTAGAACTAATTGACACAGAAGCCCTCCGCATCTGTGAGGCTAAACCGTAAATTTCTTCTTTAGGAAGCTCTGACGTTAGCTTGTATATGGACTCAACTAAATCTATAGATTCTTTCCAAACCTCTAAATCTTTGTGGGTAGCCATACTAACTTACTAACAATCTAACATCTTAACCACCTACGAAAACTGCTTCGCTACCTCAGCCGCGATCTTTTTCACTGCTGCGATGGCCTCGTCTGTAAGTTTTCCGCTTCTAAACGTATCTAGTGTTTCTGGAGACGTCTGCTCTAGTGTCGTTAAGAACAAGTCTTCAAACTCTCTTACTTTATCAACAGGCACATCTGATAGTAATCCATTAGTACCTAGGTAGATGATGGCTACTTGCTTCTCTACAGGTACTGGAGAGTACTGCGCCTGCTTGAGGATCTCCACGTTTCGCTTACCTTTCTCGAGTACAGCTAGTGTCGCTGGATCAAGGTCACTACCGAACTTAGAGAAGGCCTCTAGCTCTCTGTACTGTGCCTGGTCTAGCTTGAGTGTACCAGATACCTTCTTCATCGACTTGATCTGTGCTGATCCACCTACACGAGATACCGAGATACCTACGTTGATCGCTGGTCTGATACCTGCGTTAAACAGGTTAGACTCTAGGAATATCTGACCATCTGTGATCGAGATCACGTTAGTCGGGATATACGCTGATACGTCACCCGCCTGCGTCTCGATGATAGGTAGTGCCGTCAGTGAACCGCCACCCTTGACGATACCCGCCTCTACGAGAGATGGCGGTAGATCGTTCATGGTCTGAGCGATACCGTCATCTGCGATTACCTTGGCTGCTCGCTCTAGTAGACGAGAGTGTAGGTAAAATACATCACCAGGGTATGCCTCACGACCTGGAGGACGTCTCAGTAGTAGAGATACCTCACGGTATGCGACTGCCTGCTTGGACAAGTCATCATATACGATAAGTGCTGGTCTACCCGTATCTCTAAAGAACTCCCCTATCGCTGCTCCTGCAAATGGTGCATAAAACTGCATCGGCGCAGGATCAGCAGCAGATGATGCTACGATGGTGGTGTAAGCTAGTGCTCCTGCATCGTCTAGCGTCTTAGCAACTTGCGCCACTGTAGAAGCTTTCTGCCCAGAGGCCACATATATACAGTATACAGGCTCTCCCCTGTCGTAAAACTCTTTCTGATTAATGATCGTATCGATGGCAATAGTAGTCTTACCTACCTGACGGTCACCGATGATCAACTCACGCTGTCCTCTACCGATCGGGATCATGGCATCGATCGCCTTGATACCTGTCTGTAGTGGCTCGTTAACTGGCTGACGATAGATTACACCTGGAGCTCTTCGCTCTAGTGGCATCGCATATCTGTCACCCGTGATAGGACCTTTACCATCTAGTGGTGTACCTAGTGGATCGACTACACGACCCACGAATCCTTCACCTACGTCGATAGAGGCAATCTTGTTGGTTCTACGTACTGTCGAACCCTCCTTAATGCCATCACCGCTACCTAGGAGTACCACACCTACGTTGTCTTCCTCTAGGTTAAGTACGATCGCCTGTACACCCGTCTCAAACTCTACAAGCTCACCTGCCTGTGCTTTGCTGAGACCGTATACGCGGGCGATACCATCACCTACTTGCAGTACTGTACCTACTTCCTCTAGCTCTGCCTCTGTCTTAAAGCCAGAGAGCTGCTGCTTGAGTATTGCTGATATTTCATCTGGTTTTACGTCGACCATGATATGAGTGTTTATGTATAATCTATAAGAGTGACTAGTTAGTAGCCACGTAAGTATTGTCCTTAAATGTTTTGCGCAATGCGTCTAGCTTGTGGGCTATGCTGGCGTCATATAAATTGTCTCCTATCTGGAGTACGAATCCACCGATGATCTCTGGATCTACGATGGTCTCTACGTCTAGGTCTTTGGCTGTAAGATCGCTATCGAGCAACTTAGTCTTGATATCTGCTAGTGCCGCCTCGCTCAGTGCTGTGGCCGTCTTAATAGTTACAGAGGTGATGCCCTTGTGAGCATTATACATCTCGAGAAACTCCGTCGCTATCTCTGGCAGGTATGACTCCCGTCCCTTGCGCAGTATAATATCAAAAAACGCATTGGTAAGCTCTCCATACGACTTGCCGAATATCTCCCTAAAGATAGATGATTTCTTATCAGGCGATACGATAGGACTCTTTACCAATAAGTACAAATCCCTATTCTTCACTGCCTCTACGAAGTGTGTAAGATCATCTCTTACAGCATCGGTCTTACCCTGCTCTACTGATAGGTCTAGCAGTGATTTGGCATATCGTCCGGCTATTCTTTTTACTGACATGGTTAGTAATTGATACTAGCGTATGCTATTAGTTAAGCTTGACGTCTTGCATGAGCTTAGTGACAAATGCCTGCTGCTCGCTATCCCCCTTAAGGTCTTTGCGTAGTACTTTCTCCGCGATATCAAGTGCCATTAGTCCAGCTTGGTTTTTCACTTCAGTGATTGCAGCCTTCTTCTGATTGTCTATCTCTAGCTTGGCATTGGTAATAATCTTGTTGGCCTCACTCTTCGCCTGTTCCTTAGCCTCAGCGATCATGTTGGCCTTAGCTTCTTTAGCATCCTTGAGCATCTGGCTTCGCTCGGCACGTGCTTCTGCGAGGATCTTTTCATTCTCCGCCTTGAGATTAGTCATCTCGTCACGGGCTGCCTTGGCTTCTTTGATTGACTTATCGATCGTCTCTTCACGCTTCTTAAGCGCATCTTTGATAGGACCGAAAGCAAATCTGCTCATCAGCATCCAGAAGAGGGCGAATATGATGGTCGTCCAAAAGAGTAAACCAAAGTCTGGCTTAATCGGGCTAAATTCTATCAGTACAAACATAGGAGTCTGCTTTATTAATCTGGTTTCTTATAACTCAGCTGCACAAGGCAACATCTTCTTTAAAATTGAGTCCAAAACTGCAGCCAACCGCTACAGCCTTGGACTCGTTCATCATCAGACCATCTATCAGGTCAGTAGAGGGCTTATACGCCAGCTACTAGGAAAGATAGAAGGATTGCAATAAGTGCAGCACCCTCGATAAAGGCTGCCATCAAGATCATGTTAGATCTGATATCACCTACTGCTTCTGGTTGTCTTGCGATAGACTCCATGGCCTTTGCTCCGATCCAGCCAATTCCGATTGCTGCTCCGATTACTGCTAGGCCCATGCCTATTGCTACGATTGATCCTACCATTTTAAATAGTGTTTATATAGGTAATTAATGATGTGCTTCTTCTGTGGCAGCACCGATATATGATGCTGTCAATATTGTAAATACAAATGCCTGTACGAATGCTACGATAAGCTCTATGGCCATCATAAACATAGTCAGTAGTGTTGATCCTACAGATGCGCCTAGGGCTCCTCCTACACTCTCTCCGCTCTTACCAAATATGAAGATCAGACCGACGAATACAATCATGACGATGTGTCCTGCCGTGATATTGGCAAAGAGACGTAGCATGAGTGTGAGCGGCTTGATAAACATACCCATGATCTCCACAGGTACCAAGATAATCTTAACGAACCACGGCACACCAGGTGCTAGGAACAGGTGTGACCAATAGTGTTTGTTACCACTCAGGTTAGTTACCAAAAAGGCAATGATAGCCAGTACCATCGTCACACCGAGATTACCCGTCACATTGGACCCGCCAAAGAATGGCACTTGTCCAAATAGATTGAGCCCGAGGATAAAGAAGAATACGGACATCAGAAAACCGAAGTACCGCTCCCACTTATGGCCTATAAAAGGAATCGCTACCTCATCTCGTAAAAAGACGATCACTGTCTCCATGAGAGATTGAAGCCCTGATGGTGCCTTGCCGTCTCTCTTGCTATATGACTTAGCTACTGACCTAAACATCAAGAATAGAAAGAAACAAACCAAGAGCATCGTAACGACATTCTTGGTCAGTGAGAAATCATAAAAGCTAGTAATACCGCCACCAAATAAACCAGCATCTGCGGTGCTCTTAGCGTCAAGGATATACTCTTGCTGTCCTGTACAGACGAATGAGGCCTCTACCTCTTTACCGTCTTTGGTCGTATGGCCATGTCGAAACCCCTTGATCTCTACCTCACCCATAGGAAAGGACTTGTCTGCCACTCTCTTGATCGTACCACCATGTAGTACATAGCCATCTACCGCTGCATGACCATTACCATGACCTAGCAACTCAGGATGAAAGGCTGATGACATCATCGTCTTGAGCCCGTGGTCTGGCGCATACAATATGACAGGCAGTGGTATCTGCAGTGGCCCTATGCTATAAACATTGGCATCGCCTATGTGGTGCATCGCCGTCTCTGCTACATCGAATGGTCCGTGGTGGTGCATCGTGCACCCATGGTTATCATGACCTGCTGCTGCGTGGTCGTGGCCGCTGTGACCATGAGCCGCGTGATCGTGACCGTGGTGATCTGCGTGGCTATCATGTGCATGATCGTGAGAGTGACCATGGCTATGGCCGTGATCGTGCTTATGGTCATGCTGTGCATGTGCTACGCCTACACTTGCTATGAGAGCGAAAAAGACTACGGTAATTAAATCCTTAAACATCATATGCTATCGCTGTGGAGAGGCATCACGAGCCCCGTCAAATCGAGCACAAATGTACTACTTATTCTTACTTACCAATCACCCTGCGACCCTTGATTTACTAACAGTACAGCTCGATCGCCCGCCACAAACCGTAGGCTACCTGCCAAAAGCCACTTTTACCGAATATTCTTCTCTATGATAAAAGATTTACCATGGCTATGAGAAGCAAAATACCAAGTATGCAGGAGGAGAACACAACTATCTGACATTTGTAAAAAGGGCTAACTTTACTACCATTGACCGGGCTTAGGTCTACTGGATAGCTAGAGAGAGGCAAGACTAGTAGAAGGAGACCTAGGATCTCGATATCATGTAGGTAGGTCTGACCTTACCGTCAGTAGTTGTTATCGACACTAAAGTGGTCGAGACCTTGCTGCTTGTACCTTGTGGGACTTGCTCGAAGCACCTTTGCAGCCCAATGGCGGGAGCCATGTGCCATGATTATGGGCTTTACACTTTCGACTCTCTTACTTTTGATTTTGCGCTTTTGACTATCCAAAAATCCGCAAGTATCCCACTCATCCGCCTCATCCGTGTTCTATCCCTCTTTTGTCTTTCGCACTTTGCACTTTTAACTATCGTTCTTTGCGCTTTTGACTATTGTACCACTACCTGCGTCCCATAATACACCCGCTCGCCACTACCCTCAGGATAGACCTCTACATGATAGTGCCCTGCTGGGTAGTCACTCAGGTCTACAGCTACACGATCACTCGCGCCGTCTAGCGACAGCTCCACGACTACTCGCCCCTGCAGGTCTATGACGACTAGCTGGCCACCTCGTACATCATCAGGCACCTGTACCGTCAGTGGGCCTGCTGTAGGGCTAGGATATACCTGCAGGTCGCGCCGGTACCACACCGTAATGCCGAAGACCGACGTAATCGTAGGATCACACTTATCCTCCTCATCGACCCGCCATCGTGGGTGGAGCGGTAGGTTAGCCGAGCCGGCAGACTGGGGCAGCTTGAGGCCATTCTGTACGAAGTCACAGTCTGTGCCTAGCTCATCGGGCTGATGGATGATGTGGTAGGATCGACTGCCACTCGTACTGCAGATATAGATCTTACAGTCGGGAGCTAGACTCGCAATGTAGAAGGTAGTAGGAAATGGATCTACCGTACCGTTGTAAACATCGATGAGGCGGATGCTATCCTCCATGTCCTCCTCCCAGCTATCTACCTGAAAGAGGGAGTCTGACACCGCCACATACATAAATCGACTATTGGGCGACCACTCTACACTCCCGAAGCGAAAGGCACTGTTAGGCTTCTGCTCTGCATCGTCGAAGATGGTCACCTTCTGGTGGTTGTTGATCTGACCAGTAGCGCGGTCAAAGTCGTAGACGTGCAGGTTCTGGAAGTATTCGTAATAGGCTAGCTTAGACCCATCTGGGCTGAAGCGCATAGTGCCTCCGCCTGACCTTCTCCTTTCAAAAAAAACTTGCGACGACTGACTAGGCTTTTCAGTCAATCCGGATTCATCCAACATTTAGGTCAATATTATTGTATCATCCTCAACAGGCTGAATTATCCACCAAATATTATCTAGATCACTCCTTATGACTTCAAGACAATGCGGCACTAAAGACACCTCAGTCAATATCGAATCAAAATATACAACATCACCGTTATTATCATCTAACTCCATGTCTACGTAAGACATGCGTAAATCCTGTGTAATCTCTTCGAACTGACCGAAGTATCGAAACGCCTTATGAAATAAATAATAGCCATCACTATAGCCAGGATCAGGTACAATCTTTATATTTTGAGCACTAGGATAGCCCCTCAGACACTCCTTCCAGCCGACTACCTCTCGATAAGTATCCCAGTTAAGTGTATCGCCATGAGGCATGACCTCTTGATTGCGATTAATTACCGCACAGCCATTGCTCCAGAAAAGCAGGTTGCCGTCTTTGTCACAGATAGAGATATTGTTGTTGTCTATACCTAATGGTAAATCTATTGGTACAGGGTCAGCGCCTGTGTTGTTCCAATTTAGCATTACACCCTGTACCGGAGTCTGACCGTCTTGATTAATATCTAGAAACCATACATAGTCCTCTTTCTGAGCATGGAGCGACCATGCATACAGCAGGCAAAAAGTCAATAGGCAACTTAGTCTGCACATTTTATAATGACATGTTTCATTGTGTTTCCCAAAATTACAAGATAATAGTTTTGGATAAGAGAGACCAAGTAGGGCATTTACAGGTAGGTCTGACCTTCCAGTCAGTTGCCGTTATCGACACTAAAGTGGTCGAGGACGTGTTTCTTGTACCTTGTAGGACTTGCTCAAAGCCCCTTACTGAAGCGCAATGTATACCGACTATGAGTTCTTACTAAGTCACTGTTGTTATTCCTCTGCCAGGGTAAACTCTCTATCTCAAATACGGATTTGACTCAGGATCTTGACGACAATCCCAGAACTTTAGAACTTCAACTACATGCTCATTAAACCTATATACAAGATAGTACCTATCAAGGACTAACCGCATCTTCACATTCCTATGGTTAGTTGCGATTCCAACATTAGGATAAGACTTAATTAGGTGTATCGCTTCGTCTGATGCAACTAGTATTTTGTGGGGATAACTGTCTGACTCATTTCTTGCGTACCAAAACTCTAAAATACTATCAAGCTCATGGATTGCTCTATTTGACCAGACGACTTCTATCATCTTAGATACCGCTTCATTACCTGTTCGTGAGTCTTAAACTCTCCCTTACTGATTTGATTTATCGACTCATCGATATCTGCTTTTTGATCGGCACTAAAATGATAAACACCATTGTCAGCAACATTTTCTACCAAATAGAGGATATTACTTAGAAAATACTCGTCTTCGATACCCTCCAACCTTTCTAACAGTCTACCTTTCACGTCCGCCATCATCAGCATATATGTTTTGAACAAATATAAGCTTTCCAACCAACTCTTCGGCCGTCTTTTTTACCCTAGGGTTCTAGGTTTAATATCCAGAAAAAGTCGTCCTCATAAGATGTCCTATTCTTCTTGTCAATTCCAAAAACATAGTTAGGCGTAGGTAAGGAGCTAGTGTGAACCCAGTACAAGTTGTGTGCTCATATCCTCTGATAAGAAACATACCGTACCATCTTAAACAAAAGCCATTAGCGTTACCTTTGTATTACTACCTACTATTAACACCACCAGTAATAACAACCTATGCAGGCAGTAGCACCCTACTCTCCTACTCATAAGATACGTATCGTCACAGCAGCATCTCTATTTGATGGGCATGACGCCGCCATTAATATCATGCGCCGGATCATGCAACGATCTGGAGCAGAGATTATACATCTCGGGCATAACCGATCTGCCAAGGAGATCGTAGATACAGCCATACAAGAGGATGTCCAAGGTATCGCCATTACGAGTTACCAAGGTGGTCACAATGAGTTCTTCAAGTATATCCATGACCTCCTCCACGAGCGAGGTTGCGGGCATATCAAAATATTCGGCGGTGGTGGTGGTACGATCCTACCAGAGGAGATTACCGATCTAGAAGCTTACGGCATCACGAAGATCTATTCTCCTGACGACGGTCGCTCGATGGGCCTGCAAGGGATGATCAATCACCTGCTCGAGCATTGTGACTTCCCGGTAGGAGAGCATGTCAATGGTGAGATGGATACCTACACGGGCAAAGAACCTAAGGCTATCGCCAGACTGATATCGGCCATAGAGAACTACCCAGAACAAAATGCCAATATCATCAAGACCATCACTCCTGCCGCTGCAGCGGCCAAAGTACCTGTCCTAGGTATCACCGGTACAGGTGGAGCAGGTAAGTCGAGCTTGGTAGATGAGCTAGTACGACGTTTTCTGATGGATGCGCCAGACCATAGTATCGCCATCGTATCGGTTGATCCTAGCAAGCGTAAAACGGGTGGAGCCTTACTCGGCGACCGCATACGCATGAATGCCATCAACAATGACCGCGTATACATGCGATCGCTGGCTACACGCCAGAGCAATCTTGCCCTCAGCAAGCATATACAGGGAGCCGTTGACATACTAAAGGCAGCAGGATTTGACCTCATCATACTAGAGACGTCGGGTATAGGCCAGAGTGACACCGAGATCGTAGATCACAGTGACGTATCGCTCTATGTGATGACGCCAGAATACGGCGCCGCTACCCAACTGGAGAAGATCGATATGCTGGACTTTGCGGACTTGATCGCTATCAACAAGTTTGACAAGCGTGGTGCCCAAGATGCCCTGCGAGATGTCAAGAAGCAATACCAGCGCAACCACGATCTATGGCATGAAGACCCTGCAGGCATGCCTGTATTTGGGACGATCGCTAGCCAGTTTAACGATCCGGGTATGAATGACCTCTACCTGCACCTGCTCAAGACCGTAAAGGAGCGGACGGATATAGACCTGAAGGGCGACCTAGAGCTCGTCACTGGCAATAGTGAAAAGGTCTACATTATCCCTCCCGCACGAGTAAGGTATCTCTCAGAGATATCAGAGACCATCCGTCGGTACAACGATACTGCAAAGGCACAGGCCGAGATCGCCAGCAAGCTATATGCGCTAGATAAGACAATGGCGTTGCTAGAAGATGACAGTATCAAATCACCACTACAGGCGGCCTATGACGAATTACGCAATGACCTACTAGGTAATAATATCAAGCTGCTTGACGGATGGCAGGAGACATACGAAGCCTACTCACAAGACGTATATACCTATCAGGTAAGAGGTCGTGATATCAAAGTAGAGACGACTACACAGTCCCTCAGTCATAGCCGCATCCCAAGAGTAAGCCTACCCAAGTACAGCGACTGGGGTGACCTACTCCACTGGCAGTTGCAAGAGAATTTGCCTGGACGATTCCCATTCGCGGCGGGAGTATTTCCGTTTAAGCGAAAGGGTGAGGATCCGACGAGGATGTTTGCCGGAGAAGGCGGACCAGAGCGGACCAATCGCCGCTTTCACTACGTATCGCAAGGACTACCAGCAGCACGACTGTCGACGGCCTTTGACTCAGTAACCCTCTATGGCGAAGACCCAGACCACCGTCCCGACATCTATGGTAAGATCGGCAACTCCGGAGTCAGCGTCTGCTGCCTAGATGACGCCAAGAAACTCTACAGTGGATTTGACCTCTGTGCCCCGACGACCTCCGTATCGATGACGATCAATGGGCCAGCAGCTACGATCTGCGCTTTCTTTATGAATGCGGCCATCGACCAGCAGTGTGAGCGATACATCACCGAGCACGGCCTAGAGGCCAAGGTCGAAGCCAAATTCAAAGAAGTATACGACGACCATGGCAAGTCCCGTCCTACATATCGTGGCGACCTTCCAAAAGGTAACGATGGTCTCGGACTGATGCTACTCGGTCTCACAGGAGATCAGATCCTAGAGCCAGCGATCTACAGTGAGCTAAAGGCCAAGGCCCTTAACTCTGTACGTGGTACTGTACAGGCCGACATCCTTAAAGAAGACCAGGCACAGAACACCTGCATCTTCAGCACGGAGTTTTCGTTGCGACTGATGGGAGACGTACAGCAGTACTTCATCGATCAGATCGTCCGTAACTTCTACTCCGTCTCCATCTCGGGCTACCACATCGCCGAAGCTGGCGCCAACCCGATTACGCAATTGGCATTTACCCTCGCGAATGGGTTTACCTTCGTAGAGTACTACCTGAGCCGAGGCATGGACATCAATGCCTTTGCACCTAATCTATCATTCTTCTTTAGCAATGGTACTGACCCTGAGTACGCCGTCATCGGCCGAGTCGCTCGTAAGATCTGGGCCAAAGCCATGCGAGAGAAGTACGACGCCAATGAGCGATCTCAAAAGCTTAAGTACCATATCCAGACGAGTGGTCGATCACTACATGCACAGGAGATTAGCTTCAACGATATCCGTACGACGCTGCAGGCGCTATATGCTATCTACGACAACTGCAACAGCCTACATACCAATGCCTACGACGAAGCAATCACGACCCCTACCGAGGAGAGTGTTCGTCGAGCGATGGCGATCCAGCTCATCATCAACCACGAGCTAGGGCTTGCCAAAAACGAGAATCCTCTACAGGGTGCCTTTATCATCGAGGAGCTGACAGAGCTGGTCGAGGAAGCGGTGTTGGCGGAGTTTGACCGGATCACGGAGCGAGGCGGTGTACTCGGCGCCATGGAGACGATGTATCAGCGTAGCAAGATCCAGGAGGAGAGCCTCTACTACGAGACCCTCAAGCACAATGGCGACCTGCCCATCATCGGTGTCAATACCTTCCTCAGCAAAGAAGGCTCACCGACCGTAAGGCCAGGGGAAGTCATCCGTGCGACTAATGAGGAGAAGGAAGACCAGATCAATACCCTCGTAGAGCTCCACAACCGTACTCCCAAGACGTCAGCCGCTGCACTCAAGCAATTGCAGACTGTCAGTATGCAAAATGGTAACATCTTCGAGACGCTGATGGAGGCGACTAAGCTTTGTTCACTTGGGCAGATTACCCATGCGCTGTATGAGGTAGGTGGTAAGTATCGTAGGAATATGTA
>CAYMFD010000010.1:56540-60596 GCA_964389475.1 uncultured Saprospiraceae bacterium
GGACAATAAAAAGTTCAAGCCAAACAAAAAACTCCAAGGCTCTAGCAGTAAATACGGTAGCTGACCTGCACTGTATCGGAGACAACCATTGGTTATTATTATTGTCTGCATCTTTGGCATCCTTACCAATATCTCCACATCATCAGACAGTTACTCGCTCGCATACTACTCTCGCCGATATCATTTATCTATGGTCTAGCCATCGGTATGCGCAATTTCTTCTATGATATCGAGGTCGTAAAGTCGTCGACATTTAGCCTGCCGATCATCAGTGTCGGCAACCTGAGTGTAGGCGGTGCAGGTAAGACACCGCACATCGAGTATCTCATCCGATCGCTCAAGCCCTACCTCAATGTTGCTACCCTGAGTCGTGGCTATAAGCGGCAGACCAAGGGTTTTAGATTTGTAAGGCTTAACGATACGGCGCTGCTAGCTGGTGACGAGCCACTACAGTACAGGCGCAAGTATCGAGATATAGTCGTAGCAGTGGGTGAGAGCCGTGCGATAGCCATACCGCAGATGCTACAGCAGTATCCTGACACACAGGTCATACTCCTTGACGATGCGTATCAACATCGGGCCGTCACACCTAGTCTCAATATCTTGCTGACCAGCTATGAGGCTCCCTTCTATGAGGATCACCTACTACCTGGCGGGCGGCTAAGGGAGTTCAGAGAAGGCTACAAGCGTGCTGATGTAATCCTTGTCACCAAGTGTCCAGACCAGCTCGATCACGCTGAGCGGACGACTATTATCAATAAGATCGAACCACTAGAGCACCAGCAGATATTTTTTACTCGATACCTCTATGGACATCCTTACAGTTTCTATGATCCTCGCAGGCGGCTGGCACTCTCCAGTGATCTAGATGTCATACTCGTCAGCGCTATCGCCAATACGGACTACCTAGTCAACTACCTGTCGCAGTACGTGGAGCAGGTGCATAGCATGGACTACGAAGACCACAGGATCTTTACAGACCAGGATATAGCCTACATCGATACGGTATACCGACAGAGAAAAAACAAGCGTAAGGTGATCATCACTACCGAGAAAGATGCTATGCGTCTCGACCTACATCGCGATACGATACGCAATCATAAGTGGCCACTATTCGTCCTGCCTATCCAAGTCGACTTCTTAGAAAACCAAGAAGGATTCGATACCGCCGTCAAGGAGCATCTACTCAACTTTAAGTCCTAGTCTAGGTCGTACGTGTAGCTAATGAGTAGCTCTATGCCAGGACCGAAGTCTCCGGCAGCACCACTGGTAGCGATATTAGCTAGTGCACCTATACGCAGCGCTGTATAGCGACCGCCTATATCTGGTATGATCCACCCACCTTGTACGGCGAGGTCATTGACCGTAGAGTAGCCTACTCCTGCCCAGAACTTTTCGAGCATCTCGTATCGTACACCTATCAACATATCTACTAGCTCTGGTCTCGTAAGGTTGACTGTAAAGTAGGGCTCTAGGTAGCTATCATAGCCATAGCGGCGAGTACCTATACCGAAGAAGTACTGCTGCTGTCGCTCAGCTGATGTACCGAGGATCTCAACATTACCGCTGACGATCTGCTGCATCGAGAAGCTCACCCACAGTTTGCGGTCCTCGTCGCGTCTACCATTGCGAGTATACATAAACCCTGCAGATACTGTGGGGTAGATCGTATTCATTGCACCCTCTTGGAGTAGGCGGTCGGTCTGTTGATTAACGATGAGGTCATTAGTACTAAAGGCATACTGACTAGCACTAGCGCTGAGTCCAATCGCTAGCTGGTCGTAGTCCGCCAGTACCTCCTGTAGCTTGTAGGAGTAGTTGACACGTAGGCCCGTCTTACTGACTGGACCTAACTGATCCGTGTAGAGCATGGCTCCTACACTCATGTTGTAGTCTATCACTGGATAGGCAAAGGACGCAAAACCTGTAAGTGGAGCCCCGGCAAAACCTAGCCACTGGCGTCGAGCAAATACGGTAGTCTCCATCTCAGATCCTACAGCTGTAGCAGCCGGATTCCAAAAAGACTGTGCCTCCGGCATATGGCTATTATAGCCGATCTGCTGGCCCGTAAGTGCAGTAACTACACCAGCCATCAAAAAACACAGAAATATATATCGCAATTGAATAGTCATCGCTAAGTGGTTTTAAGTCGTGGTGTGATTAGTCTCGTAATATGGTCAATGCACTCTTGATCGTACGACCATCGAGCTCTAGTATGTAGAAGTAGGTGTCAGCGGGTAGTGGCTCTCCATTGCGAGTACCATCCCACAGTGTCCCTATGGTCTGATAGCCGTTGGCCTCAAAGAGTAGTCCACCCCACCTATTGTAAATCTGTAAGGTATTATCTGGAAATGCCTCTAGGCCTACAAAGCGCAACTCGTCGTTATCTCCATCACCATTAGGTGTAATGAGGTTGATCGCCTGAAATGCTGCGAGTGGGTCATCATTGATGCCGACAGTCAGCATATCCTCATAGGTACAGCCATTACTATCAGTAATGAATACGGTGTACGTCGTCGGCTCAATAGGTGCCACTGTAGGCGTAGCACTAGTACCGCCCGTAGTAATGGTCGGGTCATCTACCCACTGGTAGGCTACCCCTCCTGTAGCATTGAGGGTGATGCTCTGGCCTATAACCACTGCCGTATCCATTCCTGCTGAGACATCGTCTCCTGCCTCGAATATCACCAAGGTCACCATTGCCTCGTCTCCAGCACCGCCACAGTTATCGGTCACCTGCACTGTATACGTTGTCGTCTCTGTGGGTGTCGCTACCACCGTCGCTCCTGACGTAGTAGACAGTGTACCGCTAGGGTCTGTCCATACATAGTCGAGGCCACCAGTAGCGGTGAGCTCGGCACTACCGTCCTCGCATACTCCCATCGGGCCATCTATGGCTGCCATGACGACGGGTCTGAGGGTGACGGTTATCTCATCTGTATTGGTACAGTTAAACTCATTGGTTACGGTAAGGGTAATTACCTGTTCTGTGATCTCTGTCACATCATCATTATTAATGACGAGCTCCTGGCCACTAGACCCGTCGGACCACATGATAGTGCTTCCTGCAGCAGCATTAGCAGATAGGGTCTCTGATTCTCCAGGACAAAGGTCAAGGTCTCCGCCTAGATCCACTACGGGGCTCTGCCTAGCATTGACTTCTATCGATACCGATGATTCGCAGCCGTCTGCACTTATGGCCACTACTTCGTACATACCCGCCTGATCTAGTGTGAGACTTGTACCGGTGGCTCCTGCTATCAACTGTCCATCTCGACTCCATGCAATGGTCGCAGCATCTGTTATAAGTGTTACCTCCTCGCCGATACCGTCACAGATATCGAGTACGGTAGATGATGCGGTCAGTGAAGGTAGTGAGCTATTAATCACGGTCACGGATGCACTGCCACTACAGCCATTGTCATCTGTTACAACGACTTGATAATCACCAGCTAGGCTGAGAGATACCGTCTCATCGCCTGAGATAGGCATACCATCACGGGTCCAGTCATATTGCTGTATATCGCCTGTGGTTGCAATCGTTAGGTCTTCGCTAGCGCCATCGCATAATGTCACTGACGACTCTGCTACGACTGTAGGTAGGTCAAACACAGTAATCTCTACTTGATCTTCAACTATACAACCACTGACAGCCTCCACGGTCGCTCTGTAGATACCCGACTCAGATACCTCAAGCATAAAGTCTGTGGCTCCGGCTATATCCTGACCATCTCTAGACCACTGCACATTATCACCAGTAGTTGACGCCATCAGCATGACGACATCGCCAGCACACACATTCATATCTCCTGAGATCGCAAGTGTAGGACCAGGCTCAAAGGTTACCACAATGGCGTCTGTACCTTCACAACCGAAGTTGTCTTTGACAAAGAGGTCGTAAGTACCTGCCTGGTCAACTGTGATAGTAGGTGTATTACCTACCTCTACGCCATTGAGCTCCCAGCGATACTCGGCACCCATGAGCGGCGACTCTAGCAGTACCGTACTACCCTCGCAACCGAGCTTACTAGGCTCAAGGTCTACGATAGGTAGGTC
>CAYMFD010000011.1:0-35716 GCA_964389475.1 uncultured Saprospiraceae bacterium
AACTGGCCGTCAGGTCAGGCAATAGGGTATAATCCCGCTATTGTGTCACGGTTGAGCCTATAATCTCCAACTATTGGTCATTACCCCGTACTTTTGGTAACTATACATAACTAAAAGTACCAGATGACTGCACCAGCTGCCGCGCTAGACCTACTACCTCGCAAAGGGTACCTCGATATAGACGTTGACCCCACCCTGGACCTAGTGGCGGAGATCAATCGCCTCAAGAAAGAACGTAATGCCATCATACTCGCTCACTACTACCAGGAGAGCGAGATACAGGATGTGGCGGACTATATCGGTGATAGCCTAGGCCTCAGCCAAAAGGCAGCTAGTACAGATGCAGATGTCATTGTCTTTGCAGGGGTACACTTTATGGCGGAGACGGCCAAAATGCTCAATCCACAGAAGACCGTCTTATTACCAGACCTAAAGGCTGGCTGCTCACTCGCGGATAGCTGCCCGCCCCACTTATTCCGAAAGTTTAAAGAGCGGTACCCTGACCATGTCGTCATCAGCTATATCAACTGTACGGCTGAGCTCAAGACCCTGACGGATATCTGCTGCACGAGTAGCAATGCCGAGCATATTGTCAATAGTGTGCCGGCTGACAAGGGTATCATCTTCGCCCCGGACCGCAACCTAGGCGCCTACCTCGTCAAAAAGACAGGCCGCGATATGATCTTGTGGAATGGAACCTGCATGGTCCACGAGATCTTTTCGCATGAGAAGATTACCAAACTACAGATGCGACACCCTGAGGCCAAGTTTATCGCCCACCCTGAGTGCGAGGCGCATATCCTCGACAAGGCTGATTTTATTGGTTCTACGACGGGCTTGCTCAACTATACCAAGGAGAGTGATGCAGATACCTTCATAGTAGCCACAGAGTCAGGTATCCTCCACCAGATGGAGCAGGCGTCTCCGGATAAGACCTTCATACCAGCTCCACCCAATAATACTTGTGCCTGCAACGACTGCCCGCATATGAAACGCAATACGATGGAGAAACTTTACCTCGCCATGGAGTATGGCCAGCCGGAGATCACCCTACCAGAGTGGGTGATCGATGAGGGTCGAGCATGCATAGATCGAATGCTCGAGATCAGTAAAGCAGCCGGCCTCTAAGATGTCTGTGTCTAGCCTACTCGGTGGTCTCAAGCAGTTGCTAGCTCCAGAGCTATGCTACTTCTGCTGGAAGCGGCAGCCATGGACGGGCAGCAAGGTCTGCCTAGCGTGTAGCACAGACCTGCCTCTAGCCGTTGATACGACCTTTAGACATAACAATGTGACCAAGCACATGTGGGGCAGGGTAGAGGTTGACCATGGCGCAGCTGTATTTAATTATTGGCGAGATAGTCCGCTCAAGACGTCCCTACACATGCTCAAGTACCGCGGCAAGCGGGATGTAGGTTTATGGCTGGGCAGGATGACCGGCAAGATGATCCATGAGTGCCCTAGCTATGGCGATATCGATGCGGTCGTCTATGTGCCCCTCCATCCAGTCAAGCAGCGGCGACGTGGTTACAATCAGGCTAGGGTGATCGCTGAGGGTCTACTACCCTACTTATCGCCGCATACCAAGATAGTAGACGATGCCCTGCTCAAGACGGGTGTCAACACCTCACAGACGAGTATGACTCGGCGAGAGCGACTGGCCAATGTGGAGGAGGTCTATGAGCTAGGCGATCCCAGTAAGATTAGGGGCAGGTCCGTTTTGCTCGTAGATGATGTGATGACGACGGGAGCCACCGTAGAGATTACAGGCAACCTCTTGCGCAAGGCTGGCGTAGCTAAGCTGTATGTAGCCACCGCTGCTGTTGCTAGGATGTAGAAAGCTAATATATAATAGTGATGAAAGCGATATTCCTTTATCTCTCTTTGATACTCCTTACCACACAGTGTGTAACCACGACATCTGTGCAAGAGGCGCCTCCTACAGTAGGTGTTATCGATATCCCACAGATGGATGGGGAGTCTTATTACATCAGACTATCCAAGGCAGATACGGTGCTACACTGTCTGTCGAGTGGCCTATTCCAAGAAAGAGTAGTAGACTCGTTGTCAACAAGGCGGGTTATAAGTCGGCCTACTGCTGCTTTAGCATCGATTATGAGAACATTAAGCGGCCAGCTTATGGTCACATGTAGCCTTGCCATTGATCCAGATGGCGAAGTCGTACTTACAAGGGTGATGGACGTGAGCGGATTGAGAAATGAGGACAAAGCACAAGAAGTAGCCGTCATGTGCTTTGGATATCGATATCAAGCTGACCCTTCGGCTCCCTGCTTACAGTTTTCAGAGCTCACGATCGAAATTGATGGGACCAGTTTTCGATGACCATTATATGTGAGTCCAGGAGCAAGTATAATCAAGCGTCTAGCTGTCGGATCGCTGCAAGTGATCGGATTCATACTGCAATAATGTTTACGGGTTATTTATCCGTCAAAAACAAAGACCTTGTACTTTTGCTGTGAGCTAACAATCGTACAAATACCTATGAAGTGGAGCATATTGATTTGTTTGCAAGTCATGGCATTGTACCTCTGTGGATGTCGAACTGGGCATTTGACAAAGAAGGTAGATATCATTTCTACTGAGTATCCTGCACTATCTGCCATCAAGGCTTATACGGATAGAGACCAATCTAACTTTGTCGATAGTTGCTTGCTGGAGATAGATGGTCTTGCTGAGGCGACGATGTTTGATAATCTTGCTTCAAAATCGGGAAGAGCCTCAATCAGTAGTCCTAATTATATGACTATTCTCCAGAAGCTTGACCAAAGAGTCCTGTCCGTACAAGGTGGCTTGTCAATTGACTTTTTACTAGGCATTGATAATCTAGGTAGTGTCCCAGTAGCGCTTGTGAAGGAGATGCCAAGCGTCCAGTATTTTGCTGAGTCTGACCTTAAGATGATCAGTTACTATCTTTTAAAAGATCAGAAGTATGAGCCGGATAGCTCATCTCCTTGTCTTGATTTTGCGCTTTATAACTTTAGTATAAATCGGTAGTATAATCATTGACGGTTCTTCACTTGATTCTTCTAGTAGAAGGGGTGATAGCTGTGGGGCTTCTTTTTCCTCAGCTAGTACTCCTCTCTTATTCTTCTACCATTTCTGACTTAACTTTTCGCACTCTAACTTGGTATAATGCCGATACATATTTAAAGACGCTAATGCAATTAGTGTCATCTTAAATAGTAATCGGTATTATCATAAGCCTCCTCGACTACCATCGAAGCATCTTATTATCTTTGCGGCTTGATTTTAAGTCAGCCAAGTATATACACCTATGTCTACAGTCAAAATAACCTTCCCCGATGGTAATGTCCGCAATTATGAGAGCGGCACTACAGCCAAAGAAGTAGCGCAGTCCATCAGCGAAGGACTAGCTCGTAATGTACTCTCTGCTGGTCTCAATGGAGAGATCGTCGACGGCGGCACACCTATTACGGAGGATAGCGACATAGTATTCTATACGTGGAATGATGCCGATGGTAAGAAGACCTTCTGGCACTCCTCTGCCCACCTGATGGCCGAGGCACTAGAGGCACTATATCCGGGTATCAAGCTAGGTATCGGGCCAGCGATAGACCAGGGATTTTATTACGACGTTGATCCTGGGGAGGGTCGGTCTATAGGTCTAGACGACTTTGCAGCTATTGAGAAAAAGATGCTAGAGCTGGCTCGCGAAAAGAATGACTTCGTCCGTAAGGAAGTGAGCAAGGCAGACGCCGAGGCCTACTTTAAGGACAAGGGCGATGAGTACAAGCTAGAGCTTATCAATGAGCTTGAGGATGGCACCATTACCTTTTATACGCAAGGGGGCTTTACAGACCTGTGCAAGGGCCCACACATACCCAATACTGGCGTGATCAAGGCGGCCAAGCTCACCAAGGTATCTGGCGCTTACTGGCGTGGCGACGAGACACGTAAGACGCTGACGAGGCTCTACGGTATCACCTTCCCCAAACAAAAAGAACTGACCCAGTACCTGGCCATGGTCGAGGAGGCTAAGAAGCGGGACCACCGTAAGCTGGGTGCCGAGCTAGAGCTATTTATGTTTAGCGAAAAGGTGGGTTCAGGTCTTCCTATTTGGCTACCGAAAGGAACACAGCTGAGAGAGCGACTACAAGGTTACCTCCGCTCCGAGCAGGAGAAAAGAGGCTACGAAATGGTGATCACGCCACACATCGGGCACAAGAATCTCTACGTCACGTCTGGCCACTACGAGAAGTACGGCGAAGACAGTTTCCAGCCTATCAAGACACCACGCGACGGTGAGGAGTTCTTGCTCAAGCCGATGAACTGCCCACACCATTGCGAGATATTTGCTAATCGTCCACACTCCTACAAAGAGCTACCGATTAAGATCGGGGAGTTCGGTACGGTGTATCGCTACGAGCAGAGTGGTGAGCTACACGGCCTGTCTAGGGTACGGGGCTTTACCCAAGACGATGCCCATATCTTCTGCACGACAGCCCAGCTCAAGGACGAGTTCCTAGACGTGCTAGACTTGACGACAGAGGTGCTGAGCAAGATGGGTTTTGATGAGTTTACGGCACAGATCTCGCTGAGAGACCCTGACAATCCAGAGAAGTACATCGGTAGTGACGAGAACTGGGATGCTGCCGAGCGAGCGATTATCGAGGCGACAGAGCAGGTAGGCCTTAATACGACCCAAGTCAAAGGAGAGGCGGCCTTCTATGGTCCCAAGCTAGACTTTATGATCAAGGATGCCCTAGGCCGACAGTGGCAGCTAGGTACCATACAGGTCGATTATAACCTGCCAGAGCGATTTGAGCTAGAGTACACCGGTAGTGACAATGCGCCGCACCGTCCAGTGATGATCCACCGGGCACCCTTCGGTAGTATGGAGCGATTTATCAGTATCCTGATCGAGCACACGGGTGGTAAGTTTCCACTATGGCTAGCGCCAGACCAGATAGCGGTGCTGCCACTATCTGACCAGTATAACGATTATGCAAGGCAAGTCCTTACAGACTTAGCACCACACGATATACGAGGATTCGTCGATGACCGTACTGAGTCGATAGGCCGTAAGATCAGAGATGCCGAGGTTAAGAAAGTACCCTTTATGCTCATCGTAGGGGAGAAGGAGGCCGCTGTAGACTCCGTCGCTGTACGTAAGCAAGGCGAGGGTGACCTAGGTACTATGACTAAGGCAGACTTTGCCACTTATTTTGCAGACCAAGTATAGCACGACCAAGCAGACGATTGTATGAGGATCATTTATTCGCTGCTAGCATTGCTATTAGCATCAATGTGGATGAGTTGTGGTGATAAAGACGTCATCGATGGTGTACGCAACCCTAGTAAGAGCACTCGTAAGACCATCTACCTGATAGACAGCGTGGCCAATATGACGTCCTACTCAGAGTGTCCTACGCAGAATGTACGACTCGCAGAAAAGTTCTTAGCTCGCTACACGGCTAATAAGACGCCACAGGCCTGGTACCAATATGCCATGGAGCAGTCCAAAACGGGCAATTTTGCTCAGACATCTATACTCCAGCAAAACAGCTTTTCTGATGGTAAGATCACGGCTGAAAACCTAAATAAGGGCTCCTTATTTATATACGAGTTGATGGCACTAGGCTACCTACGTGTAGCTATGGAGCAGGAGGGCCGGCCCTTTGTAATAGGCAGTAAAGACCCATACAGTGATATACAGTATGCGCAGGCAGCCATGCAGCTATACGAGATTATACTTACCAAGTTTTCAGATAGGCTAGACATACAATGGTACTATAATATGTGCCATATGATGATGGGCACCTATCCTGACGCTGTCCCTGCCGATTACTACCTCCCACTAGACTCGCTCGCAGGTGTAGACGCTGGCCCCATCTATGCTGATATAGCCGCCAGTCTCAATATCAGCGAGACCCGTAATGGTGGTCCTGCCGTATGGCTAGACCTCGATGGAGACCACGACCTAGACCTCATTACCTGCTCTAGAGACCTCGCCGAGCCCATACACGTCTACCGCAAGGAGGGTAGCACCTACGAGGATGTAACAGCCGTCTCAGGTATAGCAGGGCTCACTGGCGGATCTACTATAGCGCCAGCCGATATAGATAATGATGGGGACATGGATGTCTTCATAGGTAGAGGCAAGTATCATGGTCCTTATGGTCAACTGCCCGTCTCCCTACTCCTCAATCGCGGCAATGGGATACTAGATGATATAGCGATACCTGCAGGTATGGGCGATCTACTCTCAGTCGCAGACGCTGACTGGATAGACTACGACCTCGACGGCGACCTCGACCTGTATGTAGCTACTGAAAACAGTGGTAGCCGCAGCCTCCCCAAGTTATATCAAAACCAAGGCGACCTTACCTTCGTAGACGTCCAGCAAGAGGTCTTACCGCAGCTCATGCTCAAGCCTATGCGAGTGGCCGAGCTAGCCCAGTTATCCGGTGATCCACGGCCCGACCTGCTGGTCACCTACAAGTACAAGCGACCATTTCTATGGACGACCACAGACTCTACCATGCGCAAGACGCCTGCTGCGATGGCTGCCCACCAGGCAACCAGTACAGCATTGCCCATCGATGTCGATAATGATGGTGACCTAGACGTAGTGATGCTTCCGCACACGCTTAAGATGGGAGAGACGACGGCATCATTCGCCGCTGGGCTACAGCAGCAGCCTGCCCGTCCTATGACCCACTTATATATCAATCAGTCGGACACGGCCTTCGTCCCAGCACATGATATGCTAGGTGGTTTACAGTACGTAGGGTCAGTATATGCAGCGACTTCATTTGATGCTGACCTAGATGGCGACATGGATATTTATGTATCTACTGGTGGTCAGGATGTTGATGAATTCGTGCCCAACCGCTTTTTTTACAATGATGGTCAGGGTCACTATACAGAGGCTACCCTACATAGTCAGACTGGCCTGGCGTCACAGTCTTATGGACTTGCCGTGGCCAATATCGATAATGATCCATTGCCTGAGATATTGGTCAATGGCGGTGGCTTTTATGAAGGAGATCATGCGCCTACCACTTTGTTTGACGCAAAGGGTAGTACCGATAATCAGTGGATTCGTATCCAGCTGGAGGGCACGACAGATAACTTTTATGGTATAGGTGCTAGGGTCTCCATCTACTGTACGCTGAGCGATGGTGGCGAGCAGGTGTTCTATCACTATCCAGACCCCGGGCATGGGATATCTACCCGCCAGCTAGATATCCCGGTAGGCCTAGGCCGGGCCAGGAACATTGACAAGATTGTAGTAGACTGGCCCATAGGCGGCGAGCAGGTTTTGACCGATGTAGAAGTCAATCAGACGATTATAATCAGGCAGGACTAGGTATCATACCACTTGATTAGCAGCCGTTCGTGGATAAAAGCTTACTTTTGCACAGTTTTTTACCACTCCCGATAAATACCTTTTCTTAAGGTAAGCGTCGTAAGCGGCTAAGAAACTAAGAACCAAGTTTTTACACATCATTTTTTTGCAATTCGTACGACCCTATGGCTTTAATAGGAAAGATTAGAAGAAATTTTTGGCTAGTCCTGATACTCTTAGGTTTCGCACTGGCTTCATTTGTCATCATGGATATGGTCGGCGCGAGCAATCGTGGCGGTGGTGTGCAGGCAGATATGGGCTCAGTGGCCGGTCAGCAGATAGACTACAGAGAGTTTAACCGTACAGAGACTGCCCTATACTCAGGATCAGGCGACATATTTGGCCGTCGTAGCAACCTGTGGGACTTCTTCGTAGAGAAGGCCGTGCTTAACAAGCAGGCAGAAGGTCTAGGCCTCGGTGTCAGCACAGATGAGCTCATGGACCTCCAGTTTGGTGCTAATCCGAGCCCCATCATTCAGAACAACTTCAGAAACCCGCAGACGGGTCAGCTCAATAGAGAGATACTTAACTCTTTTAAGACGGCCATCGAAGAAGGTCAAGAGATGGCGCCTCAACAGCGTTCTTTCTGGGCAGCTCAAGAGAAGCAGATCATCAAGCAAGCTGTACAGGATAAGTATGGTAACATGGTGAGCAAGGCGATGTATACACCTACATGGATGGTAGAGCTAGACAATCAGTTTAGCAGCGACCAGGTGAGTTTTGACTATATACGTATCCCATTCTCTACAGTAGATGAGGAGGTTGCAGTCTCAGATAGTGAGATCGATGCCTTCGTTAAAGAGAATGCCAACAAGTATATCCCATCTGAGGATACTAAGGTGCTAGAGTATGCTTCCCTAAGCGTCATCGCAACCCCATCGGATAGTATGATGTGGAAAGAGAGCTTACAGGAGAGTATCAATGAGTTTAAGATCACGGATAACGACTCACTTTTCGCTACTAATAACAATGGATTTATCTCTCCAGTGTACGGTAACCTTGACGAGGTAAGTGACAACCTCAAGGAGGCCCTACCTGCTATGTCAGTAGGTGAGATCTATGGCCCATACGTAGAAGGTAACAGCTATGTAGCTGTCAAGATAGTTGATCGTAAGGTCCTACCTGATAGTGCTACGGCTAGACACATCCTGCGTTCTGTACCGCAGGGTAGCGGTGCTAGTGCATTCGATGAGGCAGAGGCATACGTTGATAGCCTCAAGACTCTACTAAGAAGAGGCGTTGCTTCATTTGATTCATTAGCGATTAAGAACAGCCAAGATCCTGGATCTGGCGCTAAGGGCGGTGACCTAGGTACCTTTACACAGGGTCGTATGGTAGCACCGTTTAACGATGCTGTATTCATGGGTAATGAGGGAGACCTGGCAGTCGTCCGTACGCAGTTCGGTGTACACCTTATCGATGTACAGGAGCACATCTACAAGTCTAGAGACCCTAAGTACAAGCTAGCTTTTATCTCTATGCCTATCACGCCATCGCAGGATACGCAGGACGACGCATTTGACAAGGTTGCTAGTATCGTTGATAACAATCGTACACTAGAAGCACTTGAGACAGCACTGCAGAGCGAGCCAGGGATGTCACTGACTACTGCCGCTCCAGTAAAGCTTAATGATTACATCTTTGGCCAGCTAGAGCCAGGTCAGAATAGTAGAGACATCATCAAATGGGCATTCGACGAAGACAGCAATATTGGTGACGTGTCACCATCGATCTATACAGTAACGGATAAGGTCAACTACTACAACAGTCAGTATATTGTTGTGGCTCTTAAAGGCGAGAATGAGGCTGGGCAGTACGACGTAGCTAGTCTACGACCTACTGTAGAGGGTATCATCGCTAATAAGAAGCGTGGTGACATGCTAGCTGGCAAGATCAATAGCAGTGACCTAGCTAGCCTAGCTAGCGAGTATGGTACAGAGGTACGATCAGCTAATAACGTTACATTCTCTATGTCTTCTATACCTGGTGTGGGTAGAGAGCCTAAGGTACAAGCAGCGGCCCTATCTCTAGCAGAGGGGTCAGTATCGAGCCCCATCGTAGGAGAGGGTGGTGTCTATCTAGTACAGCCTACTAGTAAGACGACTAGTGCCTTAGCTAGCAACGTACCAGCTAAGCGACGTACGATGAACAATACGGCTAGAGTGAGTGCAAGTAGAAAGCTAATAGAGGCCTTAAAAGACCTATACCCTACAGAAGATAAGCGATCTAACTTCTACTAGGTCGTGAAGCTTACTGTTTAAGACTTAATGCCGCACTAGTATATCTAGTGCGGCATTTTTTATGGGTGTGGGAGTGCTGAGCAGCTACATTACAGGTATTAGGTGAGAAAAACAGACAAGAAGTGACCTTTAAACAAGACATAGCCCGCAGAATAGATACTGACTTTGGCCAACTAGCGGATGAAGCGATAAGGATACTTACAGAGGCAGTAGGTAACAATCCAGTCCTCAATACAGATCGTGTTATCCGCTGTATCATCCACCTGTCCAAGGGAGACTTGGCGGACTTGACCAAGTATATCGAGTCAGCAATCGCAGATCCAAGAGATGTCATGTTCTGGGCGGAGTACACCGGTATTACTGAGAGTAAAAGACCGATACGGCTAAGGGACTTTGATAAGACATTTGAGAAGTACGAGCTGGATGTTAAGAGGTAGAAAGGGAATTATCTCAAGTCTACGTTATCGGTGCTAATGACGGAGTACAAGAGTATACCGCCCTTAGCACACAGGTTTTTGGTATTTCTAGTCCTACTCAGGCGAGTACAATGTACCTTTAGAGTACACAACACCATCATCCTTCTATGGAGCATACACTTACTACGGCACAGTCGCTGGACCAGCAAGATCCTTTGCGTCATCTACGGTCTAGTTTTCATATACCGCAGACCGTCAAGGGAGATACAGAGGCATTGTACCTATGTGGTAACTCCCTAGGCCTGATGCCGAGGGCGGCGAGAGACTATGTGACGGCAGATCTTGACGACTGGGCCAAGTACGGCGTAGAGGGGCACTTTCACGCTAGGAGCCCGTGGATGCCCTACCATAGCCTACTGACCGAAAAGATGGCGCATGTAGTAGGAGCCCAACCACAGGAGGTCGTCGTGATGAATAGCCTGACGGTAAACCTCCACCTCATGATGGTCTCATTCTACAGGCCTACTAGTGAGCGATATAAGATTCTGATCGATTACAACCCTTTCCCCAGTGATAGGTATGCTGTCGATAGTCAAGCACGATATCATGGATATGATCCTAGTGATGCCATCATCGAGCTCAGCCCTAGGCCTGGTAGCGAGGTCGTAGATACGGCCGATATCTTAGAGCAGATAGAGCGATATGGTGATGAGATAGCCCTCGTGATGATAGGCGGCGTCAACTACTACACAGGACAGTACTACGATGTACCTACGATCACAGACGCTGCGCATAAGCAGGGGTGTAAGGTAGGATTTGACATGGCACATGGGGCGGGCAACATTGCCTTGCAGCTACACGATGACGGGCCAGACTTCGCTGTATGGTGTACGTATAAGTACCTCAATGGAGGCCCTGGCGCCTTGTCCGGCTGCTTCGTACATGACCGCCATGCACGCAATACAGACTTACAGCGATTTGCGGGTTGGTGGGGTCACGATGAGAGTACTCGCTTTCTGATGGATGATCAGTTCGTGCCCATGCCCGGTGCGGAAGGGTGGCAACTGAGTAATCCACCCATCATGGCCATGGCCGCTATGCGGGCCTCGCTCGACTTATTCGACGAGGTAGGTATGAAGG
This sequence comes from uncultured Saprospiraceae bacterium, assembly GCA_964389475.1. Taxonomy (GTDB): domain Bacteria; phylum Bacteroidota; class Bacteroidia; order Chitinophagales; family Saprospiraceae; genus CAYMFD01. Next base: position 11,187 of record CAYMFD010000011.1, read on the forward strand.
CCATTACAGCTAAGTCTAAACAGTTGACCTCCTACCTCGAGACGCTGTTGCTGGGACTTGACACAGATAGGATCAGGGTCATCACACCTACCGATCAGGCACAGCGGGGCTGCCAGTTATCGATCCAAGTGGTAGGAGCTGACAGGTCCCTCTTTGATACGATCACTGATAAGGGTGTCGTGGCTGACTGGCGAGAGCCTGACGTCATCAGAGTAGCGCCTGTACCGATGTACAATACCTTTGAGGAGGTCTATCGCTTTGTGCAGATACTCCGCCAAGCCCTGCAGCTAACTTAGTATAGGTATGACAGACAAAACAACCTCACACAATGCCTACACCGTAGAAGTAGAAGGGCTCTCCGTATCGTACGGCCGCAAGCGGGTATTGACCAATATCTACCTACGCCTAGAGAGTGGGTCGATATATGGTGTCATCGGCCCCAATGGTGCGGGTAAGTCAACTCTCTTTAAGAGTATTCTCGGGCTGATAGAGCCTAGCGCCGGTCGCATCAAGGTCTTTGACCAAGAGATGGACGATGTGCGGAAAAAGGTGGCTTATGTGCCGCAGAAAGATGATGTTGACTGGACCTTCCCCGCTACGGTATACGACATCGTACTCATGGGCAGGTACCCACACCTAGGTCTCTTGCAGCGCCTCAGCAAAGAAGACCATGCGATCGCTGACCAGGCCCTTGAGGATTTAGGTATAGCCGAGCTTAAGGATCGTCAGATCGGGCAGTTAAGCGGTGGACAGCAGCAGCGTGTATTTATCGCGAGGGCTCTATGTCAGCAGGCAGAGCTGTTTTTCTTAGACGAGCCCTTCGTGGGGGTTGATATCTTGACGGAGGAGAAGATCATCGAGATACTTAAGCGACTAGCTCAAGAGGGTAAGACCCTCTTGGTCGTACACCACGATATCAGCAGCGTCGAGGAGTACTTCGATAAGGTCATCTTGCTCAATCAGCGACTCATTGCTTACGGCGATACATCCCTGGCATTTACCCAGGAGAATATGGCCAAGGCATATGGTCCTCAGCTGACCATCCTCAACAATACCGCCCTGGTTAAGTAGGAACCAAACAATAATACTGCAGCGTTGGACATTACAGTATGGCAGGATATTAGTAATAGATGTACTGCTTTAATAATATGTTTATGCGCATTCTACTCTTTACAATAGCCTTTATCTCATCGATGACCTTGGTTGGTCAGTCTTCCGAGCAGTTTTTTGAGGCTATCAAGGCCTCTGACTTTGACAAGATGTCTACTATGTTAGATAGCGATGTGGAGCTATGTATCAAGTCTGGCACGGAGATGTTATCCAAGGCCGAGGCACTACGAGATATCAAGGCATTTTTAGCGGAGTACCAGCCCAAATCTGTAAAAAGCATCCATAGCGGATCTAATGCTAGAAACGCCAGTAAGTACAAGGTTGCCAAGTTGGTCACTAGTAACGGCACCTACCGTGTTTTTGTCTACATGGAGGGCGGTAACAAGATCAGCGAAGTTCGTTTTGACCCCTTTTAGAGGTTCATCGGCAGCTGAGGCACAACCTCGCTGCTCGATAATCTATATAACCTTTATGAGATGATTGAAACATCTCTTGCTTGAGAGAGCTAGGGCGGTCCCTGGACTGGACACGCTTACACCTCCGTATAGCTATACTGTATCTTATCTAATTGCAATCGTAGATCTTGCATCGTCTCGGTCACTTCTCTCTGATTATGTGCTACCACGTCTAGGTACTTATCATCCACGAATAAGTTCTGACCTGCGGCAGACGCTTCTGTAGAGGCTTCTTCGATCAGACGTCCTAGCTGCTGGTCGATGTAGCCAGCGAGCTTTTGGTAGCGGTTATCCCAGTGCCGACGTATGATCTTGTGCGGTGCCTTGGTGATCACTTCGGTACGCTTGGCCATCTTGGTCTTGAGGGGGTAGCTATACTGCTTGCTGTCGTGCCAGAGTTCTATGCCATTAGGGGTTGTGGACTTCTGTGCCTTGAGGCGGTTGACCAGATTTTTATTTTCGTCATAGATGTTGATCACCTGCTGGTCGTCGAGGGTGAGCTGGCGGTACTGCTTGATCGTGACATAGACACCTTGTATCAGGCTACCCTCCCGATTGAGCTCTAGGTAGTCGTCATCGATGGTGAGTAGTTCTTCTTCGCTGACCTCATGCCTGATGTGTATCTCTTTATCTACATCACTTTCAAAATCACGTACCTCCTGCTTGACCATCGTAAGGTTGACAGCCATGGTATAGCCATGCTGCTTAATCGTCTCGGTGATGATCTCTAGTAGGCTGGCCCGCTGTTCGGGATCTGACCATAGGCAGTGCTGCATGAGGAAGCAATCCATGAGGTCTACAGTCGATCGACCATTGAGGTAGGCAGACGTCCGTAGTAGTCGTACGATCTTTTTCCAGCGACGATCGTGGACGACGATGGGTAGGCCTGTGCCAGCGAGACGCTTGTTGTAGTCATCGAGTTTGACCTTGACGACTTGGATGGTATTGAGCACTTCTGGCGGTAGGGTGATGGCATCGATGTTTTGTGACCAGGTGGCGATGGTCTCCATGGTAAGCTTGGTATCATCGCTGAGGTCGTCCTCGTAGACGTCCTTGGTATCGGTAATCATATCGAGGAAGTTGCCAAAGCGCTTGATATTGCCCAGCTCCAGCCGTACCAGGAATCGGTCCCAAATAGGGGCTAGACTCGACCCTTTAGGTGGTAGCTCGTTACTGGCTGTAATGATACCCTGTATATTGACCTGCATATCCTCGTTGCCGTTACGGTAGATCTTTTCATTGAGGATGGTCAGCAGGGCATTTTGTATAGCTGGCCCAGCCTTCCAGATCTCATCTAGAAAGACAATGTTGGCACTAGGCAGGTAGCGATCGGTGATTCGGGAGTAGACATCCTCCTCCTTCAGTTTTTTGATCGATACAGGGCCGAAGATTTCATCTGGCGTGCTGAACTTACTCATCAGATACTCGAACGACGTGCCGTCTCTAAAAGCGTGCTTGAGCCGTCTAGCAATCAGCGACTTGCCCACCCCTGGAGGTCCTAGTAGGAATATGCTTTCACCGGCGATTGCACTTAGTAGAGCTAGTGCTATACTGTCCTCTCGCTCGTAAAGGCCCTTGCTGAGGCCTGCTAAAAGCTCCTCGGTGCGGTGACGTATATGATGGTCTGTAGCTGCGGTTACTGTACTCATACAGATATAAAGAGGGGACTGGTGGTATTGTTGTGTATAGATATGGATCTGCTACGTTGTACTAATGTCTTGCAAAGCAGACGTAAGGTTTGGTCCTCTAGGCTCTTATGTCACTGTCCTGCAACAATAGGTCGGCTCTCGTGCTTTTATACTAGCGACATACGGTTATGAATACCTAATTTTGTTGCACCAGTAATAAACACCATACATGACATTCACACTTACCGAAGAACAACGAGCCGTACAAGAGGCTGCTAGAGAATTTGCACAGACAGTCCTAAAGCCTGGCGTCATAGAGCGGGATAGCCATATGATATTTCCCACAGAGGAGATCAAGCAGATGGGTGAGCTCGGATTCCTAGGTATGATGGCTAGCCCAGAGTACGGCGGTGGCGGTATGGACTCTATGTCGTATGTACTGGCTATGGAGGAGATCAGCAAGGTCGATAACTCCTGCTCCGTGATCATGTCCGTCAATAATAGCCTCGTGTGCTGGGGTATAGACACATTCGGTACAGAAGCGCAAAAGGCCAAATACCTACCCAAGCTTACGAGCGGTGAGTGGATCGGTTCGTTTTGCCTATCAGAGCCAGAGGCGGGATCAGATGCGACCAGCCAGCGTACCACGGCGGAGGATAAGGGTGACCACTACCTGCTTAATGGTACTAAGAACTGGATTACCAATGGTAGCTCTAGTAGTGTACACCTCGTCATAGCACAGACTGATCCTGAGAAGGGACACAAGGGTATCAATGCATTTATCGTAGAGACAGACTGGGACGGTGTCGTCGTAGGTGCCAAAGAAGATAAGCTAGGCATACGATCTAGCGACACACACACCATCCTCTATAATGATGTGAAAGTGCCAAAGGAAAACCGCATTGGCGACGATGGCTTCGGCTTTAAGTTTGCCATGAAGACCCTCTCTGGCGGCCGTATAGGTATAGCCTCGCAGGCACTCGGCATAGGTGCTGGAGCTCTCGAGCTAGCCGTACAGTATAGTCAAGAGCGGGAGGCTTTTGGTAAGCCGATCAGTAAGCACCAGGCGATCGCGTTTAAGATTGCAGATATGGCAACGGAGGTCGAAGCAGCAAGACTACTGGTCTATCGATCAGCATTTCTCAAGGATCAAGGTATGGACTATGATGCTGCCAGCAGTATGGCCAAGTTATACGCCAGTGATGTAGCGATGCGACAGACCGTAGAGGCGGTACAGATACACGGCGGTTATGGTTTCGTCAAGGAGTACCACGTGGAGCGACTCATGCGAGATGCTAAGATTACGCAGATCTACGAGGGTACCTCAGAGATACAGCGTATCGTCATCAGCCGCAACATCCTTAAAGGTCAGCTCTACATCCCTATGTGGGCGGAGAATGAGGTGTACGCATAGTCTACATTGTCTATAGTGTATCGTGGACTTTTGGTCCATTGATGGGCTGGACGCTGCATGTGGAGTTGTATCTCAGCAACTACGTTAGCTCTCGTTGTACTGATGAGAGGGTGATGCAGTCTTTGCTATAAACCTAAATCAAAGGCGTCCGATCATTATGAATAGACAAATTGAGAAATAAGCGAGTTGGCAAATCAGCGAATTTGCAAATCGACCTGTCTTTACCCCAACCTCCTCAAAATACTCATAGGACTAGCTCGGACGACCTCTCGACTATTCCACATGCCGATTACCACCGTCAGTGCCACGATCAGGACGTAGATGCCAATTATTGGCCACCACGAGATGATGAAGTCTAGCTCGAAGACCAGCTTGGCGAGGGCATAGCTGATCAGCAAGGCTAGGATGATGCCCATCAGTGCAGCCACACTCCCTAGTGTCAGGTACTCTACTGCATTGATTGCAAATACCTGGCTGCGACGAGCACCGATAGTACGGAGTAGGACACTCTCACGTATCCGCTGATACTTGCTGAGTAGTAGTGATGAGATCAACACCAGTAGCCCGATCATAATACTGAAGGAGGCCATAAACCGCACAACATAGCTCACTTTGGCGACGATATCATTAAGCGTGGTCAAGATGGACCCCAGGTCGATAATCGAGATATTGGGCATGGCCTTGACGACCGCATTGCGATAGGTTGCGGTTGTCTCTTTGTCGGGAGACTTGGTCACGAGGATCATAAACTGCGGTGCAGCCTCTAGGACGCCGGTGGGAAATAAGATAAAGAACCGACTCTCCATCTTACGAAAGTTGATCTCGCGTAAGCTGCCTACATATGTCTTGATGATGGCGCCTTGTACGTTCCACACCAGCTCATCGCCGATGTCAACACCTAGGCCTTCTGCATAGCTAACTCCCAGGCTGATCAGGATGCTGTCGCCACCTGTGTAGGTCCCTGTCCACTCACCACGTACGAGCTTGTCGTCATCATCCATCTCCTCCTGATAGCTCACGCGGGCCTCTCTGTTAGCCGCCCATCTACGGACGGTACCCGTGGTGTCTTGCAGCCATTGTTTCTTGGTCTTGCCACGCCACTCTACGAGATCCATCGTCACGACGGGTACATGCTGCATGATAGGCATGTCATAGCTATCCGTCAGCTCCTCCAGCTCCTCTTGCTGACCTCGCTCTATGCCATATAGTACCATGTTGGGTTGTTGGCCCGATCCCATGCCAGCCACATTATTAAGGATGAGGCCTTGCAGGACGAACAATACGGTGAGGATGGCTGTACCGAGACCGATCGATAAGACTAGGGTCCTCGTCTGGTTATTGGGTCTATACAAGTTGGCCATACCCTGGCGAACGACGTAAGAGGCACGGTGTGGAAGGTACCGCCTCGTCAGCCAGGTGACTAGGTTAGACACACCATAGAGTACGGCAAAGGCGATCGATAGTCCGGCGGTGAAGCCTATGGCCTGGACTATCTCACTGGTCTGGTACCAGAGAAATCCTACGATCGTCAGAAGGATAAGGACGAACAGCCACCACCGAGGACGGGCAGTCTTTGGCCCATCATCAGATATGCGTAGGGTCTCAAGGGGTCCGATGTCTCGTATAGCCAGCAGAGGTCCTATAGCGAAGAGGCTGGTCATGACCATACCGACGATGCCCCCGATCAGCATAGCACTAGGCGATAGGGTGACCGACACCTCGACGGGTAGTACGGCCTTTAGCAAAAGAGGTAACACATACTGTATCACGCTACCCAGTAGTACACCGAGTAGTACGCTGATCAGCCCTAGGACCATTGTCTGTAGGAAGTATACCGAGAAGGTTTCCTTACTACTCATGCCTAGGCATCTGAGGATGGCAACTTGCTGACGTTTGCTCTTGACGTAGATCAGCACACTACTGGCTACACCTATGCAGGCCAGTAGTAGGGCTACCAGTGCGACGATATTGAGGAAGTTGTTGAGGGATGCGAAGGCGCCTTGCAGGTTTTCTTTTTGTCGCTCTACGGTCGTCAGTCTTACAGACTTGCGTCGCATCTGCTGGCGGCGATCCTGCACCCAGCTATCAATGTCGTAGTCCTCTGGCACCTTGTAGTAGCGGGTATAATTGACTAGGCTACCTGGCTGCACGAGGTCCGTTTGCGGTAGTGCCGACTGGTGTATATATACGGGTGGTGCAAATGAAGTACCTACCCCGATACTACCGAATGAGGTCAGTAGTCTTCCCGCAATCACGAAGGTCTGCTGGCCGAGTTTGATGCTGTCACCGACCTCAACGCCGTATTGTAACATCATGCCATCATCCACGAGGGCTCGGGTGCTATCTGCTCGCATGAGTTGCATAGCGCCTGCCGGCTCCGTTACGACCTCACCATAGAAAGGGAAGTCTCCCTCAAGGGCTTTGATCCGCACAAACTGGCTCTCATCTACTGATGGTAGCAGCGACATCGAGAACAGTTCGGCCTCCGTTGCCAACGATCCTGGTAGGCTGTCTAGCTGAGCTACTACGTCGGTGGGTATCGGCCTATTAGCAGTGGCAGAGAGGTCGGCGCCGAGTAGGGTTTTGGCCTGACGGTCGATGTCTTTGCTCAGGTTATCATTAAAGGAGTTGATCGCTACTAGCGCTGCTACACCTAGTACGATGGCCGACATCAGTAATATGAGTCTACCCCTATCCTTTCGACTGTCCCTCCAGGCAGTCCGTCCGATCAGTGCATACCTCACAGTGACGCTGTTTGTTTTTTGATATCGGTGATCAGTCGTCCACCTTTGATACTCAGTACTCGGTCTGCCCTATTCGCTAGGTCTACATCGTGGGTGACGATGATGAGGGTCGTGCCTTGCTCGCGATTAAGTTCTAGCAGTAAGTCCTCTACCATCTGACCGGTTTCATTATCTAGGTTACCGGTCGGCTCATCGGCGAAGAGCACTTTGGGGTTATTGCTAAATGCTCTCGCTAGAGACACCCGCTGTTGTTCGCCGCCAGAGAGCTGACTAGGGTAGTGTGTGAGGCGGTCACCTAGCCCCACCCTGGTGAGGAGGTCTACGGCACGTTCCTTGGCACCGGCCGTCTTGCCTTGTAACTCTAGCGGGATCATGACATTTTCTAATGCTGTCAAGGTCGGCAGTAATTGGAAGTTCTGAAAGATGAAACCTACATGTTCATTGCGAATAGCAGCCTTCTCATCTTCATCGAGCTGGGTGATGTCCTTACCTGCTAGTGTGATCCGCCCGCTGGTCGGCGTGTCTAGTCCAGCGCATAAGCCTAGGAGGGTGGTTTTTCCCGATCCTGATGGTCCTACGATCGCTACGTTTTCTCCTTGCTGTATGCCAAATGATACGTCATCTACGACGGTCAGCTGCCTGCCTTTGGTATCGAAGGTTTTTACGATATGGTCAACACTAAGTATCATGATAAGCGGTGTTCGGTGTTCGGTATGCGGCTTGTGGGGTTCTGTGATGATTGACAATACGCTACCTTTGGTTTATTGATTCATATAATACCAAAGACAGACAATGCCATCTCTCACTTGCATCCTGCATATAACTCTATTCGCCACGGTAATGTTACTGACTAGCTGCAAAGACAAGACTAATGCGCCTGTACCATCGACAGAGCCTAGTTCACCAGCCACCCAAGAGGCGGTAACGGAGCCTAAGTCTGATAAGGCGGTCCTCTTATTTTACGGTAATAGCCTTACGGCGGGTTATGGTTTAGAGGAGCAAGAGAGTTTTCCCTCGCTCATACAGGACCGTATCGACTCGCTGGGCCTCGGCTACCAGGTGGTCAATGCGGGCCTGAGTGGTGAGACGACGAGTGGCGGACTACAGCGTCTAGACTGGGTATTGCGACAACCGGTCGACCTCTTTGCCCTCGAGCTCGGCGCCAATGATATGTTACGAGGCCTACCGCTAGAGCAGACAAGGGCCAATCTCGCTAGCATCATCGATGGTGTACGGGCTAAATATCCTGCAGCAACCATCCTCCTGCTAGAGATGCTAGCGGCACCTAATATGGGAGCAGACTATCAGCGGGACTTCAAGCAGATCTACACGGACCTTGCCTCTGAGAAAGAGGTCCAGCTCGTCCCATTCTTTCTAGAAGGAGTAGCGGGCAATCCTGACCTCCTCTTACCCGACGGCAAGCACCCCAATGCGGATGGCCAGGAGATCGTAGCTGAGAACTTATGGGGTTATCTGCAACCAATATTGTAAAAAGTTTGAGCAACCAATAGCACAGAAGAATTAAACCGCTGGTGGTCATTTGATTTAAGCTCAGTAGTTACATAAGAAAGGAATTTTCACAAGAAGTAGATTTACCTTGTAGAAGTACTAGTGTTGTGTTTATCTCTCCCTCTTGTAAGTTGATATTTCTCGTAACTGGTCAGTCTGCAGATATATACTTTTCTACTAGCAGCCCAAAGAGATGAGGAGGCGTAGCGATTGTGAGAGTGAGCATTCCAGTATACAAAGTTATTCGTAGGTATTTACATTAGTGCAGGCGTGACTATTTGAGCTGACGAATACTGCGGTCTCTCAGGAAAGCAGCCGTTTATCCAGCAGTGTTACAAGGCTGGCTTTAGGTGATCAGAATTATTAAGCGCTACTCTAGCTGCCTTTAGAAAAGCTGCCTTTTTTGGCAGTGCAAAAAATGAAGGACCAATGACCATCTGGCAGGAGATGGATTGTCAATCTATATTATGGTGGTACCTATACTTTGGATTAGCCACGTATAAAACGCAAAGGCATCTCTAATTCCGAATATCAAGACCCCAGAGCAGCTTTTCGTTGATCTGTCGCATAAAGGTGATATCGTGCATGTGGGCGAGACGAATCTTATGATCGGCCTTACGCAGGGTGATATGGTGCTCTGTCGTGATCGTAGCATACTGGTTATCTAGTGTGCAGAGGAAATTCTCCGACCGTCCTTCGATGCTAAAACTGATCGTCGTATCATCCGATATTACCACAGGACGTACATTAAGATTATGTGGAGCCACCGGTGTGATGATGAAGTTGCCGCTATCTGGAAAGACGATCGGTCCACCACAGGCTAGGCTGTAGCCGGTACTACCTGTAGGTGTAGCGACTATGATGCCGTCCGCCCAGTAGGTATTAAAGAGATTGCCGTCGATATAGGACTTGATCGTGATCATCGAGCTGGTATCTCGCTTGTGTAGGGTAAAGTCATTAAGCGCATATACCTCCTCCTTGTCAAAGATCGGGATATTGCTCTCGAGGTGTATCATCGTACGATCCTCCGTGTAGTACTTGCCCGCGATTACCTCGTCGATGGCCTTGCGTATACGCTGCTTCTCGATACTGGCCAAAAAACCCATCCGACCAAGATTGATGCCCATGATAGGCAGGAGGCTATCTCTTACGAGTTGCTTACTCCGCAGTATAGTACCGTCGCCACCCATACTGATCATAATCGAAGGTCTCAACGATAGTAGGCTGAGGTGATCACTATATCGATGGTGCGGTGGTAGGCTGACCCCATTGGCTATCAGCTGCTCGGCGTACTGCTCGTGTATGAGTAGCCGCACACTGTCACGTGATAGCGCATCTATGAGGGTATATGTGTAGTCGAGGTCTTCTTTGTTGACCTTAAGACCGAAGACGGCAATCGTCATGAATCGTTACGCTTGGTGTATTGTACAAATATAGAACCCTATCACAGATCGACTATACTGAGAATGTGCTCTGGCACTAAATGTAAGGATTCACTGAGTTTGCCAGGCTCTGGGCTAGGGTCTATCTCTGATAGGGAGATGACGTGATCGATGCCCATGGACGCTTGGTCGCTAGCGGTCATGGATGACTTGCCACATAAGGCAATGACCATCTTATTCTTTGCCATAGCGCAGACCTTACTGACCAGTTTACCGGATAATGTCTGATCATCTAGGTGGCCCTCTCCCGTAATGATGCAGTCAGCCTGCTCGATCTTATCGGCTAGGCCAGCTAGGTCACAAAAGTAGGCGGCACCAGATGCTATGCTCGTATCAAAAGCCAGTAATGCGCCTGCCACTATACCGCCTGCTGCACCACTCCCAGGCAGACAGACGTCCTTGCTATGATGGTCCTTTGCTATCAGGGCAAACCTCTCTAGTCCCCTATCTAATTCGAGTATCTGACCTGGCGTGGCGCCTTTCTGAGGTCCATAGACAATGGCAGCTCCTTGTAGTCCATAGAGCTGATTGTCAACGTCGGTGTAAACGACTGTAGTAAGATTATGCAGTGAGGCTGGGATGTCGATACGGTCTAAGGTCATAAGGTCATTTCCTACAGGGTGAGACCTGTGCTTACCTGCACTCACCACAGTGGCGCCGAGGGCTGCTAGCATACCTATGCCAGCATCAGATGTAGCAGACCCTCCTACGAATAGGTGTAGCTTCTCCATGCCTCTGTCTAGGAAAGCCGCTATCAGCTGGCCCGTCCCGTATGTCGATGTATGGTAGCAGTTTCGCTCTGTCTGAGCCAGGAGCTCTAGGCCAGATGCCTCGCTCATACTCACATAACCTTCTTGATGATCTGTATCTAGTAGGCAGCGAGCCATGATCGGGCGACCAATTGGGTCTAAGACTGGTACTTCGATTATTTCTAGGTTACGATAGTAGTTGATGGTCGCGAGGCTTCCCTCTCCTCCGTCGGCTAGTGGTGCTTGCAAGACTTGCACATCTGGTGCTAGTGCGGAGATACTTGACGCTAGCTGATCACAGATCTCTATGGAGCTCTTGTAGTCTTTAAAGCTATCTAGCGCTATCAGAAAGGTCATGGTGTTCCGTAATTGGCGATGATGCCAAAGATAGAGGACACATTGTAGAAATTAAGCTTCGCCGATTTCCCATGCAATAATACTTCTATCATCCCCAGCGCTGTAGATCGTGTCGTTGTGGTAGGCCAGCGTATTGACACTATTGACATGACCGCCTTGTTGAAGCCCCTTGGTAATAAGTGGTGTCATGGGCTGCAGGTCCCACAGCCTGATGGATAGATTGAGACTGCAACATTTGCTAAGCGCAAGACCACAAATCAAGTTAGACGTAGTTGCAAAGCCTCACCTTGATCGACTAGTCAACCTTGATAAATTGCTCGATCAGTACTCGATCATCATCGGTAAGCACCTTAAGTACGTAGGGTCCCGACGGTAATGAACTGACATCGATGCCATTGTGTCGTCTACCTTGTTGACTAAGCTGGCCGTACATATCATATATAGAGTACTTCTTAACAGATACTTCGTCGCTCACTGTAATCAGAGACCTTGTAGGATTAGGGTAGATAGCAACGCCATCGGATAGACCATGGTCTGAGGTAGACGATATAGCATCGGATAACCAATAAAAAAAACGAAAATCGCCATTGTCAAGTATGCGACCTGCCGATCCTAAATACCGTCCGTCTGAAAGCCTTTCTGCGCTGATAATCCTGGCTGCAGCTATGCCCAGCGCCAGGCTATCCACCTTCTGCCGCGATCGATCATACACCCATAAGTGAGCATCTCCAGTATCACCACCTAATGTAGCATTGTCATATTGATAAAATGTGACGTCGCCTAGGTCAGATAGGCTATACTTCATCGACAGTCGTGATATTGCCCCTTCAAGCCGTACGTCACTTTCGTAGACGCTGGCTCCCGATCTGAAATCATACGTGTACGTGACCAGCTGACCTTCGTCACGAGGAGATAGCCCTAGCTCAAATCCCATGAGGGTAGCCACACTATCTGTAGGGTCGTAGTCTATAATGTCGCTGATGGCCATAGGGTTGCGTGCTCCATTAATCTGTAATGCTGGCAAGCCCTTGAGTAGTACATTCTGGTATCTATCTACAACGAAGAGAGAGTCACCACCATCTACTACAGAATGAGTTGTTACTGTGTCTAACCATGTGGCAGCTGTTCCACTAATCCTATCAGGGAACGCCTGCCGGTTGACAAAGATCGTATCGGCAGCAATTACGACCCTAATATGCGACTTGTAGATACTGAAACTTGGGTCTTCGCCGAGAGTACAGTGATACTCTTGCAGGGTACGGATGTAGTAGCAGTCTTTGTCTGCTCGAGACATCGTACCGTCGATTTCTGTAGATGCTAGGAGACCACCTATCTGCCAACTATCATCCATTGAGAAAACTCCTACATGCACTCCACCGAGAGGCCCAAAATAAGAGCCCACTAAGTAATTGAGCGAATCGGTAGTATGGATGGACTCTATCGAGATGAGATCGTAATCTCGCGAATCACGAGTATCAAATAGTACTGCTCGATCTAGATCAGCTGTCAACTGCACAAGTACAGAGTATCGACTGCTGTTATCTTGTGTCGACCAGTCCTCTACGCCATAGATATCGCCACGTTGATCAATGATTACTTCCGCAGGGAATAGCCCATCAGGCAGATCATCACCCGCTATAATACCGTTACTTTGGGCGAATGCTGTACTATATACACATGCGATCAAATACAGTGAGAATAATAAAAGATGCTTCATTTATCCTCCCATTAAGTCTCCAAAGTCGAGAGGTGGAGCTGGAGTAGGGTCACCAGCAATTGAACTGTTTTGGGGATACCAAAGCAGTACTCGTTTATGTACCAAAAAAGCTGGTCTCCAGGAGCATTTAGAAGTACGTCAGCTCCTATATCGACACTAACCAATGCATAACCTTCTGGTAGCCGATTGACGAGCGAAACAATCTTAAAAGACCTAGACATTTTCTTGACTTGTGACTTGTGAACCTTGCATATTCAGGTGTATTTTATATGGTGTTTAGTCATGAATCTAATATAGACACTTTTATTAATACACAGTCATAAAATGACCAGATCCCACGCTATAATACTCCTATCATCTCCTGCGCTGTAGATCTTGTCGTTGTGATAGGCTAGCGTATTGACACTGTTTACATGTCCGCCCTGCTGTAGGCCCTTGGTCAGTAACGGCGTCATCGAGTGGAGGTCCCACAGCCTGATGGACTTATCTCTACTGGCAGATATCAGTAGGTCGTGCTCGTCGACGACTAGTAGGTCATTGATCGTAAACCAATGCGCCTCCATATCACCATCAGGCTGCCAGCTACCCATCTGCCACGACCGTAGATGAGCATCGCGGCCTCCTGATAGTAGCCGATCACCCACCACAGCAAGCGAAAAGACACTGTTGTCATGCGCTGGCCAGCGATGCGTAACCTGCCACGCCTCAAGGTCGAGGACTACCACCTCATTACTACTCGTACCGATTATCAGACCGTGATCCGTGTAGATCATCTTGCGTAAGCCCTCAGCAGATATCGAGATGGATTCTTCCGGTAGCATAGATGACGTGCTCCATCGCGTCAGATAGCCATCCGCAGAGGTGGTGTAGACCTTATCATTGACGACTGTGATGCCGTAGATCGCACCTTGATGACCTTTGACGTTACGGAGGGTAGTCCCTTTTGCTATATCTACCCAGTAAAGATGGCCGTACAGATCGCCTAGCACGATCATGTCTGGTGATACGACTGCTATGGCAAAGACCTTAGCCTCGACTCGGGCTAGTACTCGGCCATCCTCGCCGTCACTATCGATGGGCCATTCCACGACGAAACCATCGCCCCCTACGGACCACAACTTGTTGCCTACTACCAGGATCTGATATATCGCGGCACGGTGGCCCTTGTATTGTTTGGCTTTGTTAAGCAGCATGGTGTACTAGCGTTTTTGTCTACCCATTTGTTTAAAGTAAGTCAATAATCAGGTTTTACCCAGTGCTTTTAAACGCCTAGAGTGGTTGGTGGATTTGGTAAGAGAGACATAGAGCCGATATATCTTCTGCCTTTTGACCGACGACTTGGCAGCCACCATCATCCTGATCGCTTAGTCGATACAATTTACTATTACACGACTTAAGGCCTTGATACTACCTACAATAGGTATCTAAGCCGTATTTTTGCATCAAATTTTACGAGCGAAGGCAACCTAGTTTTCGCTTGATTATTAACAGACCCTAGATAATACAGAGTAGTATGGCTAACATAGGTCAGATCAAACAGATCATCGGTCCCGTTGTGGATGTAAGTTTCAGCGGAGAAGGCGCAAAGTTGCCTGAGATCCTTAATGCCTTGGAGATTACTAAGCCTAATGGTGAAAAAGTAGTCCTTGAGGTACAAAAGCACCTCGGTGAGGATAGCATACGTGCTATCGCGATGGATGCAACGGATGGCCTTACCAGAGGTACAGACGTGCTGGATCTCGGTGCCAATATCTCTATGCCTATCGGTGAGCAGATCAAGGGTCGTCTTTTTAACGTAGTAGGTTCACCTATCGATGGTATCGGTGAGTTGACTAATGATAGTTCTGCACCTATACACCGCAAGCCACCTCGCTTCGAGGATCTATCTACGGAGACGGAGGTACTTTTCACGGGTATCAAAGTTATCGACCTGATCGAGCCTTACGTAAAGGGTGGTAAGATTGGACTATTCGGTGGTGCCGGTGTAGGTAAGACCGTATTGATCCAGGAGTTGATTAACAATATTGCCAAAGGTTACGATGGTATCTCAGTATTTGCTGGTGTAGGTGAGCGGACTCGTGAGGGTAACGATCTACTCAGAGAGATGCTAGAGGCGGGTATCATCAACTACGGCGAAGACTTCCTCCACTCTATGGAAGAAGGTGGCTGGGACCTAAGTAAGGTCGACATGAAAGCCCTAGAAACTAGTAAAGCGACATTCGTATTCGGACAGATGAATGAACCTCCTGGTGCACGTGCACGAGTAGCCCTATCTGGTTTGACTCTAGCCGAGTACTACCGTGATGGTGACATGAGTGACCCTAATGGTGGGAAGGACATCTTGTTCTTTATCGATAATATATTCCGATTTACGCAAGCGGGTTCTGAGGTATCTGCACTACTAGGTCGTATGCCATCGGCGGTGGGTTACCAGCCTACGCTAGCGACAGAGATGGGTGTGATGCAAGAGCGGATTACCTCTACCAAGCGTGGATCTATTACATCTGTACAGGCTGTATATGTACCTGCGGATGATTTGACGGATCCAGCACCAGCAACTACGTTTGCCCACCTTGATGCGACCACAGTACTCTCGCGTAAGATTGCCTCTCTAGGTATCTATCCAGCGGTAGATCCTCTAGATAGCACATCTCGTATCCTTGATGCTGCCATCATCGGTGAGGAGCACTACAATACGGCGGAACGCGTCAAAAACATCTTACAGCGATACAATGAACTTCAAGATATTATCGCCATCCTAGGTATGGAGGAGCTATCAGAGGAAGACAAAAACGTTGTATATCGTGCTCGTAAAGTGCAGCGATTCCTATCGCAGCCATTCCACGTTGCGGAGCAGTTCACTGGTCTACCTGGTGTACTCGTACCGATCGAGGAGACGATCAAAGGATTTAATATGATCATCGATGGTGAGCTAGATGCTTACCCAGAGGCGGCCTTTAACCTTAAGGGTAATATCGAGGAGGTAATCGAGGCAGGTAAGAAAATGCTTGCAGAAGCATAGTCAACCCTCACAGATCAACAATAGTAAGTTATGAACCTAACTGTACTCACGCCAGAGCGAGAAATATACAACGGCACGATCACCTCCGTGAAAGTACCAGGTGTATCCGGCCAGTTCGAGATCCTCAAGGGTCACGCAGCTATCGTGTCGTCTCTCAACCAAGGGACCGTACGTATCATCGATACAAGCAACCAGACCAAGACCTTTACCATAGATAAGGGCTTCGTCGAGGTGCTGAGGGACGAAGTCTCACTGCTGGTGACTGGCGTTACAGAATAGAGAATATACTCAAAACGAAAGATACAAGCCCTTGCTGATTGACTCAGTAAGGGCTTTTTTATTGCTCAAATGCTATTCTAGTATTTTCATGGTGCGAACTTGAGCTAATTGTATCTAGGCAGATACTCGAGCTCATAAAAACTACCACGCATACCTGATACCTAGCGATATATCAGCTATCGTCGGGTGGCTAGGCGCATTGCTAGACCAGCTATTACCAGCCTGTACAGCACCGACCCTAAGGGTAGCCGAGATGTTATCGTATAGGGCATAGTCTAGTCCCGTAGAAACTTGTAACCCTAGGCGACCTGTCAACTGATCGTATGGTCCATCTAATAGTGGCTGTGCACTACGAAAACCGTCACTTGCCAGATCTTCCTCTAGGTGGCGACCAGACTGCCCAGCAAGTAAGGTGTATTCCACACCTACTCCTGCGTGCCAGGTAAGCGACCTAGATAGGGACCCGTGATAGTTGATCATGAGGGGGATCGATAGTAGGGTCGTCTGGTTGAGATGTCTGATCTCTCTATATTGATATGCCGCGGTAGAGATGCCGACAGTGTCTCTCTGTCCGGTCAGGGTATTGACTTGGTACTGGTCGACTCTTACTAGCGTGTCTCGCTCGTCGTAGTAGTCTAGACGACTCCTCAGGGACCTGTATCGTAGTCCTGTTGATAGGCTGACCTTGCGTGATAGGTGTCGCTCATACTGGAGAGATACGGATGGTCCAGCAAGGCTTCTTTCGTAGTCGTTGAGATCAGTGTTGCGAGCCCACAGGTTACTACCTAGACTCACGGTCATATTATTTTTTGCTAGTGATGACTCTGCTGGTTTGATATCGAGGGGCGAGTAGGGAGCAGTAATAGACGGTTTAGCCTTTTGTATCTCTATCAGGTCAAGTCTTCCCACGAGATGCGCTATAGTCAGTTCTTCTCTAGTTGCTCTAGCCGTAGTACGATCTATTGTAGTAGTAGATGTTGGCATTGAGCTGACCTCCTGCTCTGCACTTGCATATGTTGAGGCAGTTACTTCAGCTGAGGATGGGGTTGTAGCGCCAATGCCACTCTGTGACAGGCGTTCTGTGAAGACATGTGGAGTGCTTTCTGACCTGCTTGCAGTAGTAGATGTGGTTCCTTGAGAAGTCTTTCTTATTACGCCTGAGGTGACCTTTTTATCAGCGGTAGTGGCTTGTGGAGTAGACGAGATGCCTTCTGTCTGTAGGGACGTTACTGGCGTCGATAATTGGACTTGCTCTCGTGTGGTTGGTAGTGCCACTGACGCTGATTGTGTTTCGGCGGTGTATTGATTAGATGCTGGGCTAGGGTCTTGTCCTTTGGTGGATTGTTGGTTTTCAGATTGGGCTATGCCAGTGTTCTCGCTGACCTGTGTAGCTGCGGGACTACTGTCAAGAGTAAAGTAGTAGGCAGTGATAGAGCCCAAGACTACAAATAGCACTAGGACGGATACCCACTTATAGTATGGTGCTTTGGTGCCTACACTTTCGTTGAGGCCTGGGATGATAGACGATTGCATCGCCTCCCATGATAGGTCTGATGGCAGTGGAGCCTCTTCTCTGAGCAGTTGCTTTAGTTTATCAGTATTTGCCATATGCCAGGTCTTTTGATTGTGAGGAGAGGTTTTTTCTGAGCCACCTTAGGCCTCTAGAGAGTTGTGATCTGCTAGCTTCGGCGCTTATGCCTAGTTCGGTGGCGACTTCGTTATGTGTTAGGCCATCTAGGATATTCATGATAAATACGACTCTGTAGCCTGTCGGCATCTTGGACAGTACTGCCTCTACCTCAGCCTTACTGCATGCACTTATTGCATTGGTCAGGGAGTCGTCGATTACTTCGTGCCTATCTTGGTCATATGCTACTATGATGGATAGCTTCTTCTGTGCCTTGAGATGCTTGATACAGGTACGATAGGTGATCGTTGAGAGCCACGACTTGAGTAGCCCTTTGCTGTCGTCGTAGGTATGTAGACTGTTAAAGATAGATATGAAGCTATCCTGGAGTACCTCTTTACGACTATGCGGATCATCAATGTAGTTTTTGATGATGGCGTAGACATAAGGAGAGCAGCGGTCATAGCATAGTTGCAATGACCGCCGATCCTTATTTATACAGGCTTTTATGATTGTCTTATCTATCACTCAATCTGAGTATGGCGCCTATTGACAATTGTCGATATCAGCAAGTAGGTCTTCAACTCCTGCTGCAGTAGAGGTGGTACCATCAGCGATGAAGGTGTAGCTCACTGGGTATACTAGATGTACTGCTGTACCGAAGCTGATAGCATCCTCAAAGCTGGTTAAGTCACCTATTGTCGTCGTATTACCGTCGAAGTCTGTGACATCAATCGGATAATTTACAGTCCAACAAGCAGTGTTGCCATTACCAAAAACGGGCTGAGTACCAGCGAACAATAGTAAGGCGTCAAGGCCTTCATTTGGACCACCAAAGCCTGGGCAATCTTCGATAGCTAAAGCTAGCGCCATCTCATCTGCAACCGTAAAGGTCGAGTCATTAAGGCTAAGCGTCATAGGGAATGCGTAGTTAGCGATCTCGCCTCTTAGCATTAGATCACAAAGCTCTTGATGATCATTGACTGTCACTGTAGTACCATCTGCTAGTACTACGTCAAATGGGAACTCGATAGTATAGCAAGCGATAAACTCTACACCACTGATATTAATCGTTGAGTCTATACCCCAGTCGCTGCAGTTGATCAGTAGATTAAACATCTCTTCTGGATCATTAGCTGATACGATGCTACCATCTTCGTGCTCAAGCTGTAGTGGGAAGGCAAAGAACAAAAGGCGGTCTGCTACTGCTACATCGAACGCAGCTCCGTCGTTGATTACAGTTGTGCTGCCGTCTTGCTCAGTGACAGATAGTGGGAAGACTAGTTCGTAGCAAGAATTATCGTCCGAGACATTGTAAGCTGGGAACTGGTCCGTACCAAAACCAGTACTAGGAATACACTGTGCAAAGGCAGTTGCCAAAGCCTCAATATCAGCAAGGGTCTGAGCAACACCATCAACCTCGACATCTAGAGGATAGACGAAGTCAACGATAACAAGGTTGGCGTCGTCTAGCAGGTCGATAAAGTCCTGCTCACTGGTGATAGCATGCGTATTGTTAGCGTCATCTACTAGATCGAATGTGTATAGAACCGTAACACACTCTAGCTCTAGGCCGCCGGTGCTGGTTGTAGTTCGCTCTAGGAGAGGATTAGTCTCTACTGTCTCTGCAGGAGGATCTATAAGTACTGTGCCACCAGTATCTGCATTGTCAGAGTCGCAAGATACGAGTAGCATGGCGATGGCGATGATAGAGAGAAATGAAAACTTTAAACTTGACATTATAACTTTGATTTACGTGAGAAAATTAAATATGAGATCTCACGACCTTATTGTCAGTAGCGTGTGCATACCGTTGCACGATGCGAAAAAAAAATTTGAGTACCTGCTCGTTTTTTCGGATCGCAGCTTTAAGCCTGCGCAAGATAAAGCCTTATCAACATCTTGAGAGGTTCTTGTACCTTTTACGATCTTGTGCTCGTTGTCCCTTTGTAAATAACGAATGAGATGTCACGGAGTGTTCAAATTGCGGCCTTGGTGGTCGGCTTGCTAGTAATAGGATTTGTAGCTGTCAAGAGTTATGAGGTTCGAGAACAGCAGCTGCTCGTAGGTGAGCTCCGGGAGGATTTCGCTGAGATCAATCGGATCAACTATGGTCTCTTTAACATACAACTGTGGAAGGAGAAGGCCTTGGATGTCGTCACACGGCGGATTTCATCTTTTACTATATCAGAAGATGCCTTTGGTCAGGCCAATGATGAGATAGAGGCTTATTTGTTTCGGATGTACGATCGCTATATCGAGCGAGGTGAGCTCTTTGACCAGATATTTGATGAGGTAGAGCGAGAGGGTAAGATCAACAAGATGTTCGTCAAGCTATTGCGTGACAATCTCGGTCCCCAGGTCAAAAAGTTTAACCTCAAGCGTCAGATACCTAGCCTCGCTCGAGAACTGACGAGGGAGTTGCGTAAGCAGGAGCCACAGTTTGAGGCGATCATGCAAGCAGAGCTTAATACTATGCTCAAGGACGCCGATCCTAGCCAATACCGTGATCGCCGGATACCAATCTACCAGCGCTATGGTGCAGAGACGCTTGCAGAGACGACTGCTGCTATTAAGGACAGGATAGTGATCGAGCAAGCTATCCTAGATCAGATGATCAGACGGTCGTACCAGTGGCTCCTAGGTATTTTTGTCTTGATCACGCTTGGTTACTTTGTATTGGGATATCGATTTTATCTGACGCTACTGGCCATCCTATCCATGGTCTTTTTGGTCTTAGGCGTGTCCTTACCTATGATAGATATAGATGCTCGACTCAATCAGTTTGGGATCAACATACTAGGGTCTGAGATTAGCTTTGACGAACAGGTCTTATACTATCAGAGTAAGTCAATATTAGATGTCACCTGGACCTTGATAGAGGGCAGGGGCATAGACCTTAAGGTAGTCGGTATTCTGATCTTGTTATTTAGTATCGTCGTACCACTCTTAAAGCTCGTCTTTAGCCTTCTCTACCTATATGTAAGCGGCATACGTCGCAGTCGAGTTATCCGTGCTATCATCTTTTACCTCGGCAAGTGGAGTATGGCAGATGTATTTGTGGTAGCGATGTTTATGGCCTATATTGGTTTTCAGGGGCTGGTCACTTCTCAGCTAGGCGAGATAGGCCGGAACAAGAGTGGATTTGCCGTGGAGACGCTTAACTATAGCAAGCTGGCGCCAGGCGCCTTATTCTTTACGACCTACTGTATCCTTAGTATTGTAATAGGCACCATCATGGCTGCACGGTACAAGCGATCCAAGGGTGAGATATAGGGAGTGACGAGTGGCGAATGTTGAGTGGCGAATGTAGAATGTCGATTGGTATCAATGACGAATGATCCACCAGGCTTTTGTCATTGCGAGAGCACATCCCGTGAGCTTTCAACTTTCTACGTTCAACTTTCGACGCTAGGTATCCCTTCCTTGTAGATAGGTTTCATGATGCGCTTGAGGTAGATATACAGCAGTGTTGCTACTGCCAGCCATAGTAGCTGCCTTGCCCGCCGCATTACGGATAGGATGAGCCATACCTCGTTAGCAGAGATTTTCATAGAGGTGAGTACGATCTTGTTAGCATACTCCTCCACACCTATCTGGCCCGGTATCACGAAGGCGAGGGACTTAAGAAACTGCACACCCATCTCAAAGAATACGGCGTCTACCACTGTGACATCCTGACCCAAGGCGTCTAAGATCACATATATCTCGGCGGCACCTAGCACCCAGTGTAGAGCCCCAAAAAATAGAGCCCAGAAGACTCGCACCTTGGAGGTCTTGACGTAGTCCTTAAAGGTAGCGATCGAGTCTCGCAGTTGGTTGCCTCCTTCTCCCTCGAGGAAGCTAGCTACAAAGCCTACTTGCTTGATCCTTGCTATGATGCGACGTATGAGTCGTAAGTACCTGAATACAGCGAATATGACCGCAATACTAGCTACGGCAATAAGGCCACTCTGCAGGACCTGCTGTAATCCTACGAGGTCTATCATAAAGAAGATGCCCGAGACAATCATAAGCAGTACGCCTGTCACGATCAGTACGAGGCGTGAGAGTACGACGGACGCATTGGCCTTGTCCTGACGTATGCCTGATCGACCTAGGTAGATCGACTTGAGGCTGTCGCCTGCAATCACATTGGTCGGGTTAAAGATGGCCAGCATCTCTCCTACGTGACGTATGATCCACATACGAGTGATGAGACCCCGCTTATATGGGGTGTCGATGCAAAACCACCAACTTATCGTACCGCTCAGATAGGCAAAGAAGGTGACGATCATCACCCACATAAATGCCTGTGGCAGCCGACCTAGATAAGTAGCTAGCTCGCTAAAGTCTGTCCGATATACGAAGACACCCACCATACCCACAACGGCAGTTGCAAGTAGGTACTTAAAGGCTTTTAATGCTGGGTGACTACGCATTGGTGGTGTTGTGCTTACCTATTATCTCGGCGATATTAATAAAAAAAGTTTGAGCAAGGTGGTCCCAAGAGAGTCCATCTGTGTATCGTAGACCAGCATCTATAATTGCTCGACGAATGTCCGGGCTCTCGATCAGCATCTGAGCCTTATCGAGGTAGGCACCGGCATCAGTAGGAGGTACCAGGTATCCGCTGCCGCCATCCTGTATGTGTGCCGTCGTACCGCCTTGGTTAGCTATGATACACGGGCAGCCACAGGCCATCGCCTCTGTCACTACATTACCAAAGGTCTCGGATATACTGGTAAATACAAAAGCGTCTACCGAGGCATACAGGGTAGCAAGGTCACTCTGTGATACCTCTCCCAAGAATATGGCTGCTGGCATCTGCTTTTGCAGGTCCGCTCGGGCTACGCCATCTCCTGCTATTATCAAGTCATAGTCGAGGTTGCGGTCTAGTATCTCGCGCTGTAGGTCTATCAGTGTAGCCACATTTTTTTCCCAGACTAGGCGACTGGCAAACAACAACGCAGGTCGACTGCGGCCAGTGATCGAGTGCAGGTAAGTCTTGTCGGCAGCGGCTGGGTTAAATAGACTCGTATCGATGCCTCTAGCCCAGATACGCATACGACGGCCATCTATGCCGGTGCCCTCTAGGTCGTGCATAATCGTCTCTGTGGGGACGAGCACACGCTGACAGCTATTGTAAAATCGCCTATACTGCCATCTGACCCAGGCACTTGCTGGCCCTACTAGTAGGCGTACTCGCTCTAGGTAGTAGGGGATGTAGGAGATAAAGTGGGTGTGGTAGATCGTGTTGACCGGTATATTATGTGCCCGCCCATACCGCATAGCGAAGAAGCCCAGTAGGCTGGGACTAGCAATATGGATGACGTCTGGCTTAAATTTCGCTAGGGCCTCTTCTATTTGTTTGCGAGATGGTCTAGGTCGACTGATCTTGTATGTCTCATTACCGGGAGCAGTGAAGGTCTTGGTCGTGACGACCTGCATAGTCTCTTGGTCCTCTAGGGAGGGAGGCGTGCCGCAGATATAGAGCATGTCCACGTCTGCTGGTTTACGATCTATAATGTGATACATGGTCCGTGCGGCACCGTCGAAGTCTCTCAACAAGATATCGGCAAAGAATGCAACACGTATTTTGGACATAAAGAAGACGATGTAGTACTGGTAATCAAGGCACCGTAAGTGCGGGTAAAGATAGTAGGTCGACTGGCAAGTCTAGGGCTAGGATCAGATATTCACGAGCAAGTAGTAATCTTGTGTCCGTCTGGGTTGTTATATCTTGGCACCATAGATCGATGATATGCTCAGACTAGCTTGGAAAAACATACTGCACAGACCCCTCAACCTGCTGCTTACCCTCATACTGTTTGCCCTTGGGGTTGGGCTGATTACCTACCTCCTTCTACTCAATACACAGTTGCGAGAGCAGTTTGATAATAATCTAGCCAGTGTTGACCTAGTGATAGGAGCTAAGGGCAGTCCTCTACAGATGATACTATGCAGTATGTATCATGTCGATGCACCCACGGGTAATATCAGTGTCGAAGAGGCCAAGCCATTTTTAAAAGAAGGCCACCCTATCATCAAGGAGAGTGTGCCATTGAGCCTAGGCGACAACTACAAAGGCTACCGAATAGTAGGTACTACCCAGGATATCATACCATTTTACGAGGCTAAGGTGTCACAGGGTAAGTCATGGCAGCGATCTGGAGAGGTTGTAGTCGGTGCTGGCGTGGCAGCTAGCACAGGTCTAGGTATAGGTGATAGCTTTAAGTCTAGCCACGGACTGACAGAAGACGACGACCTTGCACACGATCATACAGCACTTACGGTGGTAGGTATGCTAGACCGAACAGGTACGGTGATAGACCAGCTGCTGCTCACGTCATACGAGACCGTCTGGGATGTACACAACCATGACCATGGTAGCGAGGATGGTGATAGTCACAACCATGATGATCACGACCATGCCCATCATGAAGGTCATGATCATGACCACGATCATCACGACCACGACCATGCCGGCCATGATCA
>CAYMFD010000011.1:35816-59709 GCA_964389475.1 uncultured Saprospiraceae bacterium
CCATGATCATGGAGACCATGCACACGACCATGCATCTGCAACTTTTGATAAGGCCCACCTGATCGAACATGGTGACGAGGACATCACTTCGATACTGGTCCGCTATCGCAACAAGGCGAGCTTTCCGGCTCTGAGTTTTGCCCGCAACATTAATGAGAACACGGACCTGCAGGCTGCTAGTCCTGCGATAGAGATGAACCGTCTATACAGTATGATGGGGACGGGTACAGACGTCTTGCAGTGGCTAGCCTTGCTGATCGCAGTCGTGTCGGCGTTTAGTATATTCATCACCCTACTTAAGAGTATGCGCGAGCGACGCTATGAGCTAGCCTTGATGCGAGTCATGGGTGGTAGTAGGTCATCGCTGTTTGGGTTGATTACCTGGGAGGGAGTCTTACTGTCGCTACTCGGTTGCTTGCTAGGCTTATTGCTAGGCCACGTGGCTATGCAGTGGACAGCTGGTCTACTGGCTGACGACTATCGCTACAACCTGACAGGCTGGCGATGGATATCTGCTGAGTGGTTGATCATAGCTGGATCACTAGCACTGGGCCTATTAGCAGCTCTACTGCCAGCGATACAGGCTAGTAATACGGATATTAACGAGACACTAGGTACGACTACTTAACGATAGAGATCTGCTCACTCACGAGGCCTTGCGACGTGTATAGAGACAAGATGTAGATACCGTTTTGATCTGGTGTGTCTAGCTGAGCTTGCTGGCCACTTACCTGGACAGACTGTACTAGTCGACCTGACTGATCGATGAGGTCCACCTGGCGGATGTCATTACTAGACCATGACACATCGATATTGGTGTCATTAATCAGATACTTAAGATCAGCAATCTCCACTTGAGTGGTGTTTACAGCCCCTTGCTCTATGTCAACGACTCGACCATTAGCGAATACTAGGCCACTACTGACCTCCCATGCGACTACGAGCACCTCGTAGTTCTCTATGGCAGATATACCTAGGTCGCTTACGCTTGCTGTATAGGTGGCCGTACCGTCTGTATCTGTAAGCAGATCACCCTCTACGCTAGGAGTCATGTAGCCCACGAGCATACGCTTGTGTACCGCATCATTGCCTCTTGTCGATTGAAAACCCACTAGATTATTATCAAGTAAGTATACACCTAGTCTATAGCTGCCATTATCGGTGCCGTATGCTACTGAGACAGTTACTTCGTCACCCGCCACGGATGCGTCTACGCCTAGGCCCACGGGGCTGTCTGTAGCGGCAGCTGTATTGGCTATGTCGAGTAGCTCTTGTCGCTTAGCAGCACCATTATTTCTGCTCAATCCAAGATTGGTCTTACCGTGGTAAAAGACAGGTTGTGCCCCAGTACCAATGTGCTGCATAAAGTATTCCGTAACCTCATTGGTATAGTCACTCGTGCTGCTGTGCACAGCGACACCGATAGCTGTATTCGAGTCGTCGAAGTCTGATAGTATGCCCTCAAAGGCATCCCATCCCCAATTACCACAGTTACTGCACCAGCTAGCCGTACGCTTACTCACGAGAGTATGTTGGGTATAATCGACACTTTGGGCCACGAGGGTCACCGCAAGAAAACATATCGTCAGAGAAGTAAGTAGTACTTTTTTCATAATTGTATTTTTATCCAGTCGTACTACAAAGGTATTGATCTATTGTTTTAAAACCGATACTATGCATGTCCGTCGGCCAACAAATGTATGATCGCAGATGTGATAGATGTGGCGACACGTTATAGAGACTTTAAATAGGCGATGTCACGTAACCTATGCCGCTGTAATAATGACTACATAAGTAGATGATAGCTATGAAATATACGAGTATCCGTAATCTGGTTTTGTTTTGCTTCGCGATGGTGCTGACCACTTTTGGGGGTGCTCAGGAGGTAGTGTATAAGGATACGATCTACGATCCGGACATACGGGCCGTCGTACTCGAAAAACCAGGAGGCGGCACCTCTTATGAGATGCCTATTATACCCATGACTGGGCGGCTCATGCTTGAGTTTGACGATCTAGGCGCCTTTGAGTACGACTATTACTATGAGATCATACACTGTACCCGCGACTGGCAACCATCTACCAACCTACTGGAAAACGATTTTTTAGACGGATATAATGGGGAGTTGATAGACCAGTATGAGCCATCGCAGGCAGTATATAGCAACTATATGCACTACAAGCTCAGCCTACCCAATGACTTTACGGCGTGGAAGCTATCAGGTAACTACGTACTCAATGTATACACCGATGACGAAGACCTGACGCTGCTCTTTACTAGGCGATTCGTAGTGGTGGAGTCCTTCGTGCCCATCAGCGTGGAGGTTAAGCGTCCTATCGACGTCCTTAAGTTTCGGACACATGTAGAGATGGACATAGATGTTAATTTAGGTGATGTCAGCGTATTTGACCCGCAGCGCGAGCTCACACTAGACATATACCAAAACGGTAACTGGAACTCCGCTCGGCGAGGCCTCATAGGTCAGACTTGGGCTGGCGATATATGGAAGTACAACTATACCGATAGCATCACCTTTAAGGGTTACAACGAGTTTAGGGAGTTCGATATAAGGTCGCTCAACTTCACCTCGGAGTTCGTGAGTACTATCGACCTTGATGACCAGGGGGCTCAGGTGTATATATTTAGAGACAGAAGCAGGAATTATCAGCCCTACCTCTTTAGGATCGATGCTAATGGTAGTCGGGTCCTCACCACTAGGGAGGATAGGCAGCGAGATGCAGATACTTGGGGAGAGTTTGTCGATGTGACATTTACATTGGAGTTTCCCGAGATATTTGATGGAGAGATATATACGATCGGAGAGTTCACGGATTGGGACCTACTAGATCGTTTTAAAATGAAGTACGTAGGAGATAAGACCTATAAGAATACCGTCCAGCTCAAGCAAGGCTACTATAACTATATGTATGCGGTCAAACAAGATGATGGCACGATAGACATGCAGCGCCTAGAGGGTAGTCATCGCGAGACTAATAACAGCTATACCTTCCTGGTGTACTACGGTCCCAATGAGGGTAGGTATGATCGCTGTATCGGTTATCTATACTATGAGCTTTGATACTGTCTTAAACATTTGATACAGTGGTGTGTTTCTTCAAGGTCAGTCTGTGGCTGAAGGCGATATAGTTCGCAAGGAAAGAGATGCCGACTTAACTACGATGGGCATAGTTTCTACAATATTCTAAAGTGTACGCTTTATGAAGCATTTGAAAGTAGGTGACGCTGCACCAAGTTTTACAGCTACCAATCAAGATGGTGACATCGTGTCATCCGAGAACCTTAAAGGTCAAAAGCTAGTACTCTTTTTTTATCCTAAGGATGATACACCTGGCTGTACAAGTGAGGCGTGTAACTTACGGGACAACTATCGTACATTCGAAAAGCAAGGCTACAAGATCTTAGGCGTGAGTCCTGATACGGAGAAGAAGCACCGTAAGTTTATCGACAAATACGAGTTTCAGTATGACCTGATCTCTGATACAGATAAGGCTGTACTTACTGCATTTGGTGTGTGGGGACCCAAGACATTTATGGGCCGTACCTACGAGGGAGTACACCGGACGACATTCCTCATCGACGAAAACTGGAAGATATCTGGTGTCATCGAGAAGGTAAAGACGAAGGACCACTCCAATCAGATATTCGCCCTACTAGACGGAGAGAGAGCCTAGTACCTAGGTTATCTGTGTAGATATATACGCCACCTGTAGACAGCGATATTTATTGATATCGTTTTGCGTATTTATAATGCTTGCTCAACTTAAGCATTAGTAGTACTTTTGCACTCCATTTGGAAAATTGGGAGAGTGAAGCGTCCATTGCAGCATTTTGATATACCGTTTAAAGGACTACACGACGGTGTGCACGACATGCACTTTACGGTGGACGATGCGTTTTTCTCTCATTTTGAAAAATCAATAATCGACAATGGTCGATTTAAGGTAAAGCTTGAACTAATAAAGAAGCCCGGTCACTCTGACCTGATCTTTGATGTAGAAGGTACCTGCGTACATACTTGCGATAGATGTCTAGAGCCAGTAAGTGTGCCCGTATCAGGATCATACACGATGTATCTGCAGCAAGGTGAAGACGATACGCTAGACGAGGACATCATTACGATGGAGGAGACAGCGTCAGTGGTAAATGTAGCAGCAGCTATCTACGAGATCGTTACTGTCCTACAACCACTGAGAAAAGTACATCCCGAAGTAGACGGTAAGTCTTGCATCGATGATGAGCTAGATCGCTTAGACGATGGAGAGGCAGACAATACACCTAGTGGTGACGTTTGGTCTTCTTTAGATGGGCTCAAGTTTGATAATTAATAGAAGAAGACTAAGTTTCGACATAGGTAGTCAGATTGCTGACTATCATAAAATAAGGAGATATGGCACATCCTAAAAGCAGGATCTCAAAGCAGAGAAAGAGAAAGCGTAGAACGCATTACAAAATGACAGCACCCCAGCTTGCTACTTGCAAGACTACAGGTGAGGTACATCAGTATCACAGAGCATACAGCGTAGATGGAGCTCTGTACTACAGAGGTCAGGTAGTCGTTGCTGCTCCAGAAGAAGAAATAGAAGAGTAGATTACTCTCTGCCCTCATCGGCAGTAATTACTTCTCATAAAGTAATAACCCGGCAGCTTGTGTAAGCTGTCGGGCTTTTTTAGTTATAGGCTACTTTAATAGGTAGTAGTAGAAGTAGTAGGCCAGCACAATACCTACTCCACCTAACAATAAGATATATCCCCTAGGCTAGTTGTGGCGTTTTTGCTTTTTCTATCACCCTAGTGTAGTGAGCCTCGTACTGTGGTAGTATCCGCTCTATGCTGAAGGTCTTGGCGTGTTGCAGTGCATTGGCCCTCATCTGAGCTAGTTTTTCTTCGTCCTTGAGGATCTCGATAGCGTATTGAGCCATCTTGTCCACGTCGCCTACCTCTGCCAGATAGCCTGTCTGATTGTGTATGTTGACCTCAGGTAGGCCACCTACATTACTTGATATCACGGGTACCTCACAGGCCATCGCCTCTAGTGCCGCTAGACCAAAGGACTCATTGGCACTAGGCAAGATAAATAGATCAGATACAGCGAGTAGCTCCTCCACGGCGTCTTGTTTACCGAGAAATCGTATGTTTTCGCATAGTCCGAGCTCTCTGCACATCGACTCGTTGTGGCTCCGCTCGGGACCATCACCAACCATCAGCAGTTTGACAGGCATTACGTCTGATATCCTTTTAAAGACCTGGATGACGTCACCTGACCGCTTGACTTTTCTAAAATTACTGACATGTACGAGTATACGTTCGTCCTCTGGTGCCAATGCCTTTTTGAAGTGACTTTTGTCAGATCGCTTAAAACGGTTGAAATCAATAAAGTTATAGATCACCTCGATGTCACGCTTGATGTCAAAAGCTGACATCGTAGCGTCTTTTAGTTGTTGAGATACGGCTGTGACACCGTCACTTTGGTTAATGGTAAACTCTACGACGGGCGAAAAAGTAGGCTCCTTACCTACTAGGGTGATGTCCGTACCGTGCAGCGTCGTTACTACAGGCAAGATGATGCCTTGAGACTTGAGGATAGCCTTAGTCATAAAAGCCACTGCCGCATGCGGTATAGCATAGTGGACATGTAGGACATCTAGTCGAGCATACTTGACGACATCGACGAGCTTGCTGGCTAGCGAGGTCTCATATGGCGGATAATCGAACAAGGGGTACTCCATAGAGTCCACCTCATGGAAGCTGATATTGGGGTGAAAGGACTTAAGCCTAGCAGGCTTCTTATAGGTAATGAAGTGAACATCATGACCCTTGCTTGCAAGTGCTAGCCCCAACTCCGTAGCCACTACGCCACTACCACCATAAGTGGGGTAGCATACTATTCCGATCCGCATATCGATAGTGATTTGTAATATCCTGCTAATTAATGCCTGCTGGAGACAAACTGTTGTCGCCGCTACGGCCATTTGTCACAATAAACAAAAAAGGGTCCGATACTACCTCAGTATCGGACCCCAATATAATATGTTCAGAGATGCTAGCTTACTTGGCTAGTAGGTCTCTTATTTCTGCTAGTAGGTCTGTCTCTGATGGGCCTGCAGGTGCCGCCTCTTCAGGAGCATTAGCCTTGTTGTATCCCTTGATAATCAAGAATAGTACAAATGCTACAATTACAAAGTTGATGATCGTGTTGATCCACTTACCATACATGATAGCTACCTCTGGAGTGTCTTCGCCAGCTGCTGCTTGCAATACATACTTAAGGTCGCTAAAGTCTGCACCTCCTGTGAAATAACCTACGACAGGCATGATGATGTCATTGGTAAATGAGCCGACTACTAGGCCAAAGGCACCAGCGATCAGTACTGCAACTGCTAGTTCCAGTACATTGCCTTTCATGATAAACTCCTTAAATTCCTTGATCATAACGTGTTTTGATTTTGTTTAGATGACGTAAATATAGTTTTATCTGCTATACATATCGTAGACGTAAAGGTACTAGTGAAAGTCACGCTTCTCTAATACTCATTATCTTGTCTGCTGTAAGCATAGATCATATATGGGCAATCCGACAAAAATCACCTTTACCGAGTTCTTTACAGAGGGGCAGTATCAGACACAAGAGGAGGTCCTGACGGTCTCTCGTAACAAGCAATCTGTAACTATAGGGATACCTAAAGACTCGAGCAAGACAGAGAAGCGGGTCTCCCTCGTGCCCAATAGTATTCGTACTCTTGTAGGCTATGGTCACCGTATATTAGTGGAGCGAGGCGCAGGGCTGGCGTCTAACTATACGGATCACGACTTTAGTGAGGCCGGCGCAGAGATTATTGAGAGCAAAGCCGAACTGTACAAGTCGCAGATCATCGTTAAGATCGCCCCACCGACCAGCGCTGATATACAGCTGATGCAGCGCGACCAAGTCCTGATATCGCCCATACAGCTGCCTACTATGCCGGACGAGTACCTTGCGCAGATCAAGGCCAAGCGAGTATGTGGCTTGGCTATGGAGTATCTACATGGTAACGATGGTGCCTTTCATATAGTAAGGATCATGAGTGAGATAGCCGGTATGTCAGCTATAAGTACGGCAGCAGAGCTACTGAGCAATACTCGAGGCGGACGGGGAGTCTTGCTCGGTGGTATCACGGGTGTGCCCCCTGCCAAAGTAGTCGTACTAGGTGCAGGCGTGGTGGGCGAGTTTGCGGTCAAGACAGCCTTAGGCCTAGGGGCATCGGTACGGATATTTGACAATGATATCAGTAAGCTTATGCGACTGCAGAGTCAGGTGGGCCGACAGCTACACACCTCTGTTATTAACCCCAAGTACCTTGCTTATCAGTTGATGAGTGCTGACGTTGTCATAGGTGCCATCCATAGTACGCATGGCCGCTCGCCTATCATAGTGACAGAGGAGATGGTCAGCAAGATGAAGGCGGGTAGTGTGATCGTAGATGTGAGTATAGATCAGGGAGGCTGCATAGAGACTAGCCGCGTAACCACACATGAGCATCCTACCTATGAGGAGCATGGCGTAATCCACTATTGTGTGCCCAATATATCTAGCAAAGTCGCTCGCACAGCATCCGCAGCCGTAAGTAATATCATCACACCGCTACTGCTCAAGGCTGGCACATCATTGTCGATCGACAACTTACTGTATCAGAGTGAGGGAGTGAGGCATGGTTGCTACACGTACAAGGGTTGTGTGACCAATGAGTATATGGCTAAGCGCTTTGGTCAAAAATACACACCCATAGATCTCTTGATGACTAGCGTCCGATAATGATGTCATTTACTAACGACCAGTTGCAGACAATACCAGATGTAGACAGTGTAGCATATCATCAGCTACAGCCTAGCTACAGGAGGTACTCCATGATAGTATCTTCCATCTGGTTGCTGATTTTACTAGTAGTGATGTACTCCTGTCATGTGCTGGGCTGGCTGGGTATTGACTACGTGATAGGGATAGCTACCATCTCCTGGGGTCTACTCGCCTGCTGGTCACTATGGGTTACGCAGCAGGCCTATGCCCTAGCAGGGTATGCCATCAGGCAGCACGATATTATATACAGGAGTGGATACCTATGGAGGTCGGTGACTGCCGTACCCTACAGCCGCATACAGCATACGGAGGTCAGCCAAGGCCCTGTAGGACGCTGGCTTAATCTGTACGAGCTGCAGGTCTATACTGCAGGTGGTGTGAGTAGCGACCTACATATCAAGGGCCTAGACCAGCGTACAGCGGAGAGTATCCGGGCTTTCATCATCAGTCAAGCGGACTTCTCGGATGATAGAGCATAGCTTTTCTGAGACTCAACGGCAGTCCGCAGCTGCTATACTTCAGATTATTTACAAGACCTATCGTATTATTGTCAGGCAGCTCTGGCCATTCTTGATTGTGTTTTTTCTGGGAGGGTCCAATGATTCTTTCGGTACGAAAGTCACCATCGTTTTAGTGGCGATCGCCTTGCTGTCTATGGTGGTCTCTGTACTAGGCTACTTTAGGTATACATTCTACGTAGAAGGGGGCGAACTAGTCGTCAATCGTGGTGTCCTAGTGAGAAAGCGGCTGGTCTTACCACTCGGCAAGGTGCAGAGTATCAATATCGAGCAAAACCTCCTACATCGCCTCATGGGAGTGGTAGGCGTCCAGGTGGATACTGCTGGCTCTACTGGTGAGGAGATAACCATCGACGCATTATCGACTGCCAAGGCGCAGGCACTAAAAAACTTACTTCTATCTAGTAAAAAAGAGGCCAAGCGGGATACACAGCAGGAAGATCAAGATGAGGCCGTAGTGGCGGAGCAGGAGGTAGTACATGAAGTCGATATCGGCGATTTGCTCGTCGTCGGCCTTACCGAAAATCACCTAAAATCGGGTTGGATAATCATTGCTTTTGGGTTGTGGTTATTTTCAGAACTAGAGGGTATAGGTGTAGAGACGGCGGACTACCTGCCCTCGCTACAGTCTCTGGCTGTATTGACAACTTACCTCATAGGAGCATTCCTTATAGCCAGCTTACTCATATCTCTGGTAAGGATAGTGATTAGGTATTACGGCCTCTCTTTCGTAAGAGAGGAGGATGGCTTCAGGCTACAGCACGGCTTATTTACTAAGCAGTCGATAAGTGCCTCGGACCGTAAGATCCAGACCATCGCCTGGCGAGACAATTTACTGCGCAAGACGGTGGGCTTATATCAGTTAAGTATCAAGCAAGTGGGCTCGCAGGCGATAAATAGTAAGAAGCCACTCACCATCGTAGGTATCAGGCGATCGGATATAGATCGTATATTAATAGACGTCTTCGGTCGGGTGGTAGATAGAGGTGCTGAGTATGAGGGAGTACACGTCAGTTGGCGCAATCGTAGGATGGCATTCGTAGCTGTGCCATTGCTGGCCTTGGCTGGAGTTTTTATCTATATGCAGAAGTACTATCAGCTGGCAGTCGCTATAGGCTTGCTGGTGTATTGGATAGCGGCTACATGGAGGGCCTACCGAAAACTAGGGTATGCGCTGATTGATGACTACCTAGTCTTGTCTGGTGGCGCATGGGGCGACTATCGTACGATCATACCTCTACATAAGTTGCAGTACGTTGCCCACTCGACCTCCCCATATCAGCGACGTAAGGGCCTTGTTACGATTAAGGTCAAGACAGCCGCCGGCACACACACGATACCCTACCTGCCTGACCACCTGGGCCGAGATCTTAGGGATCGGCTCTTGTATGAGGTGGAGGTGTGTGACCAGGATTGGATGTAGTATGAGTGAGCTTGTATACATATTGACTCCTCTTGCGTTTATTGACTAGTTCTGTTTTCTAAAATACTTATCTCACTTAGTGATGAAAGCACTTTATGTACTCCTGTCGATTGTGATTTTTGCTGGTGGTTACCTCATGGGCCACCGGTCACAGCCCGTAGATGTCTCTGGGCTAGCCCACCAAGTCAGTGTCGACACAGTCAGAGTACTACCTAGAAAGCCATCAAGTGCTGCCTCATCAGAGATTACGAGCATAGAGGAGGCAACGATCGATCTCTTCGAGCGATCAGCACCATCAGTCATATATATTACCACGAGTAAGGTGCGGCGTGATTACTGGACACGTAATGCTATGGAGGTACCCGCTGGATCGGGATCAGGATTTGTATGGGATCAGAGCGGCCACGTCGTGACCAACTACCACGTCATCAAGGGTGCTCAGGTGATCAGAGTGACCCTGAGCGATCAGTCGACCCACATCGCCCAGCTAGTAGGTATCGAACCCGACAAAGACCTGGCGGTATTGAAAATCGACGTGCCTCCCGCCTCGCTCAGACCTATACCTACGACCAGCAGTGCTGACCTGCGGGTGGGGCAGTCTGTTTTTGCGATCGGCAACCCTTTTGGTCTAGACTACAGCCTGACTACTGGGGTCATCAGTGCATTGGGTAGAGAGATTAAGAGTATCGGCGGTAGGCCCATCAAAGACGTGATACAGACAGATGCTGCTATTAATCCAGGCAATAGCGGTGGTCCTCTCCTCGATAGCAAGGGTCGACTCATAGGTGTCAATACACAGATCTACAGTCCCTCAGGAGCAAGTGCAGGCATAGGCTTTAGCATACCCGTAGATGAGGTGAGCTGGGTAGTGCCTGACATCATTAAGTATGGTAAGGTGATGCGACCAGTCCTGGGTGTAGGTCTAGTGCCACAGCAGTATGTCGATAGGGTAGGTATCGATGGTGCCATGATTGCAGAAGTCTACAAGGGGAGTCCGGCAGCTATAGCTGGCTTGCGTGGGCTCAGCCGCGATCGATCGGGTAGCATAGGCAGTGGAGATGTTATCATCAAGATAGGTGATGCCGACGTAAAGAAAAATAGCGACGTAACGCTGGCACTAGAAAAGGTCGAAGCCGGTACTCCTGTCAATATCGTAATCATCAGAGACGGCCAGCAAATGACCGTCACGACCGAGCCTGTGGCGCGATGATGTAACCGCAGGAGCCCTCGCTCCGAAGTTTGCTCCGATAGCCGCAATAACGCAAGCCTGAGCACAAAGAGCCCCGATGATCCAGCACCTATATATTATGGGATTATAAATACGAATGGGATTAGCTACTTTTACACTAGCCAAATGACATTACTTTGAGATATACAATACTACTATCGATATTCCTAGCGTGTGTGATAACCACTGTAAGCTATGCCCAGTCGACAGGTGAGGCACCTGCTCAGAAGGTCTTTCAGACATTTAAAGACACTCGGGTTATAAACACACCCTCCGTGGAGATGGTGCCACATGGCAGCTTGGACTTTCGGATCGGTCACCGATTCGGTGATGCTGGTGGCGACGGTGGTGGCTGGACGACCTTCTATGGTCTAGAGGAGGCCGAGGATGTTATGATAGGCTTTGATTACGGACTAGGCCATAACTGGACAGTCGGTATCATGCGTACCAAAGGGTCAGGACCTCTCAGACAGAATATCAGTGCTACTACCAAAATGAGGATCATCGAGCAGGAGGTCAATGGCAACCAGCCTTTCAGTTTGGTCTTATACGGTATGGGATCTTTCTCGACCATGCCCAAGAGTACTAGGGAGGACGACCTTAACTTTTTCGCACAGCCTGAGCATAGACTCACGTACCACATGCAGCTATTGCTAGCACGTAAGTTTTCGCCGCGATTTAGCATGCAGCTGGGTGGTGGTTGGACGTATCGCAATATTGTGCCCTTTAATGATCTTAACGACCTTGTACATGCATCCGCCTCAGCACGCATACAAGTGACTAAGGCGATCGGGCTTATCCTTGACGCGACTGTACCCTTTGGCAACCTACGTAACACAGCTAATGCCGATGGCGAGCGGGACTTCTTGCCTGCCCTAGGCATCGGTGTCGAGTGGGAAACTGGCGGAGGTCATGTCTTCCAGATGAACTTTACCAATGCGACAGGTATAGCGGAAACCGACTACATACCCTACACCGAGAGCGACTGGCGAGACGGCGAGTTTAGATTAGGGTTTACCATCTCAAGACTATTTAAGATATGATAAAGTACGTCGTTGCAATCATCGTCAGCATCGTACTAGCAAGTAGCGCTACAGACGCTGATACCATCAAGGAAGATGTGACTACTATGTCTGTCCTAGCGACCCTCGAGGCCCTAGGTAAGGATGTAGACCATCTCAAGCCCAATCTCTTGATCGTTAATGCTAGTGCTGAGGCAGGCGAAAGGCTCATAAAAGAGGGTTTTGCTACCAAGGGTAACGGTAAGGCGACACGACAACAGAGTAAGCACTTCGTCTGTACATCTTGTCATAATGTCGTACAAGAAGATCCCGACCTAGAGTCTATGGATCCACAAGCTCGTCTAGAGTATAGCGAACTGAGAGGGATACCTTACCTACAGGGAACCACCCTCTACGGTGCTGTCAATAGAGAGTCTTTTTACAATGGAGATTACTACAAGAAATATGGCGAACTGGTCAATCCCGCTAGAAATGACCTCCGCGAGGCGGTCAAGTTATGTGCTGTCGAGTGTGCTCAGGGTCGGAAACTGGCAGACTGGGAGCTCGAGTCAGTGATGGCTTACTTGTGGGATATAGGTCTACAGATGGATGACCTCAACCTTGCTGGAGAGGAGCTAGAGTGGATACAGATGACCCTAGATGAGGGCAAGCAAGATCAAGACGTGATAGACCTGATAGAAAGCAGGTATATCAAGGCATCGCCAGCCACATTTTCTCTACCTCCTGCAGATCGAGCAGCAGGCTCTGGCCTAGTGGGTGACACCGATAATGGTAAGTTGCTTTATGACAATAGTTGCCTCCACTGTCACCAAAATGCACGCTACTCTTACTTACACCTAGACGACACCAAACTCTCCTTTAAGCACCTCAAACGGCACATGTCTAAGTATACGAGACATTCTCTTTATCAGG
Source organism: uncultured Saprospiraceae bacterium (assembly GCA_964389475.1). Classification (GTDB taxonomy): domain Bacteria; phylum Bacteroidota; class Bacteroidia; order Chitinophagales; family Saprospiraceae; genus CAYMFD01. The sequence continues at coordinate 48,772 of CAYMFD010000011.1, forward strand.
TAGTACGTTGGGGAGTGCCTGTCAAGAGCGGTAAAGAATCGTATATGCCGCAATACCCCCAAGAGAAAATGACAGATCAACAGCTAGCAGATTTGCGATCTTACATAGAGTCTAGGGCATAAGGAGACGTAGCAGTAGATAATTGGAGTACCTTACGCTGTGCCATACGCTTTAGACATAGTTTTACCCTGTTACAATCCACTTCCTGGCTGGGAGGTCCGCATTGTCGAGGCCGTACGTCTGATGGAGCAGCATATCGACGACCTCCACATTATTGCTGTCAATGATGGCAGTAGCGCTGACCTCAGTGATGGTGTGGCTTATCTGGACAGTCACTTGTCAGCATTCACATACATCGACCTGTCAGTCAATCGTGGTAAGGGAGCGGCACTCCGGGCTGGCATGAGAGCAAGTAAAGCGCCTCTGGTATTATTTACGGACATAGATTTCCCATACACGATGGATAGCCTGCTTAAGGTGCATAAGTCGCTAGACGACTGTGATGTGGCCATAGGTGTACGTAATGCCAGCTACTATGAGCAGATACCTGCAAGGCGGCGTATGATCAGCAAGGCACTCAAGAGGGTCAACCAACTACTCCTACGCCTACCTAGCACAGATACGCAAGGCGGTCTCAAGGGTATGCGAGCCGCAGGACGTGACGTCTTTTTACAGACTACGATAGACCGCTACCTGATCGATATGGACTTTCTAAAGCTGGTGGGTAAGCAGCAGCTATCCCTGACAGAGGTAGAGGTCGACCTTCGCGAGGATGTAGTCCTATCAGAGATGAGTGTCAAGGTCTTGGCTAGTGAACTGGGCAATTTCGTAAAGATCCTACTCAGCTAGCGGGTAGATACTATGCCCTACCTGCCAGTAATCCTCATTGATAGGGATTACTGGGTGGATCGTGTCAATCGTGATTAAGCCTTGGTCTACTTGCAGGCCTGCTCCTATGGCGAAGAGCTTAAGTGTTTTGACCGATTTGTCTATTTCTCGTATTTGATCGATGCGGTACCAGTCATCATGTATCTCGTAGCGGTGGTCCTGGGCATAGCGTACTCCGTGTCGCCACAGTTGGGTACCGCTGGCGTCGTAGGCAGCTAGGTCTAGGATAGCAATAGATCGGTCGTCAGGCTCTACTCTAAACCATGCGCTGGCATGGGCAGTGGTTGACGTGTCGATATCTACGGGGCAGGTAAGTAACAGGTGCTCTTCCTTACTCAGCTCCTGACCCTTGGTGCCAAATATGCCCTCAGCGTTACCATCCTCTACGAGATTAAGGGCATAGCCTATGTTGTCTTTTGAGATAGGGAGACGGTCTGTAGTCAGATAGTCGACGGTCTGCCAGTCACCTAACTGAGTCTCATAGAGGCAGATATGGTCCTGTACGCCTAGTAGTGTGGCGTCTGTGAGGAGGTCGCTAAATACTAGGGTGTCACGTGGCTCTATGGCTACGAGTAGCGGCTGGTCAGAGGGCAGGTCTTTGGCCCATCGCTTTTCTACGTGGCTACCACTCCCTATCTGTAGAAGGTTGAGGGTCTGACTGAGGGATGTCCTCGACATACAGCTCATAGTCGTAGGTATCCCCGTCTGATAGACGAAGGGCAGTACATGGCGCTTGACGTGGTAGCGTGGTTCTTTGCCTACCTTCTCAGAGCCCTCAATGGCGGGTGGTAAGGTTATGATCGCCTGGTAGTCTTGTGGCTGGCGATTACTAGCCGTCAGTAAGTCCGATAGTGTAGTCTGTGACTCTAGCCAGTTACTACTTACGGCCCACTTATCGATCTGTTGATTGCGATGTGCGAGCCATTGATAGGATTCTGCGACAACTAGTGTTAAAGTAGCAGCAAAGAACGCTACCCGTAACCACTGCCAAGGCAGCATTTGGACTAGTCGATACGTGACCACGCCAGCCCATATAGCACCTACATTACAGAATACCCATGCGAAGCGACCGAGTGATCTAAACTGCTGTAGCGGCGATATCCACTCTAGGATGATGCCATTGCCTATCTCTACGTGTATACCCGCAGCAAAGAGTAGGACTAGGAGGCTCGCCACAAATGATATCCTCAGCTCTAGAGGTATTCCTAGGTGTTGCAGGCTGTGCCATCGCTTACGCTGAAGGATTAAAAAGAGGATAAAACCAACCATCAGCGCATAGAGGAGTGGACCTATGTAGGCGTATCCTTCAAAGTTGGGTACTCGGCTACTCAGTAAGGGTGTGACCAAGTCATGTATAAAGCCGTGTGGAGAGAATAGCGACCGCACCTGGGTGTTAAAGGATAGTAAGCCATATGGATGTGCGGGTCTATCTCCTACAGGATCCAGTAGCGTATTGAGAAGTAATACAGATCCTATGCTACCTATGGAGACTAGCAGCGGGAGCCATTTTATGGTTTTTGTAAAAAAGAAATCAACCAATACATAGCTCATCGTAAACACCGTGAGTATCAGTATCCAGTAAGGATGTAGGTAGGCTGATAACAGGAGCATACTGGCTCCCACCGCTATCGTCTGCCACCAGCGCCATTTCACACATTGTAGGAGGTAGAGCCAGTAGGCGGGTATGACAAAGGCGTAAGCAAGGCCAAAATGCCCTACATGCCTATAGATGTGGGGCGAAAAAGCAATACAAGATAGACTGACCAACACACTCCACCATACAGGCATCTGGAAGTGTCTAGATAGCTTGTATAGTAGGACCGCACCGATGACGAAGGATAAGACGGGTAGACCTTGTATAATCAATAGTGCATGCTGCTCACTATCGATACCTATGGCTCGTAGTAAGCGCAGGATCATGACCAGACCTACCTGCGCATCGGTATAGACAGCGAAGTCTCCATAGGGATAATTCATAGCGGTATGCCATACACCCTCATCCCACTTGTATAGGTAGGCTGGCGTAAAGGCGTTCTTAAGGGAGTCGCCTCCACCTGCAAGCATCTGCGACCCTAGATAGAACAGTCGTCTATCGAGCAGTACATACAGCAGGCCCAGTGACCCGGCTATACTCAAGAGGTAGCCTCCTATATGGCCTAGTTTATCCCTCATGATCAGTCTTGAGATTTAAGTCAGTCAGAAAGGGAAGGCTATTGAGTTCTTCGTGCTTACCTACTACCCCATCGAACCACGGCAGTAGGATACGCATATCGCTGTAGTAATCCCCAGAGGTGTAGAAGGGCTTTCTAAATCGGACCTCCTTGCTACGGTAATCAAAGCCGACCAAGACTAGTGGCACCTCGGCCTTATGGGCTATATTGTAAAAGCCTTTTCTGAGCTTGGTCACTCTGCTCCTGGTAGCCTCTGGGGTAATCACTAGCCCGAAGTTGTCTCTTGTTTCATAAAGCTCTACGCAGTAGTCCACCAGGCGATTGTTCTTGCTTCGGTTGACGGGCACCCCTCCTAGTCCGCGTACGATCCAGCCGAGTGGTCCCTTAAAGAGGGAGTCCTTAGCTAGGAAGTTGAGCTGCATATCACACGCCAGCTTAACGAATATGCCGAGAGGTCCATCCCAGTTAGACGTATGGGGTATGATGACGAAGAGCTTCTTGGACAGTTCGTTTTGCACCGACCCCCGCACCTTAAAGCCCCAGATCCAGAGACTAAATTTTGATATATACTTCAGGATCATAGTGACAGCATTAGTCGTCCAAAGGTATTTATTCTCCTAGTGTGGAGCTAGTACAGCAGTCAGTAATAATATCTACGCTATGCACTGAGCCCGTCGATGTGAGGCCAGTCGAGCATATCCGATATCTCGTACATAATCTAAAAACTCCTTAGTATCTACAGATAAATACTTGTCTTCTTAAATTGTCAACGTAGAACTGATCTTTGTAATCCGAGTTCTTTATTATAGTAACGAGTAAAATCAAGAGAGGTAAAGCATGGCAATAGATATCAATGACGCAATACGAGCTAGAAGGTCAGTATTCCCCAATATGTATACAGGCGAGGCAATAGATAAAGATGATATCGAGGCGCTGATCGAGTCGGCTAGGTGGGCTCCTACTCATCGTAAGACGGAGCCATGGCGGTATATCGTTTTTCATACTAAAGAAAGCAGGTCTGAACTATCGGACTATCTAGGAGACCGGTACAAGGCTACAGCAGGCGAGGCTTACCTCGAACGCAAGGAGAAAAAGACACGTAAAAAGCCACTGCAGGCGCAGGTGGTCATAGCCATATGCATGCAGCGTGACCCCGCAGCGTCAGTACCCGAGTGGGAGGAAGTGGCAGCGACAGCTATGTCTGTGCAGAATATGTGGCTCACTGCCCACAACCTAGGCCTCGGTGCCTACTGGAGCAGCCCCAAGACTATGACCACCAGTGCCGAAGCCTTCTTGGACCTCGAGAAAGGTCAGCGCTGCCTAGGACTATTTTACGTCGGCCATAGACCAGAGGTGGATCTACCAGCAGAGCGGCTGCCCGTATCAGCCATCGCTACCTGGCGGTAGGTTGGTGGCTATAGTTGTGCTAGTACCCCTTCTTTCATAGCTGCAGGGCTGAGGCATATCGTCTTGGCATCTGTGCTATCAAGCGCTAGCTCTATCAGTATCATAGCGAGGACGATCAGTTTGGCCCTACTAGTGGGAATGGCCTTGTGTGCCTTGATCTGATCAAAGGTCATCTGGAACACGGCCTTTATCTGCTCCCTCGCCATACTGACGTCTATGGAGACGGCACGATCAAAAGCCAACTCGACTCCACACAATGCAGCCAGTACTTCAAATGATCCGCTGGCACCTATCAGCTGCTGACTGGCCTGCACCGTGGCACTGGCACACACCTCATGGATGTGATCCTTGGCGTATGACTTGATCAAGCGGTGCTGATCGTCAGATATGGGGTGATCATGGCTGTACCGATTGTGGAGCTCGCCTAGGCCTATATTGTAGCTACGGGTCAGTGTAAGGTCTCCGTCGTCTATGGCGATGAACTCTACGCTACCACCACCTATGTCCATGATGAGGTGCTGGCCCTGACTGATGTCGATGGTAGTGGCGATACCGGCATGTATGTACCTCGCCTCTTGTAGACCATCTATGACCTCGATCTGTATACCTGTCTGCGCATAGACGTCCTCGACGAATGCTGGAGCATTAGAAGCGGATCGCAAGGCAGCAGTACCTACGGCTCGTAGCTGTACTATATCGTAGGCGGATAGCACGTCGGCAAAGTGTTGTATAGCCTGTACACCTCGTGCATATGCTGCGGCACCTATCCGACTGATGCCCTCCTCCGCTAGACTTACGAATACACGTTCGCGGTATATCGTCTCCCTATTATCTGCGTGGACGACTAATATGTGGAAGGTATTGCTGCCGAGATCTATGACGGCATTTACACGTGGTTTTTTCATTGGGACTAATGTACGATCATATATGGTAGAACGTCACAGTCGGATTTTCGTATGTTTGCCGTATGCCCGATAGTTCTACAGACTATGAGAAGATTTTTGAGGATGAGCTCTTACCTCATATCGTCTCAGTAAAAACCTTTGCTTATCACCTCACCTACAATGAGGAGGATGCTAATGACCTTGTGCAGGAGACTTACATGAAGGCGCATAGGTTTATCGATAAGTACCAGCCGGGAACTAACGCGAAAGCATGGCTGTTCAAAATCTGTAAGAATGCCTTCATTAACGAATATCGAAAGAAGAGCAAGCGTCCTACCAAAGTCGATTTTGAAGAGATAGTCAGCTATCACCGAGGAGACGACCAGAGCAAGACAGAGTACTTCGATCTACGAGAAGAGATATTCGATAACATGATGGGCGATGAGGTTACGACCGCCATCAATGCCCTGCCGATCGACTTTAGGTCAGTCGTGCTATTGTGTGATATCGAGGGCTTTACCTACGAGGAGATAAGTAAGATTATCGATGTGCCGATAGGTACCGTCCGTAGTAGACTCTTTAGGGCACGTAACATGCTCAAGGAGAGACTCAAGGCTTACGCTACAGACCTAGGCTATGAAGATAAGCGAGGTGCTAAAAAAGCGGTCAAGCGCATAGCTAGTGCAGAGGAGGAATAGTTATCCACACTGTATTGGTAATTTTGACTATTTGGCATTTTGTAAAATGCTACCTTTAATGTGTTATATTTGACAATCTTTTATTCTGACTTTATAGTGTTTTAACACCTAAAATAAGGATCATGAACTACGACTCTCTACATGACATGCGCCAGCGCATAGAGATGTATTTTGACAATGAACTAGACGACAAGAGTTGTCAGTCCCTACTAGCTAAGGTCAAGACGGATCCCCGTTGCAGCAAGCTTTTTAAGAAAGAGAAGAACTTCAGAGAATACATCAAGACCAATGTCAAGCGGTCCACCGTATCAGCAGATCTGATCCAGAATATCAAGAATAGTATCCGAGTAGTATAGCTACTATCGGTTGATATTATTTCATCCCATCTGCATGCAGATAGAAGATGCTGTTTGTAGTTAATCTACAATAATAGCATCCGCCTCGATCTCTACTAGTAAGTCTGGTAGTATGAGGCGGCTCACCTCCACCATAGTACAGGCCGGTCTGATAATGCCAAAGTACTGACCGTGTGCCCTGCTTACGGCTTGCCAGTCGTCTATATCTGTCACGTAGATGCGGGTACGTACGATATCTGATAGTTGCCCACCTGCTTCTTCTAGACTTGACTTTATAATCTCTATGATGGCTAGGGTCTGATGATATGCGCTAGTTGGTGCATAGACTTTACCATCCTTGATAGCTGTCGTTCCAGATATGGAGACGTGATTACCGACTCTCACAGCACGGCTATAACCTACTTCGCTTTCCCAGGGTGCCCCAGAAGAAATTAACTGTCGCTTATCCATGGTGCTGATCTAAAATCCGTCAAGGATACCCCGGAGGATGGGGAAGATCTCCGCCTCGCCAGCGAAGGCCTCTGATGGTAGTACGATCTTGATGATACCATACTCGTCGATCAGAAAAAATCTCGGGTAGCCAAGGTCTGCGCCATAGGCCATCTGACCGAATATATCTGCATTGCCGATCACGGGAAAGTTTACTTCTTGATCGGCCGCAAACCTACGCAGCGCTGCGGATGGCTTGCGGGCAAACGATACGACCGACGTGCCAGCAAGGGCATGTAACTTATTGAGGTCGTCTAGTTGTGATAGCGCTAGTGGGCTCTCCGTATCCCAAAACCAAAGCACCAATTTTGAATCCTTGTACTGTGAGAGTGTCTGCTCTGTCCCTACGATGTCGTTGGCCATAAATGGCTCCGCTGGCTGCCCCTCAAATGTAGCAACGAGTGCCTGTGTAGGCGGGCTAAATTGCTCAGGCTCGTACATGAAGTAGCCTTTTTCGTTCTGCGACTGGCCATAGATAGAAAGCGCATTAACTAGCACTAAGGCAGCTATTAAGGTATATCGTATCATATTAATGTGAATGCAAAGATTAGTCCACATTTAGGTATAACGACAGCTCGCTGAGGTTTGATATTTTGAGGTCTGCCATTACGCTACTATTGCTACCATCAAGGATAAGTACGGTGACCATGCCTAGTCGCCTGCCAAACTCCATATCGGATGCTGTGTCGCCTACCATCATGCTCTTGGTAAATATGATGTCCGGAAAGTCTGTCGCTGCCTGTAAGGCCATGCCAGGGTTTGGCTTGCGGCACATCGGGTCTTCTTCTGCGAGGTGTGGACAGTAGTAGATCTCGTCTATCCGCCCACCATTAGCAGCTATCCGCTCCATCATCTGCTCATGTATGTCGTGCAGGCGGTCATGGGTCATCAAGCCCTTGCCTATCCCTTGTTGGTTAGTGACTAGTGCTATGGTCCCAAATATCGGGTTGAGGTCACTTATTCCCTCTACGGCCCCTTTTAAGAACTCAAACTGGTCCCAATCGGTGACGTAGCGACCATGTAGTCGCTTGTTGATCGTGCCATCTCTATCGAGGAACAAGGCCCAGGTACCGTCTACGTTAAATGTCCTAGTCATGGCTAAAACTCGATCGTATCGCCCGGTGCGAGCTTGTCCTTATCATCCTTCTTGGCTGGTGTGTCAAAGAGGGTGGCCTGACTCTTAGCTGCCGGTGCATCCAGATCCTTGTCCGGGTCGGGTGTGATCGTCTCGTGCAACTCTTCTACCTTGAGGACCTTGTGCTCATTGAGCTTATTACCCAGCGCCTTCCATCCTTTTACATCTATAAATTCACTGAGATTGACCTCGGCCTCTTGTTTCTTACCACCTTCCTTGTAGCTATACTTGACGATAGGTGCAGGGTCATTAGTGGCGTAGTAGAGCTTGCTCGTGCTACTGTCGGTGATATACTCAAACTTCTGGTTGAGTGTTGCAGTTTCGATCTTAAACCGCTTGACCATGGTCCATCCCTTTTCGCCTTCGTAGTAGATAGCTGATACGATTGCCTCATCGTCTACCTTGGTCACCTTGACGATACTCGATAGGTCATACTTCTTATTGAGGTCAACCTCGTTGATCTCGTAGGATCCATCCTTGTACAGTACGAGTATATGGTGGCCTGTGTCAAAGGCGCCGAGGTACTGACCACGTTTTGCCTTGTTTAGCTTACCGCTCACGTCATCCATCCATATCTTGATAGCGCCTAGACTCGACTTACCGACTGCGAGCTGGGTGATCTTACGTACCGGATACTTGGTGACGATATTACCGCCAGCCCCTCTACCCTTGATCGCTATGTCAGCGAGGTCAAAGTCGAAGTTCTTTTTCTTGGCCGTTGCAGTAGGTGATAGCTGCACGTTGAGCAGTTCGCTCTCACCATTTGGGTTAGCTGTAAAGTATAACACCTTGCTGCCTTTAGCACCTTTGGTCAGGTCGTACTCTCGGTCTCTGGTGATACTCGTGATGTTAAAGCGCTTGGCCATAGTCCGACCGCTACCGGCATCGATGTAGACCATATTGTAGGTCGTGCGGTCATCCCCTTTCTTCCATACGGCTACATGTATGATGTTCTTACCGATGAATACCTTATCAGCTATCCGTACTACCTTAAACTTCCCGTCCTTAGTAAATGCGATCACGTCGGAGATATCGCTACACTCTGACACATACTCATCTTTCTTCATGCCTATACCTACGAAGCCCTCCTTGTAGTTGACGTATAGCTTAGAGTTGTTGGCCACTACCTTGCGAACCTGGATGGTCTCAAAGGATGAGATCTCAGTCTTTCGCTCTCGACCCTTGCCGTACTTCTCTAGCAGTTGGTCGAAGTAGGCGATGGCGTACTCGGTAAGGTGGTCTAGGTGGTGCTTGACATCCGCTATGTCGGCCTCGATCTTGCTGATGAGTTCGTCAGCTTTAAAGCTATTGTACTTACTTATACGCTTGATCTTGATCTCAGTAAGCCTTACGATGTCCTCTTCTGTGATATCTCTCATCATTACGATGCGAGTCTCACCAGCTCCTTTATTATCCGATGGAGTGGCTACATATTTTTTAAGCCCTCTATCGATAGTCTCGATGACCTCTTCCCAGGTTTCGCACTCTTCTATATCTCGATATATTCGTTCGGTGATGAATATTTTTTCGAGGCTAGACATGTGCCACTTCTCGTTGAGCTCACCTAGCTTGATCTGCAGCTCTAGCTCTAGCAGTCGCTTAGTCTGCTCTGTGGATATACGCAGCATGTCCTCGACAGTGACGAAGTGCGGCTTATTGTCAATGATCACGCAGGCATTAGGCGATATCGATACTTCGCAGTTGGTCGTGGCATAGAGGGCATCTATGGTGAGGTCAGGCGACACACCGCTGGCTAGGTCGATGAGGATCTCTACATCTTTGGCTGTGTTGTCAACCACCTTTTTGATCTTGATGAGTCCCTTGTCGTTGGCCTTGAGGATGCTATCGATCATCGAGTCCGTGGTTACACCGTAGGGCAGCTCGTAGATGATGAGTTGGTTTTTGCCCTCGGGTCGTATGCGTGCTCTGACCTTGATCCTGCCGCCTCGCTTACCGCCCTGATAGTCGTCTACGTCTACGAGTCCACCTGTCTGAAAATCTGGGTAGATCTTAAATCGCTTGTCTTGCAGGATCTTGATCGATGCCTTGATCAACTCGATAAAGTTGTGGGGCATGATCTTGGTGCTGAGCCCCACGGCTATACCCTCTACGCCTTGCGCTAGTACGAGCGGAAACTTGGCAGGTAGGGTGATCGGCTCCTTATTACGACCGTCGTAGCTCAGTTGCCAGTCGGTAGTCTGTGGGTTAAACATGACCTCTAGGGCAAACTTGGTCAGTCGTGCCTCTATGTATCTGGGTGCTGCTGAGCTGTCGCCCGTACGTATATCTCCCCAGTTACCCTGGCAGTCGATGAGGAGGTCTTTCTGCCCCATATTGACAAGGGCCGCTCCGATAGCTGCATCACCATGTGGATGGTACTTCATGGTATGGCCTATGATATTGGCCACCTTGTGGTAGCGACCATCATCCATCTCACGCATACTATGGAGTATCCTTCGCTGTACAGGCTTGAGGCCGTCGTCTATGTCAGGTACAGCTCGCTCTAGGATCACGTAGCTGGCATAGTCTAGGAAGTACTCCTTGTACATACCCGTGAGTCCCGTGCCTGGTGCCTGTTCTTCTGTTTGCTTGTTTACTGTCTCGTCCACCTATCTACCCTTTAGTCTAGAGGGCTAAATTACAAATAAAGGATAAGGTTAATATGATGCAAGGCCGTATTTCGGAAGATGTAACTGGGAGTAATTACTTAGGACTTTATGTTGATTGAAGTGGGTAGGTGGAATAGTAGTGTGCTGAGGAAATCAACTACCAGTATTTTTATTTTTAGACTTTTTGTACTTGCCTAGGTTAAGATGCATAATAAAGAGAAACGGGGAAGGGTGCTAAAAAATGATTAATACCATTTCTACTATAAGGTTTCGCATTAGTTTTTGAGTTTATTCAAAATCA